>NZ_JACHFL010000005.1:0-300000 GCF_014201875.1 Deinococcus humi | reverse complement strand
GCCCAGCCCGATGGGGACGGTGGGCGCGATGAAGGACGCGAGCGGTCCGGTGACGGGGACAGGCAGCCGGGCGAACACGGCTTTGCACTTCAGGTCGCCCTGCGCGCCCAGATCGAGGTCAAGGCCGCCGGTGATGGTGCCAGAGATGTCTCCGGCAGCCCTCATGTCGAGCCATTTCAGGTGGCCGCCCTCGATGCTCGCAGCAACGTCCACATCCAGCTTCGACTCGATTTTCAGATTCAGGAGATCCCCGGAGTACAGCACGTCCAGGGTGGTGGTGCACTCGAACAGCCCAACCCTGAACGTCGTTGTGGCGAAGGGGCCGGGCAGGGTCGCGTCACCGGGCAGCGTCTGTGTGCTCAGGCGTCCCGCGCGGACGGGCCCGCCTTCTGGCAGGCGGTAACTGAGCGTCATGCTGCCATCGGCGTGGCGCTCCACCCGTTCCGGAGCCTGCGTGCCCGTGAGCGGCACGAGGTCGCTGGCGCTGAGCTGGGTGCGCTGGGAGACATTCAGGTCCTGGTACAACGCGCCGAGCGGCACGGTTTCGAGCGTCACGACGGTCTGATGGCCGCTGGGGACGCTGGACAGGACACGCCCGCTGACCGGCGACAGGCCGCTCGAGAGCAGCACCTGTCCGGCCTTCGGGGTCACGCCGCTCAGCGTGACCTGAAACTGCGCGCCGACCGGCGATCCGCCGGGGCCGGGCGTCAGCACTGTCGCTCCGGAGGCAATCTGGGCATCGGTGACGACCACGGTGCTGGCGTTCAGCCGGGCGACCGTCACCAGGACTGGTCTGGACCGCACGCCGTTCACTTCGGCGGTGATCTGGCTCGAGCCGACCGGCACGCGTGCCTTCGCCACGCCCTTGGTGCTGATTTCTACAGCGGACGGGTTGGAGGACACCCATTTGACTGTGCCAGTGACCACACGGTTCTGGGCGTCGTACAGGGTGGCTTTCAGGGTGGTGGTCTGCCCGGCACCGGTCAGCAGGGCGGAGGCAGGCGTGACCTCAATGCGGGCGACGGTGACGCGGGCAGCCGCTTCCATGGAGGTCTCAGGTGCCTCGGCTGCTGGGGGCGGTGTCTGAGGGGCGCCGCAACTGGCGAGCGCAAGAGAGATCAGGGCGAGGGCAGGGTAGATGAGCTTCCGGGGCATGACATCCTCCATGGGCGCCTGGGCTGAGCCTGGCGGGCGCTTTGATGTGCGGTGACTGTAAGAACCCCACGGTGATGGCTGGATGACCGCAGGAGAACAGGTCGGCGGTGACAGGCGCTACTGACTGGCCATCACGGCGAACAGGTGTTCGATCAGGGCGTCAAAGGTGTCAAAGTACCGGCGCGTGTGGTTGACGCCGTCATGGACGGAGGCATGCCAGACCTCAGGGTGTTCCCCCTCCTTCCGGAAACGCAGCACATAGACGTGCGATTGGCCTTGCTGGGCGCGGTGTGGAGACGGCCGCTCAGTCATGAATCCTCCTCTTTTGCGCGGGCGAAGCCCACCGGGCCACGTCAGGCCGGGCTGTGTGATGGCCGCGTGACCAGGAAAGCCGTGCCGAACGGAGAGGTCAGGCGGACTTGCTTGTTGTTAAACTGTCTTTATCGTGGAGAACGCGACGCGCTGGACAGTGACGATCCGGGAGGACGCTCGCCTCGTGGAAACGGGCTCGGCCCCGATCATCCTGGAGCGCCGAACCGCCGCTCTGCTCCTGTACCTGGCGTCTGAGGGCGCCGTGTCGCGGTCACGCCTCTCGGGTCTCCTGTACCCCGAAGCGGGGGAGGGGACCGCGCGGAACAACCTCGTGCAACTGTTGCGCCGCCTGAAGCGGGTGGCAGGCGCGGCGCTGGTGGCGGGGGACACCGTGCTGGCCCTCCAGGCGGACGTGAAAGTCAGCGTGGCCGAGGACCCCCAGGCTCCCGGGGCGCTGCTGGGGGCCTTCCAGTTTGCCGACCTGCCTGAATTCGAGACCTGGCTGCTGACCCTGCGCACCCGGCTGACCGACGAGAGGCGGCGGCACCTGAGCGGACAGGCGGACCAGCTGGCGGCCGGCGGGCGCCCTCGTGAGGCGGCGGCCGTACTGGGCGAAGCCCTGCGCCTCGATCCACTGGCAGAGGAGCTGTGGAACCGCCAGATGCGCCTGCTGTATCTTGCGGGCGACCGCACTGGCGCGCTCGCGGCGTACGAGGCGTGCCGGGAGGCGCTCGCCACGCAGCTGGGCGCCGAACCCCTGGCGGCAACGCAGCAGCTGGCCGAGGAGCTGCGGCGGGGCAGTCCGGGGCCAGACCTGCCCCTTCCCCCGCCGGTGATCATGCCGGCCGCTACCCTTCGCCCGCCTGTCCTGATCGGGCGCGAGCGCGAATGGGCCACGATGGAGGAGGCCTGGGCACGTGGGCAGAACATTCTGATCAGCGGCCTGCCCGGCGTGGGGAAGACCCGACTGGCGCAGGAATTCGCGGCCAGCTGCGGGGTGTACGCGCACCAGGAGACGCGCCCCGGAGACGCTGCGCTGCCCTACGGCGCCGCAGCGCGCAACGTGCGGCGCATCCTCGCCGCCTACCCGGACCTGACGCCGGAACCGTGGGAAAAGCGCGAACTCTCGCGCATCCTGCCTGAATTCCTGACCAGCGAAGGGCCGCCGGAACCGATGCGCGTGGAGGAGGACTGGCAGCGGTTCGTGACGGCCGTTGCCCGCATGCTCGGGCACGAGGCCCAGCGGGTGGCGTGCACCCTGGACGACGACACGCAGTACTACGACCGGGCCAGTTTCGAGCTGGGGGCCGTCATCTTCAGGCCGGACCAGACCCACCGCAGTGCCGGGCGGCCCCCCCGGCTGATCGCCACCTTCCGGACGGGGGAAGTGCCCCCTGAACTCCTGCACATGGTCCAGAGTGTCGTCCGTCAGGGTGAGGCCATCCACATCGAGCTGCAGCCGCTGCCTGAAGTGGACGTGCATGCCCTGGTCCGGTCACTCGATCTGCCGGGCGCCGCGGCGCACCTCGACGACCTGACACGCGCGACAGGCGGCAATCCCCTGTACGTGCTCGAAACCCTCAAGCACCTCGTGCAGACGGGCAGTCTGGCGGAGGCGCTCCCCGAACAGCTGCTGCCGCAGACCGTCGGCGCGACCATCACCGGTCGCCTGGGGCGGTTGTCGCCGGGTGCCCTGCATGTGGCGCGGGCCGCCAGTGTGCTGCAGAGTGATTTCGGTCCGGAACTGGTGGCTGAGGTGCTGGGCGCCCCGCTCATGACGGTGGCGGCAGCCTGGGAAGAACTGGAGGCCGCGCAGGTTCTCGCAGGGAACCGCTTCACGCACGACTTGGTGTATGAGGCGGTGCTCTCGGGCATCCCGGACGCGGTGCGCGCCATGATGCACCGGAGCGCCGCGCGGGCGCTGGAGGGCCGCCACATCCCACCCGCGCGGGTGGCGGGGCACTGGCAGAGGGGCAAGGAGCCCGGCCGCGCCGCGCCGTGGCTCCGGCGCGCCGCCGAGGAGGCCCAGGGCACCCGGCGCCCCGTCGAGGCGGACGAGTGGTATGCGGCGGCCGAACTGGCTTACGCAGCCCTGAGTGACCCGCAGGGGATCTCAGAGATGCGCCGGGCACGGGCGGCCCTGATGGGGGTCACGCCCTGATGTGGAGGCCGTGCCGAGCTCTTGAGCCGGTTCAGGCGGTATGTCCGTCCGCCTGAACCTCCTGGGTGGAGCGGGAGCGACGCTCCATCGCCCCGGCACGGCGCCGCTGGTCCTGGAGCGCCGCGGCGCCGCGCTGCTCGCCAGGCTTGCGCTGGAGGGGCCAGGGCCACGTGCGGCGCTGGCCGCGCTGCTCTACGACAACGCACAGACGGCACGCAACAACCTGGTGCACCTGCTGCGCCGCCTGAACCACCCGCCTGGCGGTCCCCTGGTGATCGTGGGAAGTGACCTCAGGCTGGCACCGCAGATCGAGGCCGACGCCCGTCGCGCGCTGGACGGTCAGGAGCCGTGGCCCGCCGCGCCGGCCGAATTCCTAGGAAACTTCGATTACAGCGACCTGCCGGAACTGGAGGACTGGGTGCTGGCCTGGCGAGAGCGTCTGGCCGAGGCCCAGCGGCAGGAGGCAGGTCGGCGCGCGGCACAGGCCGAGGCGACAGGCAACCTCACGGAGGCTGTGCAGTTCACCGAGCACCTGCTTGCCCTCGACCCCCTCGACGAGGTGACGTGGCGGCAACTCATCACCCTGCACGCCCGGCAGGGGCACCGTTCGGCAGCCCTGACGGCCTACCACCGCTGCGTGGACGTGCTGCGCGACGAACTCGGTTCGGGGCCAGCCCAGGAAACCCGGGCCCTGATGCGGGCCGTTGAGCAGGGCACTCTGGACACCCCCCTGCTTCGCCCGCCCAGCGTGCCCCTGAGCGTGCTGCGGCCCCCCAGGCTGGTGGGACGGGAGCGCGAGTGGGAGCGCGTCCACGCGGCCCTGGACACGGGGCGGGCCGTGGAACTTCAGGGGGAGCAGGGTCTAGGCAAATCCCGGCTTCTGCAGGAGATCGTGCTCGCCACCCCGGGCGCATGGTTGTTCGAGGTGCGCCCGGACGACACCCGCACCCCCTACGCCGCCCACTCGCGGCTGTTGCGCGAGTTGCTGGCGCGGATGGGTGTCAGTCTGCCTAACTGGGCGCGGCGTGAACTGGCGCGGCTGCTGCCGGAGCTGGGTGAGGCTCTCCCACCCCCGCAGGGCGAGGAGGAGCAGGCGCGCTTCTATCAGGCCCAGGCTTCCGTTCTGCGTCTGGCCGCCGCCCAGGGCCTGACGCTGCTCGCCGTGGACAACGTGCAGTTCCTCGATCCGCTGAGCGCTGAGGCGTGGCCGGCGGTGTGGACGGCACTGGGCTGGGGATCGCCCGCGGCCGCGCTCCGGCTGGTGTGGGCCACACCGCCGGTGGAACAGGGCCGGGCACTGGGCGGCCCGGCCAGCACGCGTGCCATTGAGGTCGTGCACCTGGGGCCGCTCCCACCGGACGCTGCGCAGACCCTGCTGGTCTCCCTCGATGTCCCGCAACTGAACCCGCGTGCCGCGGCGCTCTACCAGCTCACTGGCGGTCACCCGTACCTGCTGCTGGAGACGGTGAGACATCTCATCGAGACCGGACAGCCCGCTGACTCCGAAAGCCCGCTGCGCCCACCTGGCGCGCTGGCGGACCTGCTGGGGCAGCGCCTCGCCCGGCTCTCGCTCACCGCCCTGCAGGCCGCGCGGGGCGCCGCGGTTCTGGGCGGTGACGTGCGCCCGGACCTCGCCGCCGAGGTTCTGGGCCTGCCCCTGCTGGACATCGCCGGCGCCTGGGAGGAACTGGAAGCAGCCCAGATCCTGCAGGGCGAGCGGTTCGTGTATGACCTCCTGCGTGAGACTGTGGCTGGGGGCATGCCAGGGGCAGTGCGCGGCCTCCTGCACCGCAGCGCGGCACGGGTGCTCGCCCGCCACGGCGCACCCGAGGCCGAGGTGGCGCACCACTGGGCACAGGGAGGTGACCGCCATCAGGCCGCGGCCCTGTACCTGCGGGCCGCCTCGGCGGCCCGGGCCACGTGGCAGTTCCGGGCGGCGGCCGTGTGGGGCGAACGGGCCGCGGCCCTGCTCGAAGAGATGGGCGACGCCGCAGGAGCCTTTGAGGCGTGGGCACAGGTGGCCGAGACCCTGCGGGACCTGACATTGGACGGGCACGCGCAGGAAGTGACCGCCCACCTCATCCGGCTGGCCGCCTCACCGCACCAGCGGGCCCGGGCGCAGGCGGCCCGGCTGCAGTCCCTGGTGGAGAACAGCGATGTGGAGGGCCTGGAAAGGGTTGCCCGCGAAGGTCTGGCGAGCCTGGAGACCGCGCCCGACACCCGGCTCGCGGCCACCTTCCAGGAGGCGCTGGCCGGCGCGCTGCTGCTGCGCGGCGAGACTGACGCGGCCCTGGCGCCCCTGGACGCGTTGCGTCACCTGGGCAGCGTGCTGGCCGATCCCACCGTAGAGGCCACCGCGCATGAGGGCCTGGGGCTCGCCTGGGTTGTCCGTGACCCCGAACAGGCTGCAGAACACTACGACCGGGCCGCCGCCCTGCACGCGGGGTCCGGCGACCGGATCGGGGCGGCTTCGGTGCTCAACAAGCGTGCGCCGCTGCTTTTCGCGCTGGGCGATGCCGTGGGGGCCGCGCGCGCAGCCGCTGAAGCGCATGACCTGCTCCGCGGGGTGGACGGAGCCGACAACCTGAAACTCATCAACGCCCACGAACGGTTCTGCGCCGCCTTCGCCCAGGAGGAAGACGCACTGGCTGGCCAGGCGGTGCGAGAGGGTCTCGCGCTGGGCGGCGCTGCGACCGCCGGGTGGGGGGGTGTGCTTCACGCGGACCTCGCCCTGCTCAGCGCCACCATGGGCGCCCCAGCCGAGGCGGCCGAGGCGCTGGAGGCCGCCCTTGCGCACGAGAACGTGCCGGAGAACAAGCGGCACGTTCTGCTCGCCGCGCGCGTGGTGGTTCATGCTGCCCGCGGGGACGACGTGCAGGGGTATCTGCGGGCCCTGGCCCGGCACGCCCAGCATCTGAACCTGCCCCTGGTCACCGCCGGCGCGCGGGTGCTGGACGCCGCCTTCCTGCCCGCCAGGGAGGCGATCGTCGCCGCCAATCAGGCCCTGGACCTCGCCGTCCGGCATGGGTTTCAGGGCCTGCGCCGCGCCGCGCTCACGCACCGTGCGCGGGCTCATCTGACACTCGGGGAGCTGGCGCAGGCCCGGGGCGATGCTGAGGCAGCGCTGGGGCTATGCAAGGCCTTCTCCCTGCTGGTGTCGCCTGGCCAGGTTCTGGTGGTTTACGCGGATGTCCTGGAGCGCCAGAACGATCCAGGGGCACCCCAGGCGCGTGCGGCGGCGCTCCAGCGGCGCGCCGCCTTCTCCCAACGCCCGGACGGGGCTTGACGGGGCGCCCGGCTGGCCGGTCATCCAGCCATCACCCTGCGCCGACTACAGTGCCGCGCATGAACGCCTCTGCCTGCACCATGTCCGTCGTCCTGGCCCTGGGCCTCCTTATTCCCACCGCTGCCGCAGCCTCCACCGTGCCGTCCAGTCTGGCCGGCGAGTGGTATGCCGGGACCGTGTACCCCCGCTCCACCTACAGCCGGGGTTCGGACGGGTTCAGGCAGGCCGCCAGCACCGCCCGGCGCCTCAATCTGCGAACGGACGGCACCTACGAACTCACCCGGCTGGACCGCAGTGCCACCGTGGGGTACTTCGGCGCCCGCATGATCTCCTGCGAGCAGATCAGCGTGCACTGGGAGGCGGGCACCTTCACCGTGGCAGGCGGCACCCTCACGCTCAAGCCCTCTACTTCCCAGGGGGTCAACGGTGCCACCCCGAATGGTGTGAACAGCGGCTGCATCCGCTTCAACGGCCTTCCGTACACCGATAAGAATCTCAAGCCCCAGCCGTACCTGTGGAAGGCGTCCAGCAAGACCCTTAGCCTGAGCACCCGGGACGCGGCACAGGACTATCGCCGCGCCACCACCGCTGAGCTCGCCCACGCCAACACCCCGGCGCCCGCCGTCCCTGCTCCTTCTCCGGCTCCCGCTGCGCAGCCGTCCCGCCCACCAGTTCCTGCACGGGTTGGAGCGGCTGGCACCTGGACGGGACGCTTTGTCACGCAGGGCGGCGCGCCGCTCGATGTGGTGCTGACTCTTGACGACGCCCGCAACGGCATCGCCGGCATGGTGTACTCGCCCGACGAACGCTACATCGGCACGGCGCACGGGAACACGGGAGCAGGGCAACTGACCATCACGCTGAATCTCCCGGACGACACGACCGCTGAATTGCGTGCAGAAGGCCGCTTTGATGGAGACCGCTACACCGGACGGTTCCAGGCCTTTGTGGAGGAACAGCCCATGGCGACGGGCACCGTGACCCTTGAGCGGCGATAACGGAGCCCAGGGGTGCCCACGCGACCACAGACTAGATTTTCATACTGACGGGGCGGAATGAGGCGCTCCTCGCCCTGGGTGAGATGGAAGGTGCCGTACACGACGCGACCAGACTGTTCGAGCCTGCTCAGGGCGTGCGCAAGGGGCTTCCTTTTTTCGTGTGATGTGGTGCGCGCTCGTGGCGGCTGGATTTGGGGAGAAGGGTGAAGCGCTGCGCGGGCAGGCGCTCGGCGCGTTGAAGGCCCTCGCCGAGTAGTTGACCGACTCCACATTGCGAGCCGCCCTGCTGGCCCTGCCAAAGTGCTGCGGGCTCTTCCATGGTCAGGAACGTACCGGCGAGTCTGGAGCGGCTGGCTGACTTGATCACCAGTCATCCCACAACGAGCGCTGTCAGCTGGCAAACCTCTGGGGCGCGCGTCACAGAACCCGCACCCACAGATATAACGCTGATTCAGCCCGATTCCTTTCGCAACCTATTTGGACGGCCCACTGTTCCGAGGGAACGGCTGGAGTGGTGAAAAATTGAGTACTCGCTGAGTCGCCCCATAGGCAGATGCGCGGTTAACCTCCCCGCACAAAGGAGTGGGGCTACGCCTGAATCTGGATGTCCAAGGCGCCGGTAAGACTCACGGGGATGACCCTGCCCGCCTCGATCAGCGGACGTTCCGTCTCTTCCCAGCCTTGGAAGTACCAGTAGTTCTGATGGGATACGAACTGGAACCATGCCTCCTGGAGAGTACTTAGCTGCGCTAGCTCATCTGGCAGTTATGTTCGTTCGAGGAAGATTTCAAAGGCCGTGTCTTGTCTTTCGTCATGTGCATCGTAAAACGCCCGCTGGACACTGGCTTTCGCTCTCACTGGCTTCCACAATCGGCTGGGCTGGGTGATTGCGACACGACGTTCACAACTTCCACTGCGCCAATAATGGTCATGACCAGCGCTGACGCGTACAGGCAGTTCATTAGTGGAGCGCAGTTCCGGAATCTTCTTCTACAGTTTCATAGTCTTGTCGCTGGTGAAGATCACAGTGGCAACTACAGGGCAACCGTATACCCTTATCCATATTAAGGACAAAGTCTCGCGACGGGATTGCTACATCTCTAAATCTTGCCCCCTGCTGATCCTTAGGGTGCCCGCGGGCCCCGAAATGGATCCATAGCTCTGAGCAACCCTGGGAGTTTGCGTCAGGGCGAGCTATGGCGCTGACGTGGTCCTCGTGGCCGCAGCATTCCTGCGAGCTGAATCTCCGATGCTGCTGGACGACTGGGCAGGATCTAACGGTCGAGATGATCCGGATGCTGCCCCCACTGATCAAGATGGCCTTTTTTAATCTGGATTGACGCGAAAACGCGATCTGGGAGTTAGGTGCTGACGGCGATCCGATCCGCGATGGTCAGCACCTCTTTCGGATTCAACACGCCCTTGAACCACACCAATCGGTCCCCAAACTCGCTGGGGTCCACTCCTGCCTGATCGAGGTTTAATCGCTCGGAGACGCACACGATCAGGTCAGTACGCCCTGATTTTTTGAGCAGGGCAAATTTTTTCCTCAGGTACTCGGGGCGCCAGTACCCCACGATTTCGACGAGCACGCTCCGTTCGCCCTGCACTAGTCGGAAATCGGGTAGGATAACGCCTCCCGGCACGGGGACAAGATCCACCTCGCGTTCCAGAATCCAGGGTGTGTCCAGTTTGGCGAAGCGCTCGGCAAAGCCTGACTCCAGCGCGCTGTCGTGTTCTTCAGGAGCCTTGTAGTGGCTAACGTAGCCGTCCTCACTGGTGAGCTGGAAGGACCACTCGTCGTCCTTAGGGTCTACCCAGGCCAGATCGCGTCTGGGCTTTAACGCCGCGCTCAGGTCCCACTTCGTGACATGAAGCAGGGCGGGGAGGAATTTCGCCATCGCCAGGCCGTAGCGCGTGTTGCTGGAGAAAAGCGAGGTGGGACCATCCAGGGTCAGGGTAAAACCATATGTGGCGTCCCCCTCCACGGTGACCATCAGGCCGAAAAGCTTCAGGTACTTCAGCAGCTGCTTGTAGCGGGCGGGTTCATTGCGCCGGGCGGTGATCACGAGCTGATAGGCGCGGTACAGCATCCCCTGGGCCTGGGCCAGATCCCAGCGCTGAATGAGCTCCAGCGGTTCCAGGGGCTCAAACATGATCAGGGTCTGTTGGTCTGGCAGATCGGCATACAGTGCGGCGGCTACGTCGTGTGCGTTGAGCGATGACTCGGTGGACAGCGCTCTGGCAGTCTGTTCCAGGATGGCCTGCGTCCGGTGACGGCTGGGTGGCCCGTCCTGGGCCAGCGCAAAGACCTTCTCGCGCACTGCCGCTGGGGCCAGCCCGCCCCCGGCTTTGAATTCCCCCCGCTGGCTTAAAAGGTGGGCTAGACCGCGCACCACGCGATAGTCGGAGCGGCCCGCCTCCATATCCCGCAACTCCTCGTTCAGTTCTGAGCGCCTTTTGCCGACGTAGGCTTGGAAGACCTCAATCAGCGTTTCGGCCAGGATCAGGTTGTTGGTGGTGGGTTTGAGCCGCCTGGGATTCGCCAGGCCAGCTTTCACCGTGAACATCAACAATTCAGTCGGAAGCATTGATGCTCTCCCAGGACGGGGCCGCCTGTGGTTGCCATTGCCCCTTTCTCTGCTGGCTGACGCGTTCTTCGGAGGTGCCTTCCGTGATCACCTCGTACAGCGTGGCCTTCTTGCCCTTTGCTTGCCGCAGGATTCGTCCGAGGCGCTGGATGTACTCGCGCTCGGTGGCCGTGCCGGAGAGCATCACGCCCACCGATGCTTCCGGCACATCGACGCCCTCGTTCAACACCCGGCTAGTGACCAGGATGCGGTACGTCCCATCGCGGAACCGCTCCAACACGCTATGCCGCTCTTTGGTGGGGGTCTGGTGTGTGATGCTGGGAATCAGGAATTCACGGCTGATCCGATACACCGTGGCGTTGTCGTCCGTGAAGATCAGAGTCCGCTCGTCAGGATGGTTGACCAGGATCTCTTCCAAGACACGCAGTTTGCCTTCTGTGCCGTAAGCCAGAGATTTGGCCTCCCGGTGGGCCAGCATGGCCGCCCGTCCCTGGGGCGAGCCGCTGCTCATGATAAATTTTTTCCAGCCCTCCAAAGAACCTAGCCGAATACTGTTCAGGCGCAGGAAGTCGTTGCGTTGCCGGATGAGGTCATCGTAACGGGCCTGTTCCCCATGGCTGAGTTTGACCTTGATCACCACCTCGCGGTAGTCGGCCAGCGTGGCGCCGGCAAGGTCTTCCGGTGAACACGAGTACACGACCGGGCCCAGCAGGGTTTCCAGGTCACGTTCGCGGCCATCGCTGCGCTTCAGGGTGGCGCTGAGTCCCAGGCGATACGGGGCCAGACTCATCTCTGCAATTACGCGGGTAAAATCGGAAGGAAGGTGATGGCATTCGTCGCAGATCAGCAGGGCGTATTTGCCAGCAAGATCCTCGGCGTGGATGGCGGCGGAATCGTAAGTACTGACCAGAATCGGCGTGTCGTCGTGACTGCCGCCCCCCAGTAGGCCGACGTTCGCGTCGGGGAAAGCTGCAAGAAGGCCCGAGTACCATTGCTGCAAGAGATCCAATGTCGGCACGCAGATCAGGGCACTTCGGGGGGTGTCTCTCAGGGCGAGCTGGGCCACGAGCGTTTTCCCTGAACCCGTGGGAAGTTCAGCCACACCCCGTCGCCCCGCGGCTTTCCAGGCTTTCAGGGTGCTTATCTGGTGGGCATAGGGACTGATCTCGCGGGCAAAACCCAGCTCCAGTTTTTGAAAGGCAGCCGCCTCGTCTTTGAAGATTAGGTTCGCTGCCCTCAGCCGCTGCACGATTTCCCGGTAGTCCTGGCCCCTGGCCCGGTAATTCTGGCTGCGGGCATCCCAGGTAAACAGATCAGCCACACACGGCGGCGCTGCGGACATGACCAGGGTGCCCCGATCGAGGCGCAGTGGTGACGTCATGCCCCATGTTAGGTGTGGGGAGTGGTCCTCATGCTGCTCTGGGCGCCAATTACTCACAGAATCGCTCGTCGCCGTCTCGGTCCAGTCTGCGATTGGACTCTGGCTGCCGTACAGCGATGGGCAGCCGGTCAGGTACGGCGAGTACAGGGGCAAAGAGTCGTGGACGCTGCCGTCCTCGGCGTGCGCGGTCGACAGCACGGGTGGTGACAAGCGTGCAGATGTTTGCCGAGTAAGGTGAACGCTGCCAGATTAAGGAAGGCTTCCTGGACGAGAACTATGGTCTATCTGGATTGGAAGGTTCCTGGCTGCGCGACGCCCCAGTCTAGAGGGCCTGATCCTGGTGCCGACGGTGGCAACTCTGTTACTCGTGTCTGAGGGCTTTGAGGTGGTGGAGCGTGGGGATTGACGTGTCGTCGATCCCCACTGGCAGCGGGCGCTGAGCTATCTCAAACTGATTTTGCGGGCGGTCTATCACGCGCCGAGCCGTAAACAGGCGGTTTTCGCGAGCGCCTGCCACCCTGGGGGCCTGACCCTGAGCGACGAAGGTAGCGGAAGCGCGCTCTCACCAAGACTCAACCACTTTTGAAGTCGGCTGGCACTTCGTTTTCCGACCACTCTCATTGTCAGGCGGTTAGCTGGCCCCATAAATGACACAATCTCAGGGCAACAGCCTGTGTCATTCCCGTAAGGCACGAATCAGCGCGCGACCACTGCACGTCCAGATCTCATCCAGGGGCCAGCGGGACCCCCGCCCCTGTTCCCGCTGACGTTGTCCTTACGCGAAGAGCAGGCTGAAGTTGGGCCTCTACCCACTTGGCGTCACAGGGCCGACTTCGCTGCCGCGTTGGGAACAATGCCTGCACTTCTCGGGATCTGACAGGAAACTGGTGGGGGAGCCAGAGTGCGTGCTGGACAATGCTGATTGAGAAACGGTTGCCGGAGGGCCTGAGGCAGGTCACGACGTGGCAGGGGAGACCAGTTCACTGAAGGAGGCAACACAACCAGAAAAACTGCTACGCCATTTGACCGATGATGAGCATGCCTCCTACCCATAGGCTGGAAAAACCATGATGCATTTCCTCGTGTTCTACTGACCCAGCCAACAGGTATTACCTGGACCAATCTGCGGTCCGGGTGGTTGTTCTGCTGCTTAAAAGGTTCAGCACGTGGGTTCTCGGCTGTTCAGCCGATTGGGAGTTCTATGAATTTCAATACTCGAGCGTTCACCACAGGTGATCTCGTCGCCATCCATGCCCTGCACGACAGCAGTGGGACAGAGCCGAGCGTGGACCGTGCTGCGACACAGCTGGAGGACGCCGCCGGCCAGGAGGTCTTGCACCGCGTCATCGCCGAGGAAGGCGGCGCCCTGCTGGGGTACGGTTATCTGGCCCGTTCAGCCTGGCATCCGGAGGGGTGGTTTCAGGGTGAAGTCTTCGTTGACCTCTCCTCGCGGGGTAGAGGGGTTGGCTCTGAGCTGGTGCGGTGGATGGTGACCCGGGCCGAGGAAGGAGGCGCGACGTCCCTGACCACCTGGGTGAACGGGGCGTTTCCTGAGCATGAGCAGTTCGCTGTACACCATGGCTTCGAGGAAGTGCAGCGCTTCGTGACGATGACGATGAACGTGGGCGACGCCGATCAGGCCCTTCTTGAGCAACTCGTGGCCAGGGCCCAGCAGCGCGGCATTTCGCTGTTTACATTTGAGGAAACCCCGGAGACGGCTGAAATGCGGTACAAGCTGTACGAACTCAATCGCCGCCTGGCCCCCTTGCTCCCAGGAAATGGGGAGGAATTCCCCTCATTTGAGGAATACGAGCGCGAGATTATCGACGCCGAATGGTTCAGTCCGAAGGCTCAGCTGATCGCCGCGCACGGAGATCGCTGGATTGGTCTGGTCGGTCTGGGTTCATATGAGGAGGGGCGTCGCCTCCAGCACGAGTTCACGGCGGTGGACCCAGCCTATCAGGGACGGGGTGTCGCGCTGGCACTGAAGGCGTGGAGTCTGCAAAAGGCCAGGGCCTGGGGCGCACAGGAGGTCCGAACGGGCAATGACGCATCGAATACGCCAATCATCACCCTGAACCGGCGCCTGGGCTATCAACTTCAGCCGGGTGTGGTGAAGTTGCGCCGGACGCTGGTGCAAAGACTGTAGGGAGCGATTTTCGGCCGCCCGGCCTCAGGCCTGAAAAGGGGGTGATCCATTATCGGCAGTCCCGTGGGCATGATGCAGCCGAACGCGATTCATTCGGAGATGTGCCCGTCGAGCGTGACCCGCGACAGGCGGTTGTGGTCCCCATCTGTGAACAGGTGAGGTTGCCGCCTTCTGGCGCCCCTGCAACGATGGGAGAGCGGAGCTGGATGCGGGCGACAGCACCCGGTGCCCCCGAATCCCCACCTGCTGTGAGGTTGCATGATCTGTACGATGTCCGCCCACCATTGCTGGGATGCGGGCAGCCGAAGGAATCATCCTCGCCGATCTTCCAGATGTGAAGCACATGTCAGGACTGTCCGCCCCAAGCCAAGATGGCCTCCGTCCTACCCTCCGGCGTCAGATCAGGTTGGACGATGGTCCTGACCGATTCCGGCTTCACAGAAAAGGTGCACCTCAAAGTCAGAAAGGGGCAGATGTGCCACCTCGTCTGGGCTGAGCACGAAGCTTCCTGGTACATCGTTTTCGTCGAGGTCCATCAGGCAGCCAATTCAGGCGCTGAGGCTGCACCGTAAAAATCGGGGAAGGCGAAAGCCCGAGCGCTTTCCTAGAGGAACCCGTCTAGCGAACGAATTCGCCTGGTGTTCAACGTGATCTCCACCACGCGCCAGGCATAGGCTCCCCCTGGTAGATCTGACCGCAGGGAATCATGTCCAGCAAAAGGGCTGCGAAAACGAAATTTGCCGCACCAGTCAGCGCTAACCTGACTGGTGCGGCAAATTTCACCTGTACAACCCCGTCGCTATGGAAGGGAGCTGAGGACGGGTTTGTGTAACCACCCCTTGCTGATTGGTGGCGGACTTGATGAGCCCGGAACCCGACCTGGGAGAAGGGCATCCTGAAGCCTTCTCCAGAATCGCGCTGGCCATGTACGGGGAGCTGCGCCTGATCGAAAGTGCCCGGCCTGCCCGGATCTGGCCTATACCCTATCTGCAGTCAGCCCGACAACCTCAAGTTGACGAGAATATCGTTCCGGTCTGCACTAGGCTGGAAGGACACCCCGCAGCATGGGATGACGGCGGACGTCTTCTGCTGTCGTCCCGCACGCCTCCTCAATCGCCGTGACCGTACCGTCCAACAGGTCAAACAGGGCCTGAAGCTGGACTCGCCCCTGGGCTCCTGGCGCACGGCGATACGCATCCACCAGGAAGCGGTAGTACTGCAGCGTGCCCTCCAGGCCCTGATTGAACCGTTTGAAGAACTCGACCCGTTCTGCACCGCTCAATGGCTTGATCGCGTTGAGGATGGTCTGGGCGTTATGCACCTTGTCCGACGCACTGATCAGGAGGGAGGAGGCGTTCTTCTCCTGGAGGAGCTTGCCCAGGTAGGCTGTCTTCCGCTCGGCCCACGGCGCCTTGGGCTCACCTGCCTGAGGAGTGGCGTCCGTCGCACCATCGACCAGCCTGGCCACGTTCGCCCCGAACTGGCGCACGATGTCCTTACGCAGCTCTGTCGCGTCAATGCCCGTATTCTCCGGCCCATCCTCCAACGCATCGTGCAGGAGGGCGGCAATGGCTTCATCCTCGTTGGCTCCGTACTCGAGGGCAATGGAGGCCACGCCGAGCAGATGGGAGATGTAGGGGGTGGGAGTCCCTTTGCGGAAGTGACCCGCGTGCCAGCGGTGTGCGACGGTCATGGCTTCCGCGAAGCGGTTGGTGAGGGGAATGGCCTGTCTGTGTTCACTCATGTCGACTCCTGAGGTGGGTGATTGGAGTAAACCCTGCACCGTGGACTTCCTGACCTGTAAGGCACGAACAGGGCACGCGGCTCTTTGTGCATCACGACTATAAAGAAAAATCCCCTCTGGACGAGATTTTTGGTGTGATCGAAGAATTCGAACCCCTGGCCTTCGAGGGCCCAAGATGTCCGTAACTCTATCTTCAAGGGCTTCTCCAGACCCCCTTGACCGTCTTCAGCCGCTGACGAAGCCGGCCCAGATCGGGCACCCGCGAGGCATAGGCATCTTCCCGCTGCCATCGCCCAGCGGGGAAGGAAAGGGAGAATGATAAATGGCGAAAGTGCTACAGTTGATCTCAACATTCATTCTCTGCTTTGCACTTGAGAGGGGACGGACAGCTTAATTCCAGCGTATGTGTGGCTCCCGGCAACCTGCTCTGATGTCGCCTGCCCGTCCTCTATTCCAGCGGTTCCTTGCAACACCGTCACTTCAGATTGAAGCCCTCGTCGCGACACGCGACCACAACAGGAGGTGGGACGATGAAGGTGCTGGGTGAACGCGCAATCGTCATTGGCGGCAGTATGGGTGGACTGCTTGCCGCTCGTGCCCTTGCGGATGCCTTCGAACACGTGACGCTCCTCGAGCGCGACGAGCATCCTGAGCATGCTCTACCCCGCAAAGGGGTCCCTCAAGGCCGCCACCTGCACGGCCTGCTCGGCCGCGGCCGTGAAGTCCTTGAACTGTTCTTCCCGGGCATCACGGAGGATCTCGTCCAGCAAGGCGCGATGGCCGGCGACTTGACCGAATACTGCCTGTGGGTCAATGAGGGCGCACCCCACGTGTCCTTTACCAGTGGGCTTCGAGGTGTCGTCATGAGCCGCCCCCTCATCGAAACGACCGTCCGCCGTCGCCTGCTCGAATGGTCGAATGTGGAAGCCATCAACGGCGTGGACGTCCAGGGCCTCCTCACTTCGCTGGGTGGTTGCCGGATCACTGGCGTCCGCTCGGCACCACGCGGGGGCGATGGGGAGCAAGAACTCGCTGCCGACCTCGTGGTTGACGCCTGTGGCCGTGGTTCACACAGTCCTGCGTGGCTGAAGGCATTGGGGTACCCGGCACCTCCTGAGGACTTTGTGCGGACCAGCCTCACCTACACGACACGCGTGTTCCAACGTCGCCCGGGCGAGACGGCCATCGATGGCGGGGACGTGCCCTCCGTCGTCTGTAGCGGGTCCACCCGCACCCCCCGGTCGGGTTTCATGGTGCCTGTCGAAGGAGACCGCTGGATCGTGACACTCGCGGGCATTCTGGGGGACGAGGCCCCCACCGATCTGGCTGGATTTCTTGCTTTCGCTCGAAGTTTGCCCATCTCCGACATCTACACCCTGGTGAGCCGAGCCCAGCCACTGGACGAGGGGACACAGTTCAAGTTCCCTGGCAGCCGGAGACGCCGTTACGAACAGCTTGACCGCTTCCCCCAGCGCTACCTGGCATTCGGGGACGCCATCTGCAGTTTCAATCCTGTCTACGGCCAGGGCATGACGGTCGCGGCAACGGAAGCCCTGGAATTGCAATACGCCCTGGCTGAAGGGTTTGACGGTCTGGCCCGCCGCTTCTTCACTCGGGCGGCAAAAGCCATCAACGTTCCCTGGGACATGGCCGTCGGCTCGGACCTCCGCTTTGAGGGCGTAGAAGGTCACCGTATAGCAAGGACCAGGTTCGTGAACTGGTATGTCGGGAAACTGCACCAGGCAGCTTGGAAGGATCCTGTGCCAGCCATGGCTTTTCAGCGTGTGGCCAATCTCCTCGATTCGCCGGCAGCCCTGCTCCAACCCCGTGTGGCCTGGCACGTCCTGCACGGAAACCTCGCTTACAGACGCAGTGGGCAGGGAGCGGCCATAAGGAACAGCTCCCCGTCTTGACCCACCTGGAGATTGCGATGCTCGAAACGCGAGAAGTTGGAAAGGAGACTGAAGGCTCCCCCCCTCTACAGGTCAGGCGGACCTTGCTCAGGGTCAACGGTGTGCTGCTGCATGTGGTCGAGGCGGGCCCTCAGGACGGCCCGCTAGTCGTGCTGCTGCATGGCTTTCCTGAATTCTGGTACGGATGGCGCCGCCAGATCGAAGCCCTGGCGAACGCGGGGTACCGGGTGCTGGCGCCCGACCAGCGGGGGTACAACCTGAGCGAGAAACCACCGGGCATGGCAGCCTACCGGATTGACGCACTGACCCGGGATGTGTTGGGTCTACTCGACGCGCGAGGACGTGAACGGGCGTACGTGGTCGGGCATGACTGGGGCGCGGCCGTAGCCTGGAATCTCGCCATTTCACACCCGGAGCGGGTGGAGCGGCTGGCCATTCTCAACGTTCCGCATCCCGGCGTCTTCGCCCAGACGCTGAGAACAAGTCGGGCACAGCAACTCAAGAGCTGGTACATGTTCTTCTTCCAGGTGCCGGTCCTGCCAGAAGTGCTTCTCCGCATCAGAAATTTCCGCATGCTGGCCAGAAGCCTGACGAACACCTCGCGCTCTGGAACATTCAGCTCGGACGATTTAAAGCGGTACCGGGAAGCCTGGGCTCAACCCGGGACGCTGACAGGCATGCTCAACTGGTACCGGGCCATGTTCCTCTTCCCAGCACCTACGGGAGGCGACGCGAGGGTGCGCGTGCCGGCCCTGATCCTGTGGGGAGCCGAGGATCAGTTCCTTGGGCGGGAAATGGCGGAGCGAAGTGTGGAGCACGTCGATGATGCGCAACTGGAGATGTTTGGGAACGTGAGCCACTGGATTCAACACGAGGTGCCCCAGGAGGTCAACGCGCACCTCCTCGCCTTTTTCGCAGGCAACAGGCGAGGGCTGTGATACCAAGAGAAGTGACGGCTGACCTCTCGTCCTGAGCCCGGCGTGGGAACGGGCACGCCGCACTTCTGGGGCTCGCCGCACCATGCTTCGTGTGGTCCAGTTCGTCGTCATCACTAAAAATATCCAGTGTCAGGCGGATTTATCGCTCCATGTCGTCATCCTGAATCTTCCGAGGTGCGCCAGACTTTGGCGCCAGGGACGCACAGTGTGCCGACACACGCCCAACGGCTCACCAATCTGGGTGCGCGAGGTGTACGGTTGCTCCGCGCCCAGCAGGACTGATTGCGCATGAGCAGCCAGGCCTCGGGGTGTTTTGCGGCGACGAACCAGCCCGGTCAAACGCTGCTGTTCTTCGAGGGTCAAGACGGGATGGGCGTTGCGCGCATGCGACACCTCTCCCCTCAGCAGCATCCTCTCCTGGCCCACTGTCAACGTTTTTCTCCATCAGACCACCAGGACATGTCACGCAGAGGCCCGTCAGACAGCCTTAAGCCCCTTCACCTCCGGGCCCTGCTGCATCAGCACACGCAGGTCTGGGGCTTTCCCTTATGAGTGGTGGGCGCAGGTGGTGTGGTTTGGAGAGCGAGGGCTCAGCCGCCGACGCCCTTGGTTGTGCACGAGACATCCCTGTGGCTGTGCACTGGCACGCTTGAACCTCCCCCGCCTGGCTCAAACATCGAGAGGGTTGTCCGTGAGGCATGGGGGAGCCTGCTCAAGGTCACTGGAGGCGTGGGGCTTTCACGCATGTCTCCGCCAGCTGTAATGGGCAGCGCAGAACAGCAATCAGGGCATCTTCTGCGCCGCCCTCCAGGTCGAGATCGGCAGGCGATACCGCACAAAAGTCACCCTATTGAGCATCACCTCACCGTCCGGACTGAATCCGAAGCGGGTCGCTGCCCGCATCCCCCGGAGGCCTTGGGGCAGCAGCACGGTCACCGAAGGCAGGCCCCACTCCGAGAAGGCGTGGCGGAGGATGGTCGGTATGACCTGTTGCCCGAGACCCCAGAAGTCGGGATGGAGCACCAGCCCAAGGTCGGCGTCCGGTCCCTCAGGTTGCAACCCGCCCCACCCCGCGAACCTGTCACCTACGAAAAAAGCCCAGGGCCCGTACCCGTGCTCTTCCCACAAGCGCTCTTTTGCGGCGATGAACCGCTGCGCCCCCGCCTCGTCCATCAGCGACTGAGCCAGCGGCAGGGTTCGGCGCACCCGGGGGTGGTTGTGCAACGCCATCACGTCCTGGGGCCGCACCTCACTCAATCGGCGAACATCCACGGTCCATCCATTCACTGCTTCCTCCTCACGCTTTCCAGTCTGCCGTCTCGCGTGACGGGGGGCTTCGGTGGCCGCCCAGCGCCTCTTCCAGGGCGTGCGCCACGGCCAAGGCCACGTCCTCGCGCCACATCCGGGCCACCACCTGCACGCCCAGGGGTCGTCTGTCCGCCGTCTTCCCACAACGCACCACGGCGGCGGGCTGTCCCGTCAGGCTAAAGGGGGCCGTAAAATCGATGCCGCCCTCGTCGTCCCCGTGCTTCACCGCGCCCGACCGCGTGACGGGCGTCAAGATCACGTCCACACCGCGCATGAAGCCCAATACCCCGCGCCGGAAACGATCCCACTCGAACAGGTGACGCTCGACCTGGTCGGCACTGAGGGTCGAGGCCCCGTCAGGCTCCCACAACTCCCACGACGATGATTCGGGCCGCGCCCAGTACTCCCGGGTGAGCGCCATCGTCGCGTCCAGGCCAGGTGGCGCAGCTTCACGGACCTCAACGCCCAAGTGCTTGAGCGCCGTCACCGCTTCCCCCAACACGCAGGAGGCGTCCGCATCATCCAGGCCCTCCGCCCCCGGCAAACGGTCAAAAAATGCGGCGCGCAGGACCGGTACCCGCACTTCACGGTAGTCACTGAGCGGCGCGGGGACCACACTCGCGTCCCAGCCGTCCTCGCCCGCGATGAGGTGCAGTGCGAGAGCGAGATCTTCCACCCGTCGGGCCAGTGGACCGATGACTGTGCGCGAATCGGCGAGCGGATTAATGCGCGGAAGATGCCCAGTGGGCGGCACCCGCCCCGAGGTGGGTTTGAGTCCGGCCACCCCGCAAAAGGCGGCCGGCTGGCGGATGGAGCCGCCGGAGTCGCTGCCCAGGCCCAAAGGACTGCCGCCCGCGGCGATCAGGGCCGCCTCGCCCGAACTCGATCCACCAGGACTGCGGCCCTCGCCGTAGGGATTAGCCACCCGCCCGTACACGGCCGTGTCGGGCAGGACCGCAGTCTTCCCGAGCACAACCCCTCCCGCAGCGCGCAGACGGGCCACGGCCGTCGCGTCTTGCTGACAGACCATCCCCCGGCGCGCTTCGTCGCCGGCACGACAGGGCAGGCCCTCCACCTCGAGCCAGTCCTTGACGGTAAGGGGCACGCCGTGCAGCGGGCCCAGACGTTCTCCCCGGGCCAGTTGGGCGTCGCGTTCCTGGGCCTCACGCCGCGCCCGATCAAAGCACGGGAAAGGCAGGGCATTGAGGTCCTGCAGCTGTTGCGCTCGCTCGATATACGCGTCTACGATCTCCAGGGACGAAGCTCTTTTTTCCGTCACGAGTCGGGCGAGCTGGCTGGCAGAGAGGGACGTGAGGTTCGTCATAGATGCTCCTGGGTGTGTTTGGCACGGGGTTCAAAGCCGTGCTCATGGCGTGACGATGACTGTATGTCTCCCACAATGGCTGGTGCGTGACACAGCATGGTGGTGCCTGCTGGGAAGTCCGTCGCCTGCTGGAACGGACGCAAGGTGGAAGCCCTCCGACAAGCGAGATTTCCCCTTGAAGTGCTGCCATTGGCAACACAAGCGCCCATCCCCGGCCAGTGGTTTTGGGCGTCGTCGTCAGGGATGAGAAGAGACCGCAGGGCGCCCGCACCTGATCAGTCAAAGCCTTGTCACCCCTCCAGCGCCCATGTACAGTGCCGGTGTTGGGTGGCGCAGGGTGCGGTTGCAAGAACTCTTGCTTCTCCCAGGGGAGAAACTGGGTGCCTTCAAAGACGCCGATCTGGCTGGATTGCACGCGGCTCTCGGCGAATGGCCGTCGGCGGCCGATGACTGGATGTACGGTGCCAAGCGAGTGATGTGAATCCGGTTATCTGGTGGTTGGGGCGGGACTTTGGGAGCGGCGGCAGGAGTGCAGTGTCAGCAACGTGGCAGGGCCAGAAGGCTGCCCTGCGCCATCGCGGCCACCGCCTGACCGGCAGGTTGTGGCCGAGCGAAGTAAAATCCCTGGCCCAGATCACATCTCAGGGCCTGCAGCTGGGCGACGGTGGCCGCGTCCTCGATGCCCTCGGCCACCACCTCCAGCCCCAGGCTGTGCCCCATCGAAATCATGGCCTGGATGAACGCCGAATCGGTGTTGCTGTCCTGGATGAACACCCGGTCGATTTTGAGGACATCCACGGGCAGTGAGCGGAGCTGACCCAGGCTGGAGTAGCCGGTCCCGAAGTCGTCCAAGGCCACGCGCACGCCCAGGGCGCGCAGTTCCAGTAATTTTTGCCGGGCCTGCATCGCGTCGGCCAGAACCGCACTCTCGGTGATCTCCAGCGTGAGCAGCCCGGGCGTGCCGCCGTACTCGGCCAGCGTGGCGCGCGTGTCGGCCACGAAGTTTTCGTAGGCGAATTGCGTGGCCGACACGTTGACTGCGACACTGACGCCAGGCAACGCCGCCTGCCACGCGCACATCTGACGAATCGACTCGCGCATGGCCCAGTGCCCCAGCCCGCCCATCATCTCGCGCGTTTCGGCCACTGGAATGAAATCGGCAGGCGAGACTGGCCCGAGCACGGGGGAATTCCAGCGCATCAGGGCCTCAAAACTGCGCACCCGCCCGCTGCGCAGATCAATCAGCGGCTGAAAGTACATGGCGAACTCGCCTCGTTCCAAAGCGCCGCGGAGCTGCACTTCCAGCTGGGCCTGGGGCATGTGCAGGCTGTTGAGCTGCTCGCTGGCGAAGCGCCAGGTGTCCCTGCCCGCCTGCTTGGCGCGGTACAGGGCTCCGTCTGCCTGCTTGATGGCCGCGGTGGCCTGCTCAGCGTCGCCAGGAGCCAGCGCAATCCCGAGACTGGCCGACACATGTAAGATCTCCGGGCCGATCTGGAAGGCCTTGCTGGCGGCGGCAAGCAGCGTCTGCGCCACCCTGGCGGCCGCTGCTGCGTCATGTCTGGGCAGCACGGCCACAAACTCATCGCCGCCGAATCGGAAGAGCAGGGCGTCGGCGGGCAGGGCTTCAGACAGTCGGGTGGCCAGCGCTTGCAGCAGGTGGTCGCCCACCACATGTCCGAAGGTGTCGTTGATCTCCTTCATGCGGTCAAGGTCAATGAACAACACCGCCACCACGCTGTTCCAGGTGCGGGCCTCGTCAATCTGCCGTTGCAGATCGACTTCTAGGTCGCTCCGATTGCGCACGCCAGTCAGCGGATCATGTTCGGCGCGGTGCGTCAGGTGCAGTTGCAGGCGCTGGTTGTCGGTCAGCACCAGGAGCTGACGCAGCGCGAATAGGCCCACGATCAGCCACAGCAGCACCTGTTGTGGCCGGTCCAGTGGGGCTCCCAGGTGCAGGGCCAGGTAGACCAGGAACGCGGCCACCACCGCGTAATGAGGCAGCAATCCTTTCCACCACTCGCTGGGCAACTGAGGCCAGTTCGGCTGGGGCCGTGTGGCCGCCTCGCCGCAGCGGTACGCCGCCCAGGCGATCAGGAACGCCGCCAGCGGCCAGCCCAGATCCAGCCAGGTGCCCGGCACGTAACTGCCGCGGGCCACCGCGCCAAAGTAGAGGACGTTGGTGCCCAGAAAGCACAGCAGTCCGGCGGCCAGCAGGGCGATCACCCGTCTGCGCAGGCCCAGCGGCTTCCATAGGGCCAGCGTTACGGTGGCGGCACACAGCAGCAGGTACAAGACGGGATACGCCAGCGAGATCCACAGTGCCAGGACGGGCTGCGCGGTGTCTGCGAGCGTGCTCTGGAAAAAGGTCTGCCACCCCAGGGCGCCCAGAATCAGCGTGACCAGCGCGGCGTCGGTCAGGAAGCTGAGGGTCTGCAGGGTGCCCCGACGTTCGCGGCGTAGGGCGGTCAACCCTGCGGCGAAGCACGGCAGGGTGGCCAGATAGCCCACGTCTGCCAGAGAGGGAAAGGGAGGCAGCCCCAGCAGGTCATACCCGGAGTAGATCAGCCCACCCAGCGCCCAGGCCAGGAAACCGTACCCCAGCCAGCGCCAAGCCGGGGCTGCCGTCACCTGCGGCAGCCTGGCTACCGTCCAGACCACCAGCGTCGCCAGCAAAAAGGGGGGTACGAGCAGCAGGTTTGCCAGCACGGATGTCCTGTCTCCAGCCGGTGCGCCGAGCAGCAGCCAGATGGCGTAGCCAACCATGTAGACGGTCAGGAGCGCCAGCACGGAGGCAGGAGAGCGAACGGCCATGCCCTCAGTTTGCCTGGGGAGGGTTTACAGCGCAGTCACACGTCTCCCAGCGGGTTGGAGCAGGCCCGCCCCCATTCCGTTATGGTCATCCAGAGCATCGAGAGGGATCCCCTCAGTCGCTCGGAACCCGAGCTGCATCTCCGGCACCAGGACGCCATTCCGGCGCCTTCGCGCCATCCCTATCGGGCATCGTCTCGCCCCGCTCCACAAGCTGGGTAAGGCAGCGGGTATCCTGGTCATCACTGTTCACGGCCTGCACCCAACGTACACCAGTCTGATGGCAAGTCGGCTCAGCACACAAAACCTGCCACAACCGTTCCCACCCCTGCCAGACGACACCACCAGAACCAGGCCTTTCAGATCTGGGGTGAGATGACAGAAAGCGTGGCTTGAATTTCTGGCCGCCTCCGCCTTCGCAGCCAAGGCAACACGACCGTAAGAGGGCCTCACCGGGGACCGCATCCCGGCTGCGTTGCTCCCCTAACGATGTGCACGTTCTTGCCGGTCAGAACGTCCTTCACATAAAGCGTGTAATCCCTGGGGCTCAGCTCGAACTCCTCCCCGAAGGCGTCCTCGCTGCGGTAAGACGCGATGCTGTACGCCACATATCGGCTGTCGGCCAGCCAGCAGAAGCCGTCCAGCCGGTTCAGATCCCCCCGCCCGCCGTCCGTCGCCGTGAGGTCGCGCGCCGTCTGGGTAACGAGCTCCAGGGCCGTCACCGTGACGGGCTGCTGGGGGGCGCTGGCGTACTCCTGCTGGACGAACAGGAGTCTCCGGCCGTCCGGGGACACGCGTAGAGTCGGTGTCTCACCATAGTGCCCGCCGAACTTGCCCAGGGCCAGGAGCCCGCCGCTCCCCAGATCGAACCGAAAGACGAAGAAGGTGAAGTTGTTGCGCAGGTCCTCGTCGCCCTGGCCGAGGTTCGCTGCGAAATACACCGCCTGTCCGTCTGGAGATACAGCGGGAAGGCTGAAGCGCCAGTTGCGGCGGTCCCGAGCTTGGACCGGGTCGTAGCCCCGCAGGAAGGAGGCGACCTCCGGCCAGCGGCGCTGCGCCCGCAGCGCTTCCAGCAGGGCCTGATGGCGGCCCGTCGTGAAGATGGCCTGTTCCCCCGCACCTCCAGCCGCGACGACCAGGCCGTTGTCGATCGCCCGAGCGACGACTCCCCCGTCCCGACTGGAGGAGGAGTCCGGTGAGGGCAAGGCGGCCCGGCCCGGTGTGGTCCAGTTCAGCAACAGCCCGTTCGAGTTCCCCGCCCACAGGGTGTGCCCGTCCCCGGACCACGCGAGCCATTCGGCCGGCACCGAGTGCCAGCGGGCGGGCAGGGCGTGAGGAGCCGTGTAGGGCCGGGACAGCACCATCCCGCGAAGGGGGGGAAGCTCCGGGCTGTTCTGTCCCCCCAGTGCCTCCAGGTACGCTACCTCCCCGGTGGTAGGCGAGACGGCGAGCTGGAATACATCGCTCCCGTGCGATAATTTGCGGGGCGAGGCACCGACACGGGATTCGAGCCAGGGGGCGAAGCCGCGCACGTACATGAGCTGTCCCTGGGGAGCGGCGAGGGCGGCACTGGCGGCGGTCAGCACGAGGAGGATGAGGGCAAGCCTGTTCATGCCCGCAGGGTAAGAACCGCGGGGTGATTCGCGGATGACGCGGGTGCCCCGGCTCAGGGCAGCCGGAACTCGACCGGGCCCCAGACGAGACCGGAGACGGTGCGCCCCTTCAAATCCAGGATTCGGCGCTCTGTGCGACCGTCGTGCACGAAGAGAGCACTGTCCCGGAGGTAGGCGGCCTGCCTCCCGTCCGGTGACAGGGCGATGGTCAGCGCCCCGTCGAAATCCTCATGGTAGATGTCGGGGCTGCCAGTGCTGACTCCCCCACAGGGCCAATGGCGGACCACCTGGCCCGCGCCGATCACCTGGCAGTACAGCCCCATTTCACGGATGACGAAGCGCACCGAGAGCCCCTTCGGCGCCCGGACGGCGACCAGCCGCTCGGGCGTGGGCTCGGGCGCCATCAGGTCCAGACGATAGACGTTGGCTCCCCCGGTGAGGTTGAACAGGTGGGCTTCGCCGAAGACGGTCAGGTAAACCGCCGTGCCCCTGCGGATGGGGTGTCCGCCACCAAGGTCGTTGGCGACGACCATGCGGCGCACCACGCGGCCCGCGGGGTCAAGCACGGAGACACCCATATCGACGGGAAATCCCGCACCCATCGCCTGCGAGGGATTGCGCAGGTACGCCCCGGGGATGCGTTCAACCGGACTGCGGACCACGAGCCCGGCTGAAGTCCAGAGCACCTCGGACCCGACGTTTTTACCGATGTCGGCGAGGGCGTCCGTGGCCGTGACCTGTACCGCACCGTTCGAGACGGAATACAGCGCGAGGGTGTGTTTGAGTTCCACCTTGCTGGTGTCCTTCTGCGTCCAGGCGAGGAAGCTGCCGTCCGGCGACCAGGCTGGGGTGGAGCGGATCAGCCCCTCGTCTCCACGTTCCCTGGGAGGCTGGGTGGTCAGGCGGGTGGCCTTCCGCGTGGCGAGGTCGAGCAGCCAGATGTTCGTCGGGCTCCAGGTCAGATCACCCTGGGCCCCCCGGGTCCGCACGGCGCCCTCCGTGACCGAGGCGTAGGCGACCCTGTGGCCGTCGGGGGACAGGACCGGTGGACCGTTGTGGCCCCAGTGGGTGAGCTGGGTCCAGCCCTGCGAGGAGGTCCAGGACCACAGGTCGCCTGAGAGGGTGGCGACCAGAGGAGCTGTGGCCGCGGAAGCGGTGGAGAGCAGCAGAACCACGAGCAGGGAGAGTAAGCGCATCAGCATGAGGTCACTCCAGGAAAGTCGGGATGGGATTCGTGAAGGGCGGGGGGCCGCCAGGTCGTGGCGGCCAGCGCGGGCGCGCGAAGCAGGGCGAGGAGAAAGGGCGCAGGCATGATCTGAGCGTACGAACACGACCGTGACTCAGGAATGACGAACCTGCGGTGGGCCACCGCCCACCGCACCAGGTCAGCCCTTGACGCGTTCAGCTCACTTCACGCCGCCGGGACTGGCGATAAAGCTCCACTTGCCGCTCAACGCGCCCGTAACATCCGTAATGACGTCCTTGGACCCGCCGACCGAGCCGTGTGTCGCGCCGACGGACGCGCCCGTGGTGATGGAGACGCCCGCGTCCGTGATGCCGTCGCTGCCCCAGGACACGTACGCGCCTTGCTGCGACGTCGCGCCCGCCGAGACGCTTCCGACACCGACGCTGACCCCTTCCTGGATACCGACCGTGACGGTGTACTCCTTGTTGCCGAAGCTTTGCGAGAACGAGCCGAACGCGCCGATCCAGCCGGGCGTGGCTGCCGAGACGCTCATGGTGTCGCACGAGATCGAGAAGCCGACGACGCTCACCGAGAACGAGAGGCTCATTCCGTCGTACACGGCCTTGCAAGGGTCCGTGCGGGGCATCACGAGCTCGCCCGCGATCGGGTCGCTCGTGTTCGTCGTGGAGCTCTCGTAGCACGCGAAGACCTTGATGTCGTGCGCCCAGTGCAGCGCTTCGGTCACGTACCCCATGAACTCGGTCACGACGAGGAACTCGGCGTCGAGGGACGCCTGCTCGTGCAAAAGAGGATCGCTGTAGTTTGCCGCCAGGGCCGTCTCGAGTTTGTACGCCGCCTTCAGGTAAGTGCCGAGGTTCTGCGCGTGGCTGTGCATCGCGCTGCGCCACTTGTCGTGTTGCGTGGTCATCGCGGCATTGCACAGCGCGTCGAGCTCTTCGGAGGTCCGCGCCTTCCTGATGAACTCGTCGGCGATACAGCCGCCCGAGCAGTGCGAGAAGTCCGTGTCAACCTTGTTGACTTCCAGGTCCGACTTGTTTTGCGCCTCGTAGAGACGTTTCACGGTCGGCTCGTCCCTGACGTGCAGGCGAGCTTGCCAAAGCGCCCGGCGGCGCGCCTCAATGATCGGGGACGCCGCGGGTCGACGGCGAAGTTGCGCGTCGACTTCCTCGCTGCGCTTGCGAATGGTCTCCCAGCGGGCGTGCAGGTCGTCATGCAACTTCTGGTACTTGTCGAGTAGCACGACCGCGTCCTTGAGTGTCTGGGGCAACTTGAGGTTCGGGAGCGTGAAGTCCTGCCCGCGCGAAAGATCGAAGGTCAACGAGGGAGGCAACTGGGCCGAAGCGTTCTGGCCGCCGGACGTCGCTCCGCCGAGCTCGCCCGGCGGCACGGCCGTTTCCACAACGTCGGAAGCAGGGTTCGTCGCCTGCGCAACGGGCGTGCGGCGCTGTCCGGCACGTGCAAACTTCGCGGCCTGTGCGGTCTTGCCTTGACACGTCAACACCCGCGCGAGACCCAGTCGCGCCTCGGCGAGCATCGGGCCGGCTTTCAAGGCGCTCGCGAGGGCCGCTTCGGCTTCGTTCCAGCGGTGCAAGTCGGCGAGGGCGACGCCGCGATTGGCATTCAGGGTGGCCATGTTCGACCAGCCGAGGGCTCCCACGTCGTTTTTCGTCAACCTGGCGGCCGCGTCGAGGACGACGAGAGCCTCGCCGGGTAGGGCGAGGGTTTCAAGGACGCCGCCGAGATTCACGAGGTGCTGAGGGTTCTGCGGATCGAGCTGGTGGGCGGCGAGGAGGGCGGCGAGGGCGGCGTTGGGCTTGCCGAGGGTGGCGGCGGCGAGAGCGGCCTGGGAGGCTTTCCTGGCATCCCTGGCGTCGGCGCTGCTCGAGAAGGCCTGCCAGCCTTTGGGCTCGTTCTTTTCCAGCCACGCCCGCGCGTTCTTCAGCGCTTCGGTCACGCTCGCGGGCATCGTGGGGGTCGAGGCGGGCGCCGTCTTCGTCAAGGTCGCGCGCATCTGCGTGAGGGTCTTGTCCATGGTGGCGCGCAGGGGATCGTCGGCCTTCAACGTCGAGACGATCTTCGTCAAGTTGTCGTAGCCGGCGAGGACGTCTGGCGCAATCTTCGAGCGATCGAAGTCGCCCGCCTCGCACGCGGCGAAACTCGGCAGCTTTGTCGCGAGACTCGCTTCAGATGGCAAGGATCGCGCGTCGCTCCAGGCCTGAAACGGGACCGGCACGGCGAGGGCGGTGAAACACACGGCCAGGAGAAGGGGCAGGTATCGCTTCATGGCCGCACGGTACGAGGAGGGCGATGGCCCACCGATGTCATGGAGAAGGGATGCCCTTCAGTCCGTCCAGAGGCAGGACGAACCCAGCTCACCGGGACATCAACCCGAAGGACTTGGTGTACTTCAAGTTGTCTTCAGGAGTGCCTCAAAGGGCCCCGGCGTTCAGCGGCGTGAACAGGTCGCGGTCACCGGCGAGCAGTGCCCCAACCCAAGTTGTACAGCTGCGCGTCCCCAAGTCACCAGCCCAGCGGCAAGTCTTTGTTGGGAAGGCAGGGCCGGAGGTCGGCATGCTTAATCTCTGTAAGGCATGAAGAAAGCACATGACCTATTGCTCTTTTCTCTCCAAAAGTAAAGACCCCCTCCTAGAGGGGGTCTTCATTGGTGTGCCCGAAGGGATTCGAACCCCTGGCCTTCTGATCCGTAGTCAGACGCTCTATCCAGCTGAGCTACGGGCACTTGTGATGGACGGCGCTGTGGCGAAGAGGGAGGGATTCGAACCCTCGATACCTTGCGGTATACATCCTTAGCAGGGATGCGGTTTCAGCCACTCACCCACCTCTCCTCGGTCGCGCCGGGCCGCTGTGACGTGGCGAGGGGTGAGGGATTCGAACCCCCGGTGGGTTGCCCCACTGCAGTTTTCAAGACTGCTGCCTTCAACCACTCGGCCAACCCCCCATTCACGGCGGGTGCGTTCCTGGGGACAGGCCCCAAAAGCGCGAAGGGAAGTATAGGGACCCCCCCCGAACTTGTCAACGCCTGCGCCGCAGCGCGGTAGCCATGAGACCCAGTCCCAGCGCCGCAACCAGCCACACCCCTGCCGAGAAAGGGCGGTGTGGCCTGCCCGGTTCATTCAGGATGGTCTCCAGCGCGTTCTCGTGTGGGAGTCGGGGAGAGGGCGAGACAGTGCTGGGCGGCAGCGTCAGATCGGCATGCAGAACGTCCGTGCGGTAGGCGTTTTCGCGGACGTGGCCGCTGTGGGCAGCAAGCTGGCGGCCAATGGTCCGCAGGAGATCGTCGGGACCGTCTGCCACCCAGGGAGCCAGCGCCAGGAAGCCGGGGCGCGGTTCGGTCATCACATAACTGCGTTTCTCAGGGGCGTCTACCGTGCGGCCAGTGATGGCGCTCTGGCCATCAAAACTCAGGTCCAGCAGATTGCCCACCACCATTGGGTTGACGGCGTAGCGAATGCTGTTCCCAGCAGTGGTGACGGTCCAGCTCGATTCCAGCCACGCCACCGGCTGATCGCGCAGCTGGGCAGGGTCTGGCGGAAGCCCCTCCAGGGAGGTCCAGGCCGCGCCATTGGCATCGGGTTGCAGCAGCACGGTGCAGCCCTGCGCCTCCAGCCGCCCGATCACGTCGGCGCGGAAGGCGTCCAGGCTGATGGCGACGCCCAGATCGCCCACTGGCGTCGGGAAGACCCGCAGCTCGTTCAGTTTGCCTGGCGTCAGGTCAACGCCGCCAGCTTCCTCGGCGGGGGTCAGGTGAATCTTGTCGGTAGTCCCGATCAGGGTGCCGTCGGGGGCCAGCAGCACTGTCTGATTGGTCAGCGTGCCCGCCTCGCGCCGGGGCTGGCCGTTTACCATGCTGTAGCGCGGCATGGGCACGGAACCGCAGCACAGGTAGACGCCGTACTCGCGCGCCAAGTCGCGGCAGGTGTGCAGGTACAGACGGACATTAGCCTCACTCCCCGCCAGTTGCAGGGCGCGGATGGGAGAGACCCCCTCGCGCAGCATGAGCGGCAGAGCGTAGGGCAGGCGGGTCAGGAATAGGGCCAGCGCCACCCGCTCGAAGGTCTTCAGGCGCAGCGTCCAGGCCGCCCCGCGCAGCACCAGCGGCAGACCGTTGAGCTCGGTCAGGACCACCAGATTGGGCCGGTCGGGAGCGAGGTGAGGCCGGGCCATCTCCAGTTGTCCGCGCATCCAGGCCCGGAAGGCGTCGGCGCTGACGAAGTCCCCGGCACTCCATTTGGGCTGCACGGCGACGGCGCGAAACTGGCGCAGCTGGGTTGAGGCAGGCATCCTCGCAGGCTAGCGGCTGGTTCGGGGGCGGACGTGAATTCCGACTAGGGCGGCTCTCCATCCCCACTTTGGGGTGCGGCGTACACTGGCCCTCATGAGCGATTTACTTCAGACGATCCGTGGCCTGTCCAAGAAGACCGAGAGCAAGATCGTGATGGTGGTGCTGGACGGGGTGGGCGGCCTGCCCCTTGAACTGAACGGCGAGACCGAACTGGCGACCGCAAAAACGCCCAATCTGGACGCCCTGGCGGCGAAGTCGCAGCTGGGACAGGTTGAGCTGGTGGGCGCGGGGATCACCCCCGGCAGCGGCCCTGGCCACCTGAGCCTGTTCGGCTACGATCCGCTGCATTACGTGGTGGGCCGCGGGGCACTGAGCGCGGTGGGCATCGGCGTCAAGTTGAACAAGGGGGACGTGGCGGTGCGCGGCAACTTCGCCACCCTGGGCGCGGACCGGGTGGTGGTGGACCGCCGTGCGGGCCGCCCCAGCAACGAGAAGAACGCGGAAGTGGTGGCGCGGCTGAGGGCGGCCATCCCCGACATTGGCGGCGTACCCGTCGAGATCTACACCGAGTCCGAGCACCGTTTCGTGATGGTGTTCCGCGCGCAGGGGGGCGAGGTGCTGGGCGCGAACATTGGCGACGTGGACCCGCAGGCCACCGGGGTGCAGCCGCTCACCGCGCAATCGCACGACGAGGCCAGCACCAAAACGGCAGGGCTGGTCAACGCCTTCGTCGAGCGGGCCGAGGCAGCTCTGAAGTACGACGCGCAGGTCAATGGCGTGCTGTTCCGGGGCTACAGTGACGTGCCGCACTTCCCCAGCTTCGAGGACGTGTATCAGCTGAATGCCGCGTGCATCGCCTCCTATCCGATGTACAAGGGGCTCGCGAGTCTGGTGGGCATGAACGTGCTGGACGTTCCCGGTGAGGAGGATGCGCTGGAGGGCAAGGTGCAGGTGCTGCGCGACAACTGGGACCAGTACGATTTCTTCTTCTTCCACGTCAAGAAGACCGACAGCACCAGCGAGGACGGCGATTTTCAGGCCAAAGTCAAGAAGATTGAGCTGTTTGACGCCCTTCTCCCTGACATTCTGGCCTTAAATCCGGACGTGCTTTGCATTGTTGGCGACCACAGCACGCCCAGCAAGCTGTCGAGTCATTCCTGGCACCCCGTTCCTGTCTTGATCCGCAGCGAGCATGGCCGCAAGGACCTGACGGCCCGCTATACCGAAGAAGAGGCCCAGAAAGGCAGTCTGGGTTTGCGGCGTGGCCCCGATCTGATGCCCTTGCTGATGGCGAATGCGTTGAAACTCAATAAGTACGGCGCCTGAGAGCAGGCTTCATCGGAACTTGACTTCTGGAGGTCAGTTGAAGGTGAAGTGAATGGGTCTTTAAAAGGGCAGAGAGGGTGGCCAATTGTGTCTGGCCGCCCTTTTTTTGGCCTCTCTTAGTAATTTGGCGCGCGGTCTACAGTTCGAGAGGTGTTAAGTCCATGCGAGGGCCCTTTGCGTTGAATAAAGGTTCTCCAGCACGGTCTTTAACTGGCCGCCATTTTCCAGTGTGGCGGCTGGGGCAGGATGACTTTCAAGAACGAAGCGGGAAGGGCGGCGCTTGCTGTCCTGCACATTCCGCACTAGCCCGTTCGAAACTCGCATTCACCACAAGGAGACCCACATGGCCCGTTTGATGCCCCTGTCCGACATTACCGCCCAGCACTCCGACGTTCTCGGCAATGAATACCACGATCCCACCGGCCAGACTGCCTATGGCATGAATGGTGAGAAGATCGGGACCATTCGCGGTGCGTTGGCTGAGCCTGAAACCGGCAAGATCCGCTACCTGATCGTGGACGTGGGCGGCTGGTTCTCCAGCAAGGAAGTCGTGGTGCCCGTGGGCATGTCGACCTTCCAGGGTGAAGAAGTGCATTTCACCAACCTGACCAAAGACCAGGTCGGCGACATGCGCGAATACCGTACCGGCGAGGAGTATGGCGAAGAGGCACAGATGTCTGACGAGCGTGTCCTGCGCGCCGCCAACACTGATTATCAGGTCGACGAGAGCCAGTACGCCGCACGGGCTGGCTACCGCGATGATGACGCCATGTACCAGACGCCTGAAAAACTGCGTCTGCTCGAAGAGCGCCTGATGGTCAACAAGGACCGCTTCGTCGCCGGCAGCGTTGAGGTTGGTAAGCGCGTCGAGACCCACCAGGAAAACGTTAATGTCGACCTTATGCGTGAGGAAGTGGTCATTGAACGCCACGCTGTGACCAACGCGCAGGCGGTCGAAGGTGCAGTGCTCGGTGAGGACTCCCGTACTATGCATGTTGATCTGGAAGCCGAGCGTGCCAACGTCAGCAAGCAGGCCTTCGTAACCGAGGAAGTCACGGTTGGCAAGCGTGAGGTCACCGATTCGCAGACCGTCACCGAGACCGTGGGCCGTGAGGTGCTGGAAGTCAATAAGAGCGGCGACGTGCGTCTCGACGCCGACGGCAGGTCCATGACGGACGACACCACTCGCAAGAGCTAAAGCCAATTCTGGCAAGGCAGGGCGACTTCTTGACGAGGTTGCCCTGCTTTTCTCGCACAGGGCAAAGAGAGCAGAACGGGAGTTGCAATGACAGACCCACGGAAAGACGAACCACTGGCCTCCACACGATCGACTGACAGCGAGCGCGAAGCCCAGGCCATTCAGCTCCAGGGCGTGATCGAGCTGCGCGAGGAGCGTCTGATCGTCGAGAAGGAGCGGGAGGTGGCGGGCAGCGTGGCCTTTGCCCGCGAGGTGCGCCGCGAAACAGTGCAGATTCCGGTCGAGTTGGTCACCGAGGTGCTGATCATTGAGCATCTGGGTGCTGGCACGGGGGAGGGCGGGCAGATGATCACGCTGGACGGGACGCCCCTGGCTCCTGGCGAGCGACGTGAACTGCTGGTCTACCGTGAGGAGGCCCAGGTTGAGAAACGCGTGGTGGTCCGCGAGCAGGTGAAGATCAGCAAACGTCAGGTGGTCGAAACCCGCACCTTTGATGCCACGTTGGCCCGTGAGGAACTGGTCGTGGATGCACAGGGCGACGTGGAGGTCACGGGACAGACCCCCGAGGGCCTGAACCGCTAAGACCCTGGACCGCCAGCCCCGCTCAGGCCAGCCTGTCCGCGCCCTGACGCGACGTGAATTCTGTCCAGGCAGCCTTTAGACGCAGCACGGCCTCGGGCAGTCGGGCAGGCTCTAGGGTAAAGGGCAGGCGCAGAAAGCTGTCGGGCAGGCCAGCTGTGTTCATGGTGACGCTCATTGATGCGCCGGGGAACAGTCGCATGCCGTACCGGGCTGCGCATAAGGTAAAGGCGCTGGTCTGCCGGGTGGGTAGTTCCACCCACAGGAACTGCCCACCACCCGGCACCGTAAAACGCCACTCGGGCAGGTGCAGGCACAGCAGTTCGGCCAGGAGGTCGCGGGCGGCCGTGACGGCTTCGCGCCGCTCCTGTCGTAGCCGGGGCAGGTCTTGCAGCAAGGACATGGCGATGTGTTGCCCGGGCAGGCTGCTGCCAAAGTCAGACAGGGTGCGGGCCTGTCCGACTGGGCCGGCGTGTGCCGCCGGGACGCGCAGCCAGCCCACCCGCAGTCCTGCCCAGTACAACTTACTCAGCGAACCGATGTTAAAAATCGGCGCGTCCGGTGCGAAGGTGGCCATGCGTGGCGGCGGGGTGACCTCGAAGCCAAGATCGATCAGCGTGTCGTCCTCAAGGGTGGGCAGGTCTGCGTCGGCCACTGCAGCAGCCACCTGCTCCCTGGCTTTCACAGGCATTATCGTGCCTGTCGGGTTCTGGAAGGTGGGGGTCAGGAAAGCCAGACGCGGCGAGTACTGCTGGACCGCCCCGGCAAACGCCGCAGGCCCCACACCCTCGGCGGTTACGGGCACGCCCACAGTTTCAGCCCCTGCCGCGCGGAAGGCGTCAATGGCCCCGAAATAGGTGGGGGTTTCCAGCAGAGCACGGTCGCGTGGGCGCAGAAAGACGCCAGCCAGCAGCGAAATTGCCCCCTGCGCGCCGCTGGTGATCAGTACCATTTCCGGTGTCGTCGGCAGGCCCTCACGAGTGTAGATCTCAGCCAGCAGGGCACGCAGTTCAGGCAGGCCATGCGGGTGGTATAACGACTCCTGAAAGGCGTCCAGCGTCGCCTCACGCAGCTCCTGGCGCTGGGCATCGTTGAGCAGGGGAACGGCGATGGTGAAATCGAAGCTGTCCTCATCGCGGGGCAGGACAGAGGGTGTTCGCAGGTCCAATACGTTTGCTCCACGCGGCGCGGTGGTGGCCACTCGCGTGCCGCTGCCGCGTCTGCGGGTGATCCAGCCCTCATCGGCCAGCGTGTCGTAAGCGGCCACCACCGTGCTGCGGCTGACGTCCAGTAGACCCGCCAGCGCCCGCTCTGCCGGAAGTGCCTCGGACGGTGGCAGCTGACCGCTTCGGATTCCTGCGCGCACGCTCTCGGCCAGCCTGTCGCGGAGAGGCCCGCTGCCGGCCCTCCAGCCGAAGAGCAGTGCAGACCAGCGTGGAGCATCCATGGAACCAGCATAGCAGTCCACCCTGGAGTCCTATCCAGACAAGCAGTCCAATCTCCAGACCATTGCCACTAGGCAGCAGGCCAGTCGCGGCTCACAATCGACGCCATGACCGCGCCCGTGCTGGCTTCCCCTGCGCCCCGCAACTTCTGGCGAGACACTCAGCCTAGCGCCGTGCTGGCCGGGCTGATTGCCGTGATCATCGGCTGGGCGGGGCCGAACGTCCTGGTCTATAGCGTGGCGCAGGCGGCCCACCTGAGCGATGCCACCGCCATGTCGTGGCTGTGGGCCCACGCCGTCTTCACCGGACTGGCCGGCATCTTTCTCAGCCTGCGGACGCGCATGCCAATGCTGAACACCTGGTCCACCCCTGGCATTGCCTTTCTGGTCACGGCCCTGCCTGGCATCCCATTCCCGGAGGCGGTGGGCGCGTTTCTCACCTCCGGGGTGCTGGTCTTTATTCTGGGCACCTTCGGGCCACTCACGCGCGCGCTGGGGGCCATCCCGCCGCACCTGGCCGCCGCTTTGAACGCCGCCATTCTGTTGCCTTTCGGCTTCAAGGCGGCGCAGGCCTTCGGTGTGGAACCCGCGCTGGTGGGGGCCATGATCGTGGCCTATTTCGTGATCCGGCAAGTCGCGCCACGTTGGGCGGTGGCCGCCGTGCTCGGCGTGGGCGTGGTGGCCAGCGCTGGGCTGGGGCTGTGGCACCCCGCCCCCATCAGCCTCACGCTGACGCAGCCGCAGTTCGTGCTGCCCGTTTTCAGCCTACATGCCACGGTGAATCTGGCGCTGCCACTGACGCTGTTGGCCTTTACCGGGCAATTTGTGCCGGGTTTCGGGGTCTTGAAAACCAACGGCTACGAACCCGCGCCGGGGCTAATTCTGCGGACCTGTGGCGTCGCCAGCCTGGGGGCTGCCCTTGCAGGGTGTCACAACCTGACGCTGGGGGCGCTGCTGGCGAACATTGTCAGCGGCCCGGAAGCGCACCCGGACCCTGCGCGGCGCTACACCGCCGCCATCTGGGCCGGAGGCCTCAACATCCTCTTTGGCCTGTTCGCCGGAACCTTCGTGCATCTCATGGGCATCCTGCCCGCCGAGGCGCTGGCCGCGCTGGCCGGCATTGCCCTGCTCGGTGCGATGGGCAGTAGCCTGCAGGGCGCGTTCCGCGAGGCACCGGGCAGTCTGGCCGCGCCGATGATCATCCTGGTGACGCTCAGCGGCATCAGCCCGCTGGGCATTGGCGCGGCTTTCTGGGGCATTCTGGCAGGGCTGGCGGTGTACGCCGCCGAGCGGCGTGGGCTGGGCTGGGGGAGGGCAGCGGGGGTCAAGGGTTAAGGGGGAGAGAAGGGGCATCCGCGTCTTCCGGAGACCAGATGGTGAGTTGCCCGCTGAGGGGGGCGTGATCACTGAGCCGTGCCTCCCGGTCCACCCGCACGCCGCCCAGATCCACGCCTGCCGAAAGCAGGTAATCGATTCGCCAGCCGACGTTGTTGGCGTAGGCCCCGGCGCGGTTGCTCCACCAGGTGTACTCGGACTCCTCCCCCAGCGTGGTGCGGTGGGTGTCGGTCAGGCCCGAGGCCAGGTGAGCGCTCATCCACTCACGCTCGTGCGGCAGGAAACCGCTGTTGCCCCGGTTGGTCCTCCAATTCTTGAGGTCGATCTCCCGGTGGGCGATGTTGTAGTCGCCGCCGATGACCACCGGTTCCCCCGTTGCCACCAGCGCTGCCGTCCAATCCTGAAAGTCGCCCAGCACGCGGTCCTTGAAACCCTGTCTGGCCTCGCCGCTGCTGCCACTGGGCAGATAGACGCTGACGTAGCGCACACCGCCGATGCGGGCGCTCAGGACGCGGCCCTCGGCGTCCATCTCGTCGTGGCCCATGCCTACGCGCACGTCTTCCAGCGGTTGCCGAGCCAGAATCGCCACGCCGCTGTATCCCGCCTTCTGCGCCGGGAACCACGCACTCTCGTAGCCCAGGTGGGCCAGGGCTTCGGGCATGGGGGCGGCGCGCACCTCCTGAAGCAGCAGCACGTCGGGGGCCTCGCGCCCGGCCCAGTCGGCCAGCCCTTTGCGCAGGGCGCTGCGAAGGCCGTTGGCGTTCAGGGTGGTGACTTTCAGGCTGGGGCGGGCTGGAGCGCTCATTGCCCCTGAGGATAGAGGTAGACGTAGCCCCACTGACCCAGGACGACGGGCACGGGGCGCGTGCGGCCCTGCGATTCACACCAGTTGCCGAGCCCCGCTTCTTTCAAGACACGCTTAGTCAACTCGTGAGCGCCGGGGCGGCCCTTTCGGCTACGCTGGGGACACTATGGCCGACATCAAATTTCTCAACGAATCCGACGGTCAGGAATTTCAGATGACCCACCCCAAGGCGGCGCGTGTGCTGGGGGACATCAAGGCGTGGGCGCAGAACAACGGTTTCGAGCATGTCGCATTCTGGCGCGACGCCGACGACGCCCACAAACTGTGGGTTCAACTCGGCGACGACCGGCTGAACTACTGGATTCACGATTCGACTTTCACCGAGGGCAAGCACGAAACCGTGGAAATGCAGATGGACTACGCCCGTGGCGCCCAGCGCCGTAGCGCCGCTGGGTACGCCAAGTTCGACAGATAACAGACCAGGGTTACAGGGTGGGGGCGGTCTGCGGACTAGCCCCCAATTCATTTCAAGGCGAGGTCAACAGCGCGGTGGGCCATAAATTGGCTGGCATTCCGACTGTCGTTGTCGGGCAGTTGCCAGGCGTCCTTCCCGGCACGAACACGTCAGGCCTATTGGAAATACAGCGGCAGGGTGCGAAAAACGGGGTCAACCGGAATCCTGCAGGCCTCCACTTCAGCCGTTGTCGGTCACCTTCTGCCTGATAATCAGACGCCCTAAAAAGAGAGACCGGAGGCTGCCAGATACAGCGCTCCAGTCTCTCACCCTCGGCCTTACAGCTCAGCGGGCACGTCCATCGGTTCCAGGGAAATCGTCGGGAATGAAGTTGAAGATTTCCAGATCGTCCACGGCGCTGCCGGCTCCCTGAAGCTGTGCCAGCTCAGCGGCGCTGGCGCGAGGCTGAACCTCATCGCGGCCGTAGCCCAGGGCGTCGGCCATCACGGCGGCAGGCACGGCGGAGAACATCCGGGCTGCCTGGGTAGGGCTGGCGTCCAGCAGCACGTCGGACAGCACCTCGTCGGGCACATTCTGGGAGATGCGGGCGCGGGCAGCGGCCACGGCGGCAGGGTCCAGCTCAGGCCGCTCGGCGGTTTCCTCGTCCAGATGGGCGGTGCCGGGCGGACGCAACCCACGTAGACCCTTGCCCCGCCACCACACCGCCGCCAGCAGCAGAATCACCACAACCACCACGAATATCATGGCCGCAGCTTAGAGCCCGCTCTCTCACGCGGTTCTACCCACTGAGGGCATGAATGCCAGGAATGCCACAACGCTGCCCCCAACCGGCGGCCTGTTAGGGCGGGTCAAGCCTCGCTGTAAGTCTTCTCAATGGGCAAACCCACCGCGTTGCCCCATTCGGTCCAGCTGCCGTCGTAGTTGCGGACCTTGGGGTAGCCCAGCAACTCGCGCAGGACGAACCAGCTGTGGCTGCTGCGTTCGGCAATGCGGCAGTAAGCGATCACGTCCTTGTCGGGGGTCACACCCTCGCCCGCGTACAGGTCCTTCAGCTCGTCGGCGCTCTTGAAGGTGCCGTCCTCATTGGTGGCCCGTGCCCAGGGAATGCTGCGCGCGCCAGGGATGTGGCCGCCGCGCAACACGCCTTCCTGCGGGTAGTTCGCCATGTGCGTGACCTTGCCCGAGAACTCATCAGGGCTGCGGACATCCACCAGCGCCCCCTTGCCCGCCTGCACGCTGTCCAGGTGGGCCCGGACCTCGTCACGGTAGGCCCGCAGGCTGTCGTCGCGGGTCAACTGCGGGTACTGGGTGGCCTCATGGCTGGGCGTTTCGGTGCTGACCTCACGGCCCTCGGCCATCCATTTCTGCCGGCCACCGTTCATGAGCTTGAGGTTCCCCACGCCGCTATATGACAGGAACCAGTACGCGTAGGCCGCCCACCAGTTGCTCTTGTCGCCGTACAGAACGATCTGGTCGTCCGGCTTGATCCCCAGGCGGCCAAGCAGCGCGGCCACCTGATCGGGGCCGATAAAGTCGCGCTCGACGGGGTGCCAGAAGTCGGTCTGCCAGTCCACCTTGACCGCACCGGGAATGTGGCCGGTGTCGTACAGCAAGATGTCCTCGTCCACCTCGATCAGGCGCACGCCGGGGGTGTTCAGGTTCTGGGCCACCCAGTCGGTATTGACCAGCACGTCTTTTGCATATTCCATAGGAACCTCCAGAGTTCGTGGACAGAGTTTAACCTTTCAGACTAGTTGACCAATCGTGTCAACTGGACAGACCTCACCATACCGGCCCGGGGTGCGGGGGTACAGTGACGCATGACCTCTGATCCCGCCTCCAACGCTGCGTTGCCCGATAAGCTTCAGGGCATCGTGAGCATGTTCAAAAGCGCTCCCAAGTCCCTGCGCCTGCAAGCCCTGCTGGAATACAGCCGCAAGCTGCCGCCCCTCCCTGAGAAGTACGTGGAGCACCCCGAGTTCATGCAGCCTGTCCCCGAATGCACCAGTCCATTTTTTCTCGTGACCGAGCAGGAGCAGAACGGCGGCGTGCATCTCCATTTCAAGGTGCCGGAAGAGGCCCCCACCGTGCGCGGCTACGCGGGCATCCTGCACGAGGCGCTTGACGGCGAGTCGCCCGAGACGATCCTGAGCGTGCCCGATAATTTCTACATGGACATGGGGTTGTCCGAATTGATCACGCCGATGCGTCTGCGCGGCATGGGCGCGATCCTGATGCGACTCAAGAACGTGGTGCGCGAGGGAGAAACGGCGCAAGGCTAAGCCCCACTTCTGGCCAAACAAGCGTTCAAGTTCAAAGGCCCCCTCTGCATGCTGGAGTGGGCTCTTCGCTTATTCCCTGGCCGGCATTTCCCTGTCCAGAGCCAGCGCTGTCAGCCCCAGGCCTGACCCGTAGGCTGGACCCATCACGATGTTGCGGAAGAGTGCCCGGTCCCATCGTAAGAACTAGGCCTCTTTAGACTAGGGAGAACGAAGCCTCTGTGGCGGTTTCTACTGGATCAATGCGCGCTCCATTTGGCCGTCTCGCCCTTCACTCCGTTCAAGCCCGATTAGCGCTCTTAACAAGAGTTCAGGGAACCTGCTGGTGCGCTTCTTTCAGTGCGGCCAGTGCCTTGCCCCGGTGGCTGATCGCCTGTTTCTCGGCCACGCTCATCTCGGCCAGCGTGCGGGTTTCACCATCGGGAACAAACAGGGGATCGTAACCGAAGCCGCCTGTGCCGCGCGGGCCTTCCAGCAGGGTGCCGCTCAACTCTCCCCGGTAGCTTTCCACCTGACCGTTGGGGTGGGCCAGAATCACCACCGAGATGAATTTTGCACGGCGGTTCGTTTGTCCGCGCAGCTTTTCCAGCAGGTAGACGTTGCGCTCGAGATCGCTGTCCCAGCCCCCAAAACGGGCGCTATAAACGCCGGGCTCGCCGTTCAGGGCCTCCACCTCAATGCCGCTGTCGTCGGCGATGGCCGCAGTCCGGGTCATCAGGGCCACGGTACAGGCCTTGAGCGCGGCGTTTTCCTCGTAGGTCGTCCCTGTTTCCTCGGGCATAGGCAGACCTTCCAGGGGACGCAGGTTCCAGCCCAGTCCGGCCAGCGCCTCCCCAATTTCTTGCACCTTTCCAGTGTTTCCAGTCGCCACGATTACCTGCATTTGCCCAGTGTTGGTCACGCCCCAGAGTGTAGGGGGAAAAAGAGTGCTGGATGTGGGAAAATCCGTGAGCCACACCCGTCACCCCCCGCTGGGGGCGGTCAATGGCAACTCAGCTCGCACCCGCCAGTGCGTTTCACCGCCGCGCTTCTCGAACAGGGTCAGCACCGTGTATGTCTGCGATGTGAAGGGTTCAATGCGCTTTTCCAGTTCCCGGCGGAGCGCCTGCGGGTCTTTCCCACTGTAAGGCTGCACCAGCGTGAAATGGGGTTGCCAGGTGTCCAGTCCGCGCGGCGTATGCAGGAGCTGCATGCGGGCGGTCTCATGCGGTTGCCCCCACAGTCCCTGCGCCACCTGCTCCGTGAACGGAGAATCGGTCACGAAGCGCGACAGGCGCGTGAGCAGCAAGGTCTGTGCCACCAATAGGGTGGGGGAGGGGTCCAGGCGCAACACCCAGGTCTCGCCGCCGTCCCAGACGTCTATTCTGCCATTCGTCAGAGACAGGTCGGCGTCTGGCGACAGGCATGAGACACAGGCTCGCGCCTCGGCCTCAATGTCGGGCCACCAGGCCGGATCGGTCCCGAAGCCCTCCACCACAGTCAGGTGAAAGCCGAACGGTCCAGCATCGGTCTGCCACTCAGGGCGCAGAAAATCGGGCATGGGCACCTGCCGCTGGGCACGCACATCGAAGCCCAGCAATCCGGTGCCCATGCGGTACAGCGCCTCGTCGGCCGCTGGACACAGGTAAACGGCGAAGCGCGTGGTGGCGGCATCTGGCATGGGAGATTGTGACAGATGGACGGATGAGAGCCGGCTCCCAGCCGCTGAAGCTGTCCTGAGCGCGTAACAGTGGTGCGAGAAGGCTTGGAGGTCTGTCGGCCTGATGAGGCTGGGCGAAGTTCAGGTAGGTCAGTCCTGCTGCGGCTCTCCTTGGACCCACGGTGGCGTTGCCTCGTCTGACACGCCGGGAAAGCAAAAGCTGCGCTACACCGGAGATTTGGTACCGTTTGAACGGCTCGACTCGTTTATAGTGAACCCTCATGCCCCTTGGTCCACGCCTCCTGTCGTTTCTGCTGCCGTGCGTTCTGGTCGCCGCTTCCGTGGGTGAGGCCCAGACGATCCGTTACGACAAACCCATTGTGATTCGCAAGGGTGGCACCTACCGGGGCAACTGGCAGAGTCTGGACCCCAAGGTCCCGGCGGTGACGGTGGCCACGAGTCAAAAGGTCATCATCGAGAAGTCCAATATCCGGAGCAAGGGCACGTTGATCCACACAGCGTTTACCAATGCCAATCTGACGATTCGCAACACGAGGGGCGTGGCCCTGAATCCAGATCGGCCCCTCAAGGAGCACCGCTACCCTGGCCGCTTTCTGGTTGCCGAGGAATTCAAGAACATCGTGGTGGAGAACAACGAGATGATCGGAACCTCTGGAATCTATTTGCGGGACTACAAAGGGAATGCGAAACTGGGGGAAACGGTCAAAATTCTGCGGAATCAGGCGCGCAATATCGATGGACGCTACAGCGTGGGTGTGGGCCGGTACTCGGACCAGGAGTACCGGTTGGTCCAGTTCGTGCAGTTCAACGCCGTCCGGAAGATCAGCGGCGCAGAGATTGCCTGGAATGAGGTCATCAACGATCCGGGCAAGAGCCGCCCCGAGGAGAACATCAACATGTACCTGTCGAGCGGCGTTCCCAGCAGCCGGATCAAGATCCACGACAATTACATTCAGGGAGCGTATGCCGCCAACCCACAGGTCAATACTTACGCGGGCGGCGGCATCAATGCCGGTGACGGCAGCGGCAAGACCGTGGCCGAGGCCGCCGGCCATATCCTGGTCTACAGAAATCAGATTGTGGCAACGTCCAACAACGGAATTGCTGTGTCCGCGGGGCACGATATCGAGGTCTACCACAACCGGGTGATCTCCAGCGGTTACCTGCCCAGCGGCGTGCCCATTCCTGCCCAGAATGTCGGGCTGTACGTGTGGGACGCACGTGGGGACAAGGCCAGAAAAACCTTTTTCAACATCACGGTGCGGGACAACTTGGTCGGCTGGAGTAAACCGCTCAACGGGCGCAACGTCCAGAACCCCACCTGGTTTCCCGATTGCGAACCGGGCAAGTGCTATGGCAACAGGGTGGTGCCCGGACGCGTCACGCTGACCATGGAGCGCGAGGAATACACCCGCTGGCAGAACAAGCTGAAGTCGGCAGGGATCAAGGTGGGCGTGGTTTCCAAATAAGTTTCCCCAAAGAGAGGCTAGGTCTGCCGCTGGCTTCCGGCCCTTGCAGGCCATACAAAAGGGTATTGCAGTGAGGACCAAGAGCGAGGAACGGGCGCAGTGTCAAGTGACGGCGGTGTCAACCCCATTGCTTACGTCCCGCCTCGTTGTGGCGCCGGGGGTGAGCTGACTCCGCGTTTCCCTCACGCAGATGCGGCATAGTGGGGGTGAACGCGGGCGGCCCGAAGCGACAGCCCCCGCAGGTGCCTCTGCCCCAGGTGCCCGGACTGCCTGCCGTGACCCGGTTTTTCGCAGTCTGACGCGGCCCTTTTTACTCTCAACTCCTCACACTTCTTGAAGTGGACACCTCTTTCCAGCCGATCACCGGCGCGTTCCCCCGTGGACGCCTCAACAGGACTTTCATGACCCGAACCCGTACCCCTGACCAACCCCGCGCACAAACTGAACAACGCCCCCAGCAGACCCAGGCCGCCCCCCACAAGGGCGACTGGCACCGCTGGCTGGGTGACCGCACACCCACGCCCGTGCAGGCTGGGGCTATTCCCGCCCTGCTCTCGGGGCGCGACGTGATCACCACCGCCCGCACCGGCAGCGGCAAGACGCTGGCCTTCCTGATTCCTGCCGCCGAGCGGGGCATCGGCGTCCGGGAGGTGCGCGGCATTCGCCCTGAGGTGCTGGTGGTCACGCCCACCCGCGAACTGGCCGTGCAGATCCGCGACGTGGCGCGCGAACTGGGCATGACCGCCGGGCGCATCACCGGGGGCATCACGCCGGGACAGACCCGCAGCGAGGCCACAGGCAAGGGCCTGATCTCCGGCACGCCGGGCCGCCTCAAGGATCTGATCAGCCGCCGCGAACTGAACCTGTCGGGGCTGCGATACGTGGTACTGGACGAGGCCGACGAGCTGTTGTCGCTGGGCTTCCTGAAAGATGTGGGTGACATCCTGCGCTCGGCGCAGACCCAGACGCAGGGTCAGAGCACGCAGAAGCTTCAGATTGCGATGGCCTCGGCCACGTTCCCTGCCGAGATCCGCACGGTGGCCCAGCAGTTCATGGTCAATCCCGAGCGGATCGACATCGCGCCCGCGGCCCGTGCGGAGCAGGGCAATCCGGACGACATCCTGGGCGGGGCCACCGGGGCCACGCACCTGCTGGTGCACACCACCCGCGACGATGTGATGGACGTGGCTGCCGAGCAGGTGCGCGAGGCGTTGCGCCAGCCCGGCGGCTGCGTGGTGATCTTCTCGCGCACCAAGTCGCTGGTTAAACGCCGCGCCGAGCGCCTTGAGGGGATGCTTCCCGGCGAGATCGTCAGCCCGTTGCAGGGCAACATGGACCAGAAGAAGCGCGAGCGCACCATGGCCCTGCTGCGTGACGGCAAGTCCCGCGTGCTGGTGGCCACTGACATTGCCGGGCGCGGCATCGATCTGCCCGAAGTGCGCCTGGTGATCCACATGGACGTGGCCCAGACCGCCGAGGACCACGTTCACCGTTCGGGGCGCACGGCCCGCGCGGGCCGTCCCGGCGTGAACCTGGTGCTCCTGATCCCCGAGCAGCGTGGCCTGTGGCAGACCGTGCGCCGGGGGCTGCCGCCCGCGCTGCACCCGCCGCTGACCCCGCAGGAGAGTCAGGTGGACCGCGCCATCCAGGAAAAACAGGGCCGAGGCTCTGGCAACGGCCTGATGCCCGGCGAGAGTGGAGGGCGCGGCAGAAGCCAGGGTGGACAGGGCCGGGGCGGGCAGGGTGGCGGCCAGCCTCGCGGTCAGTCGCAGGCCCGCGGGCAAGGTGGACATTCTGACCGGGGCCAGAGCAGCGGTGGACGCGGGGCGCAACCCTCCGGTCAGCGCCGCTCCGAATCCGGTGGGGGCGCGCCAGCGGGCACGGGTGCGGGCCGCGTGGGGCCACAGCGTGCGCGGGGCCGTGGTGGACGCGGGCGCGGCTAAGCGAGCAAAGTCAATCAAACCAAGGAGAGGAGGACGGGCGCAGTACTAGCCCGTCCTCCTCTTCAGGATTGGCCGCACGAGGCTGAAGAGGGGTACCTACATTCCGCTTCCGTGGCGGCTTGCCCAGTGAATTCCTCTCTCGGATGGGGCTTTGCCAGTCGCCGTCCGCCTGATAGAGCGTGGGAGCCAGATCGAGATCGTGGCTGTCGTGTGTGGGTGCTGATGTCCTAGAGATGTCTCAGCGGACTCAGGCGCGCCGCCGCAATGGCGGGGGCCAGGGCGGCCAGCAGGCCCAGTGGGATCAGGGCCAGGGCGCGCACGGCCAGCGCCCAGGTCAGCTGTGGCGGCGCGAGGGTAAAGCCCAGACGCTCTCCCAGCAGCGTGCCGCCCACACCGCTCAGCAACAGCGCCAGGACCAGCCCGAGGGTCACCCCCAACGTGACGGTGATCAGTGTTTCGCCCAGCACCAGCCCGAACACGGAGGAGCGTCCGGCGCCCAGGGCGCGCAACAGGGCCACCGTCTGCTGACGCTCCACACTGGCCGAATGCACGCCCAGCCACACCGTCAGCGCGGCAATGCCCAGCACCAGCAGGGACAGGCCCGCGTAGGCCGCCTGCCCCTGGGCCAGCACGTCGCGCCCCTGCGCGAAGACCTGACCGGGAAAGACCGCCATCGCCTCCCGGCCAGCGTTGATGCGCTGAGCAGTGACATAGACCCCGGCCAGTTGATCGGCGGCGTACAGCACCGCCGTGACCTGCCGCTGGTCGGGAGTGTCCTGTCCATGCGTCTCCCAGACGGTTTCGATGGGCGTCAGGAGCGCGCGGTCTACCGGGCCGCCTGTGGGAGCCAGGATGCCCACCACCGTGTACAACTCGTTGTGGTGATCGGCTGCGCCCGTTTCCTCGCCGTCCCTACTTTCAAGGCCATGGGAGCCCCTGAAGGTGCTGCCCAGCGTTAGACTGCCTTCACGCGCCGCCCGTGCCCCGGCAACAATCTGGTGTTCTGCCGTAAAGATCCGCCCTCGCGCCACACGAAAATACGGCGGGTCCTTTGGCTTGATGCGCTGATCGAAGAAGGCCGCGTTGGTCCCCACGATGGGAAGGCCTGCATAGTTGTCGCCCAGGCCAATCGGCACGGCTCGGCGGGTCCCCGGCGAGTCGCGCAGTTCCTCGTACAACGTCTCGCTGATGTTGCCGGTGGGCGTGTCCAGGTAGAACAGGCTGGAGGTCAGGGCCTGTGTCGCGCTGCCAGGGGCGGCGATCAGCAGGTCAAAGACCTGCGCGGCGTCCTGTGCGCCGCGCTCCACCTGCCGGGAGATCAGGGGGACGGTCAGAGCGGTGGCGGTCGCCAGGGCCACGGCCAGCACGGTAAGGGCCAGGGCTCCAGCGCGGGCCCGCAGGCCCCGGACTGCCGTCCACAGCGCCAGCCTCACGTCGACACCAGCGCTCTGGAGACAGGTGCGGGCGCGCCTAGGTCTAGGCGCGCGGGCAGGGCTTCGGCCACCACTGGGTCATGCGTGACCACGATCAACGTCGCGTCCAGATCGGCGGCAGCGCCCAGCAGCAGTTCCAGCGCGGCCCTGGCCCGGTTCCGGTCCAGATGTGCGGTGGGTTCGTCCACCAGCAGCAGACCCGGGCCGTGGGCCACCGCGCGGGCTACGGCAACTCGCTGCCGCTCGCCGGTGGACAGGTGAACGGGACGGTGGTTCAGGCGGTGCCCCAGATCCAGCCGGATCAGCGCCGCCCGCGCCCGCGCCCGCGGCTGCTCGGCCCCGGCCACGCGCAGGCCCAGTTCCACATTCTCCAGGGCACTCAGGCCTGGCATCAGGTGGAAATCCTGAAAAACGTAGCCCATGTGACGGCGGCGGAAGGCTTCGCGGGCCGCTTCGGGCACAGCGCCCAGGTTCAGATTGCCGTAAGCCACCTCGCCGCTGGCCGGACGCAACAGACCGGCCAGGACATGCAACAGCGTGGTTTTGCCCGAACCGCTCGGACCAGTGATCGCCAGCGCTGCGCCCGCTTCCAGATTGAGATCGGGATAGTGCAGCGTGACCTCCCGCCCGTACCGCACACTCAGATTGTGGGTGCGGATCGGCGCGCTCATGCCTTATTGCTCACGGTGCTGGCGTAGAGCCGGACCAGGCTCACGAAGCCGGTCTCAGCGTCGCGCTTGACGCCAATTTCCAGCCGTCCGGTGACATTCAGGCCGCGCGTGGTGGGCTCCAGTTCCCGGCCCGGCGGCATGATGACCAGCACAATATCGGCGGGCCAGTCGGCGGCGGTGGTGCAAAACGGGCAGGTGCTCATCGGCTCGCGGGTCAGCACGAAGAAATCCAGTTTGGGTTTCAGGGGCGGCGCCATGTAGCCGGTCATCTGGATGGACTGTCCAGTGAGTGCCTTGATGCGGTCGCTGTATTCCACGCCGCGCACCGTGACCCTGCCGTACAGTTCACCAAACTTCAGCGTGGCCGGAGCGGCAGCCGCGCCCGCCCGCGCCAGCCAGTCCGACAGCGGGACCAGCGTCAGCGCACGAATCAGGGTCCGTCTATTCATGCCCCTATTGCACACGCGGCGGGTCAGGGGGGAGTCAGGCTGCCCTCCAGACGACCCACAAAACGAGACGGAAAACCGCACACATGGCTGTTTTCCGTCTCCGTGGAGGCTCGGGAGTTTATTTGTTCTTCGTCGCGTCCACGCCCAGCGCGCGGGCGATGCCGAAGAAGAGTTCGGTCTGGTCCATGGTGCCGAAGAAGTTCTCTGCGCCGGCACCGAAGGCGAACAGCGGCACCGGGTCGGCGGTATGCACGCCCTGGTTGGAGCTGGGCGGCAGGTTGCCGACCCGCAGGACCGCACCTTCCTCACAGATTTTAGGATTCGGGAGGTACCCGGCTTCCGCCCCAGTCTTGCCGTTGCTGACGGTGGGATCGAGGAAAACCTTGCGGCCCAGGTAGGTCTCGCAGTAGTCGGGCACGGCGGCGAAGCCCACGGCGTAGGTGCGCGGAGAATCGGGGGTGGGAATGCCGTTGGCGTCCTTCTGGGCGTAGGTGGGGAAGCCCGCGTCCTGGTAGACGCCCACGGCCTCGCGCTTGCCCGGTCCCTGGCTGGCGTCGTAACCGCCGTAGGTGCTGATCGAGTGGGCGTGGTCGGCGGTCACCAGGACCAGCGTGTCGGGGTGGGTCTTGGCGTACTCCTTGGCATATGCCACCGCCTTATCCATCTCCATGATGTTCCACACGGCGCGCTGCCAGTCCAGCGGGTGTTCGTACTTGTCGATCATGCCGCTTTCCACCATCAGGAAAAAGCCGTTGGGGTTCTTGTCCAGCGTTTCGATCGCTTTGCGGGTGCTGTCCCACAGGTAGGGCATGTCGGGGAAGTTCTTGACCGTTTCCTCGCCCTTGTACTGCGCGCGGTCCAGGTAGCTGGGAATGTTGTCGATGTTGAAGAGGCCGAACAGCTTGTCGCCGCCCGCCGCCAGCAGTTCGGTGCGGTTGCTGACGAAGCCGTAGCCCAACGTCTGGCTCTGGGTGATCCAGTCGGTGCCGTCCTTGCGGCGGCTGCCCGGCGCGGTGGAGGGGATGAAGTCGCGGCTTCCGCCGATCAGCAGGACATCGGGCTTGACCCCGCCCTGGAAGTACTGGTCTGCGATGGCCGAGTAGTCGCCCCGGCGGCGGGTATGCGCGGCGAAGGCGGCGGGCGTGGCGTCGGTGCCGAAGGCGTCCGAGACGATGCCGATGCTCTTGCCGGTGGAGCGGCGCAGGATCTCGGTGATGGTTTCGATGCGGGGGTTGTCCAGCGTGTCCTCGGTGTTGTCGGGGTACACGTTCAGCGCATTGACCAGAATCTTCTGACCAGTGGCGATGGAGCTGGCGGTGTTGGCGCTGTCGGCCAGGGCGCTGTCAAACGAACTGGTGGTCACGCTCGCCATGCTGCTCAGGCCGCTCATCATTTCCAGCTTGCCGGTGGGCAGGCCACTCTCGGGGTTGTACGGGTGGGCGATCAGTTGCGCGGCCTCCACGGTGTTCCAGCCCATCCCGTCGCCGATGAACAGGATCACGTTCTTGGCCTTGCCGGTCACGGGCGGCGTGGCGTACCAGCGCACGCTCTTGCTGGCGGGGCCGTTCTCGTCGGTAAAGCTGACGGTCAGCTCGTGGGTGCCGGTGCTCAGGTTCTGGTCGCGCAGCATCCACTCCACGCTGTCGGGTTTGGTGGTGGTGCGGGTCAGGCCGCTCAAGGCCTGGCCGTCCAGCGTCACGGTGGCGTCTCCCGCGCCCTTGACCCCCTCGGCCTCGATTCGCAGGTCAAAGCGTTGCCCGGCCAGCAGCTTCGCACCCTGGTAGGGATAAATGTTGAAGGTCGCGGCGGAGGCCACCCCACCCATCAGCAGGGCGGCAGTCAGAAAGAGTCGTGTCATACCCGGCCATTGAATGCGCGGCGCGTCAGTGGAGAATCAGGACCGGGTCAGCGGACGGTGAGGTACCGATGATCAAATTCTGTTTTCTGTCAGCCGAAGGTCAGCGATCAAGTCCCGCACCGCCCGCAACATCAACCCACTCTCGATGGCCTGGACGCGCGCCTTGAGCGTTTCAAGCGTGTCGCCTGGCCGCACCGGAACCTCCTCCTGCGCCAGGCGCGGCCCCTCGTCGATGCCCGCCGTGACCAGATGCACCGTCGCGCCGGATGCCGTGTCGCCCGCTTCCAGCACGGCCAGGTGGACCCGGTCACCGTACATCCCCCGCCCGCCGTGTCGGGGCAGCAGGCTGGGGTGGATGTTCAGCACCCGGCCCGCGAAGGCCCCCAGCACGCGCGGTCCCAGCTCGCGCATGTATCCGCTGAGAATCAACAGATCGGCGTCGGCTTCCCGCAAGAAAGTGAGGATGGCGGCGTCCAGATCGTCCGGGTCTGGATACTTCGCTCCGCTCAGATGCGCGGTTTTCAGGCCCTCCTCCCGCGCCCAGTCCAGCGCGGGGGAACGGCTGTTGTTGCTGATCAGAGCCACGGGCACGGCGTCCAGCTCCCCGGCGCGGCAGGCCTGGGTCAGGTGCCGCGCCGCGCTGCCGCCGTGCGAGGCGAGAAAGGCGAGGTTCATGCGCCTCCTCGTTGCCCGCCCTGCCTCACCTTCCCAGTTCCTCCAGCAGGTAGGCGCTCGTCAGAATGCCATTGTGGTAGTCGCGCACGGCGAAACTCTCGTTGGGGCTGTGTGGGGCGTCCTCGTTGAGGCCCATGTCCACGAACAGCACCGGGCTGTTCAGAATCTCGGCGAAGTAGGCCACGATGGGAATGCTGCCCCCGGTACGGGCGAAGACGGCGGGTTTGCCGTACACCCGCTGCAGGGCGCGGTCGGCGGCCTGAACGTACGTGCTGGAGGTGTCGAATTTGATGGGCTGGCCACCGTGCAGGCCCTTGACCTCGACCTGAACCCCAGCAGGAGCGATCTGCGGGACGTAGTTCTGGATCAGCCTGGTGATGTTCTCCGGATCCTGGCCGGGCACCAGCCGCATGGACACCTTCGCCCCAGCCCTGGCCGGAATCACCGTCTTGCTGCCCTCACCCTGATAGCCCCCCCAGATGCCGTTCACGTCCAGCGTCGGGCGACCCCACAGGCGTTCCAGCACGCTGAACCCTTCCTCTCCGGGCAGGGCCGACACGCCGATACTGTCGGCAAACTCGCCGTCGTCCTGCGGCAGGCTGCCCCACATTGCCCGTTCCTCGTCGGTCAGCGGCTCAATGCCGTCGTAGAAACCGGGAATGGTGACGCGCCCCTGGTCATCCTTCAGCCTGGCGATAATCTCGCACAGCGCATTGATCGGATTGGGTGCGGCGCCGCCGTAGCTGCCGCTGTGCAGGTCACGGTTCGCGCCCTGGACATGGAGTTCCACGTAGCTCAGGCCGCGCACACCGTAGGTGATGGTGGGCACGTCGGCGGCGAAGCGGCTGCCGTCACTGATCACGATCACGTCGCTTTTCAGCTCGTCCGCATGTGCCTTGAGGTACGGCACGATGCTGGGGCTACCGATCTCCTCCTCACCCTCGATGAAGAACTTGACGTTGAGGGGCAATTCGCCCTGCGACAGCAACAGCTCCACACCGCGCACGTGTGCATAGGCCTGACCCTTGTCGTCGGTGCTGCCGCGCGCGTAGATGCGCCCTTCGCGCACGGTCGGCTCGAAGGGCGGCGTCGTCCATTCCTCCAGCGGGGCTTCGGGCTGCACGTCGTAATGGCCGTACAGCAAGACGGTGGGCTGCCCGGGTGCTTTCAGGTGTTCGGCATACACAGCAGGATGCCCACCCGTCTCGTCCACCCGCGCCGTGAAGCCCAGCGACTCCAGCTTGCTGCGCAGGAACTCGGCGGCCTTTGCCATGTCGGCCTTGTGGCTGGGATCGGCGCTGACACTGGGAATCCTCAGCAGTTCGAACAGTTCGGCATTGGCGTCGTCGCGGTTCAGGGCATTTGCGAGGTTCGTCTGGGTCATAGGCCCGATGATAGAGGGTGAGGCCTGCGGAGGGCGAGATCAGGAGAGCTGAGGCGGTTGAGCCTGTCAGGATCGCTGACTGGCTGGTCCGACACCTCGCTTTGACGGGAAAAGAGCGCCCAGTCACCTGCACTCCAAGGCTTTGCCGGTCTGTAATGGGTGAAGCCTGCCGCGCGGTGAACGAGGAGGGATGAACTAGTGCTGGCCCGGTTCCCGGCGGCCTTGCCACGAAGCCTCATCGTCCCTCAACCACGCACCGCGCCCCATTCTCATGAACCTTGCTTCGAGTATACTCAGCCTAAGTTATGGCCTCGGACTCTAAACACCGCCCTGTGTATGTGATCTCGGTGGCGGCGGAACTGGTGGATATGCACCCGCAGACGCTGCGCCTGTACGAGCGCAAGGGGCTGATCCGTCCGGGACGCAGCAGCGGCAAGACCCGGCTGTATTCCGAGCGTGACATCGAACATCTGCGTGAGATCCGGCGGCTGACCCAGGAACTGGGCGTCAACCTGGCGGGCGTCGAGGAGGTCATGCGGTTGCAGCACGAACTCGATGATCTGCAGGGGGAGTTCGAGGCCGAGATCACACGCATCGAGGACGAGTTGCGGGACCGCGCCAGTTCGCGCGCGCTGCCCAGCAGTGAGGGGGGGCGCACCGATCCCAAGGACCGCCCGGTCTACGTCATTTCCATCGCCGCCGAACTGGTGGACATGCACCCGCAGACGCTGCGCCTGTACGAGCGCAAGCAACTGATCAGCCCAGGACGCAGCAGTGGCAAGACCCGGCTGTATTCCGAGCGTGACATCGAACATCTGCGTGAGATCCGGCGGCTGACCCAGGAACTGGGCGTCAACCTGGCGGGTGTCGAGGAAATCATGCGGTTGCGCCACGAGCTGGACGGGGCGCGCTCGAATCTCGAGGGCAACGTGCGCCGCATTCAGGATGATCTCAGCGAGCGTATGACCCGGTTGCGGACCCTGCCCTCGCCGGAAGCCCCACCAAAAGAAGACGGACAGGACAACTAGGCCGATGGGGCCGGCCCGTCTACAGCAGCCCTGCGCAGGCCTGGCGGTCCTGGGCAGATGTTATGAGCTGGAGGAGACAGGCTCTGGGACAGGAAACGTTACACTTCTGGATGTGTTCAGCGGCGCCGCCCACCGATCAATCGCCCCCATGGGTCCCGCGGAGAACTGGGTGACGCCGCCGCCTGAATCAGGCGATCCTGACGGAGTGCGTGGATCGGATGGGAGGACGGTCACCTGCGCCACGCGACCTGCCGACGCCGGGGTCACGCCTTGAAGGAACTGTGGGTGGTCGGTGACATTCATGGTGCGTACAGCAAGCTGCGGGCCATGCTGTTGCGCGCGGGTCTGATCGACTTCGACGGGGGCTGGACGGCTGGAGACGCCCATCTGGTCTTTCTGGGCGACTACATGGACCGCGGCCCCAAGGGGGTGGAGGTCATTCGCCTGATCCGCAGCCTGGAAGTGCAGGCCAGGGAACACGGGGGCGAGGTCACGGCGCTGCTGGGCAATCATGAGGTCATGTTTCTGGCGGCGATCCTGTTCCGCCGCTCGGATCCGGCAGATGAGCTGGGCTTCCGTGAGTACTGGCAGAGCAATGGCGGTCAGGACCGTGATCTGACGCTGCTGGACCCCGGTGATCTGGCCTGGCTGGAGGCCCGGCCTGCGATGGCGCTGGTGGACTCCTGGCTGATGGTGCATGCCGACAGCACAATGTACCTGCGGCTGGGCACAACCAGCGAGGCGGTCAACGGCCACATTCGGAACCTGTTGCTGGGCCGCGATGCGGACGCCTGGGGGTCGTTCCTCAACTCGTTTGCCGACCGTTTCGCCTTTGCGCTGGGAGGCGGCGAGAAGACGGCCCGCCGGATGTTGAAGGCTTTTGGTGGACAGCATCTGGTCCACGGTCATACCCCCGTGTATGTGTTGCTTGATGAGTACCTGCATGGGCCGACGCTGGGGGCCGGCGCGCCCATTCCCTACGCGGAGCGGCTGTGCGTGGCCATGGACAGCGGCATGGCCTATCGCGATGAGGCTGGCTTTATCGCCCGGTTGGATGACGGCGGTATCGCCGAGGTGATCTCGAATCCGGGCAGTGGCCCAGCGTACTAGGATGTTCAGGTACAGGCTGATGCATTTTTACTCACTTTTATCGTATAGTACCCCCTTATGACCAAGGCCGAGAAGCCCAGCAAGAAGTCTGCCGGAACGAGAAAAAAATCCACAAGGAAAGTGGCTAGCCCTGCATTGATAGTGAATAAAACTGCGGATTCGGTGCCTGCGCTGCTGACGGCGGAGACCCTGCCGGCCCCGGTGATGGCTGGCCGCGATTTCCTGAGCAACCTGGATATGACGGCGGCGGAGTTACGCGCCGTGATGGATACCGCCCACAGCATGAAGCGTGGTGAGTGGCGCGGGGTCAAGCCTCTGACGGGGCTGAGTCTGGCGCTGGTCTTCGAGAAGTCCAGCCTGCGCACCCGCACCACCTTTGACGTGGGCATGTATCAGCTGGGCGGCCACGCCATCACCCTGTCCAACACCGAGATCGGCCTGGGCACCCGCGAACGGGTCTCCGACGTGGCCCGCAACCTGGAACGCTGGGTGGACGGAGTGATGGGCCGGGTGTACCTGCAACAGACCCTGCACGAACTGGCCGATCACGCGGCCATTTCGGTGATCAATGGCCTGAGCGACATGCTGCACCCTGCCCAGCTGCTGGCCGACTACCAGACCATCGAGGAGGAATTTGGTCCCGATCTGCGCGGCAAACGGGTGGTGTACATCGGGGACGGCAATAATCTCGCCAACAGCCACATTCATATGGGAATCCTGACGGGGAGTGACGTCACGATCGTGACCCCAGTGGGCTACGAACCCAATGCCGGTGTGCTGATGGACGCCGTGGACAGCGGCACACGCATTACGCTCACGCGTGATCTGGCCGCCATCGAGGGTGCGGACGTGCTGTACACCGATGTGTGGATCAGCATGGGCATGGAGGCCGAGGCGGACATCCGCCGCCGGGCCTTCCGGGGCTATCAGGTCACGCCGGGCATGCTGGACACCCTGGCCCCTGAAGGCATTTTCCTGCACTGTCTGCCTGCCCACTACGGCGAAGAGACCGTGCCGGAGGCCACCGAACACCCCAAGAGCCGGGTGTTCGATCAGGCCGAGAACCGCCTGCACGCCCAGAAGGCGCTGCTGTACCACCTGCTGGGCGACACAAAGCCACGGTGGTAAAACGATAGGCAGCATGGTGCAGGCTCTGGAATGGCTCGCTCGGGTGGACGAAAACGATCAGGTGGTCGGCCAGATCACGCGGGAGGGGGCCTGGGCGCAGCGGCGGCCTGTGCGGGTGATCAACGCCTTTCTGGTCAACCGCCGCGGCGAGCTGTGGATTCCGCACCGCCCGCTGACCAAACGCACGTTTCCCGGTTGCCTGGAGATGAGCGTCGGCGGCCATGTGAAACGGGGCGAGACCTACCTCTCGGGACGGGACTGAGCAGCTCCATGCGCGTCGACGAGATCAGCACCGACGCCGCGCCCGATTGCAACCGCGCAGCCTTCAGTGAAGCGTGGTGGCTGTGGTGGCTGACGCTCACCGAGCTGTTGACCCGGATAGAGGGGGGCGAAACGGCGAAGGGTGATCTGACCGAACTGGTGCGGCGGTGCTACTTATGACCGCCCACCGAGTCGTTCTGCGTCACCTGCGCCCTGAGGATGCTCCTCTCCTCGTGGCCTACCGCAACGATCCTGAAGTCTTCCGCTTCCAGAGCTGGGTCTTGCCCTACACACTGGCGCGGGCCGGGACGTTGATTGAGGAGATGCATTCGCGCACGCCGGGGCAGCCGGGCTGGACGCAATTGGCCCTGGCAGACGCCAGTACCGATGAGCTGCTGGGCGATTTCGCGGTCAACGGCGCGTCCTCCGGCAGCGGGTCACAGGCCGAGATCGGCTTCACGCTGGCCCGGCACGCCCAGGGCCGTGGCCTGGCTTCCGAGGGCCTGCAGCTGTTGCTGACCCAATTGTTCGGCACAGACGGCCTGCACCGCGTTTATGCCCACATCGACCCGGGCAACGCTCCCTCTGCCGCACTGCTGGTCCGCGCAGGCTTTCGCCATGAGGGAACGGCGCTGGAAAGCTACTGGCACCGGGGAACATGGACAGACGACGCCCTGTACGGGCTGCTGGCGCGGGAGTGGCACAATCAAAAGTAGGAGAAGGCTTGACATGACCCCACCCAAAATTTTCATCGATGGTGAGGCCGGAACCACCGGTCTGCAAATCCGCACCCGCCTTCAGGGCAGGGATGATCTGGAACTGCTGAGCATTGATCCCGCCCGTCGTAAGGACGCCGGGGCGCGGGCCGATCTGCTGAATGCGGCGGACCTGAGCATCCTGTGCCTGCACGACGACGCGGCGCGTGAGGCGCTGGCCCTGACCACCAATCCGGCCTCGCGCCTGTTGGACGCCAGCACCGCCCACCGCACCGATCCCGCGTGGGTCTTCGGTTTTCCGGAGCTGAGCGCAGAGCAGCCGGAACGCATCCACACCGCTCGGCTGGTGTCGAATCCGGGGTGCTACAGCACCGGAGCGATTGCGCTGCTCGCCCCTCTGACGGCGGCAGGCCTGCTTCCCGCCGATTTTCCTTTGCACATTCAGGGCTACAGCGGCTACAGCGGCGGCGGACGCGCGCTGGTGGATGCCCACGAACAGCGCACAGAGCACCCCATGCGCGGCGATTTCATCAGCTACGGTCTAACCCTGGACCACAAGCATCTGCCCGAGATCGTGCGCTACGCGGGCCTGTCGCGAACGCCCATCTTCACGCCGCATGTGGGCGGCTGGGCACAGGGCATGACGGTGAACGTCCCGCTGCATCTGGGCGAACTGAGCGTGACGGCAGACGCACTCCGTGACGCGCTGGCCGCCCACTACGCCGGGCAGCAGTGCGTGCGCGTTGCCCCAGTGGCGGAGAATCCTCCGGTGCTCGATCCTCAGACCCTGAACGGCACCAACGACCTAGAGTTGTTCGTCTATGCGTCAGTAGACGGGCAGCGGGCAGTGCTGGCGGCCCGTCTGGACAATCTGGGCAAGGGGGCCAGTGGCGCGGCGGTGCAGAACATGGAACTGATGCTGGGCCTGTGAGGTGCGGCGACTGAATCCAGCCTTTCGGGGAGCGGCAGGCCTGAGGGGCTACAGCGCCCGCGTCTGGAAGACCATCACCTCGCTGCCCTTTTCCAGCGGCCCGCCCTGAAAACTGCCGGTCACGCGCGGCGACTCGAAGCCCGCAAAGCGCAGCAACCATTCCACCTCGTAACGGGTGTAGTAGCGCTGGGTCAGGGTGTAGTGCCGCCGGGTCAGCTGGCCGCCGGGGTGCGTGGTGTCGACGTGGTACTCGGTGGTGATGTGCTGGCGCAGCTTATCGTGGCGCTGCACCAGGAAGATGTCGGTACGGCTGCCGTCCGGCGCGTGCAGGGTCTCGCCCTCGTGGCGCACGGTGTTCGATTTGCCGAAGCGCGGCAGATACAGGTCGAAGGTGAATTTGCCGCCCGTTTCAAGGTGCGCGTGCAGGTTTTCCAGTGCCTGCAACTGCTCATTGGGCGTGTACAGGTGCATCAGCGCGTTGAAGGGGGCAATGATCAGCCCGAACTTCTGCTCTAGCCGGAAGGTCTTCGCGTCGCCCTGCACCATCTTGAGGTCCAGGCCGCCCCCGGCAGCCCGCTCCTGTGCCCGCGCGATCATGCGCCCGCTGGGCTCCAAACCGGTGATCTCTACGCCGCGCCGCGCCAGGTGCGTGGTCACGCGCCCAGTACCGGCCCCCACTTCCAGCACCGGTCCCCCCGCCCGCTCGGCCACGCCCGCATAGAAATGCAGGTCGTCGCGGTAGAGGTCGTACTGGTGGTCATACAGGTCCGCGAAGTCGTCGTAGTTCACGCAGCCCAGGGTAGTGGGTTTCTGGGAGTCAGGCCGTCAGGACGGGGGGCTATTGCCCAGAACCCCCATTTCCATACTGTGCCAGAAACGCCGCCCGGCTCAGGATGCTCAGCCTGGGTTCGGCAACTTTGGGTGCGCCCGCGTAGCCCCAGCGCATCACGCGTGCCCACAGGCGCAGGCGGTGGGCATCGGCAGGCGGGAGGTCATACGTTTCAAAACCCATCACCGCCATCAGCGGCGAGACCGCGCTCAGGCAGAAGACGTACTGCGCGCCCCGCAGGTCTGGACGGCGCACCAGATCCTCGGCCACCAGCCGGTAATCCCGCTGCGCCTGCCGGATGCTGGGGCGGCTGATGCCCAGGTCCACCATCAACGGGTTATTGACATGAAATTCGGCGCACGGCGCACCCTTCGGAACGGGAGTGCCGTCGGCCAGCGTGACTCCCTCCAGCGGAAAGGCCGAGGCTCCGGTGCGAAAGAGATTGTCCACCCGGCCCGCTGTAGGCTGAATCTTGCCCATCCGGTCAAACACGCGGTCCAGGGCGATAAACGCCCGCCGCCTCAACGCCGCCCCATCCACTGGTGTCGCGCCTTCCAGCCCGGAGACCGTTTTGAAGGTGTAGCCGCGTGACTTCAACTCCTGCAACAGCCCGGGCAGCATCGGCACAGTCTTCGCCGCTCCCGGTCCGGCATCGTGCAGAACGACAATTGAGCCGGGACCAATGCGCCGGAGCAGCCGCTCCCCGACCGCTTCCGGTGTGAGGTCCGCCCGCCAGTCCTGGCCCTCCACGCTCCAGTGGACGCCCTGCACCCCGGCCGCCCGCTGCCCCAGCACCGTCGAGAGCGTGTACGCACCGTGGGGCGGACGGTGGTACCGGACAGGCTGGCCCGTCACTCGGGCCACTCGCCGCACTGCCCGCGTCACGTCCAGCGCCCCACCCCAGGGTGTGCGAATCCACGCGTGGACGTGCTTCTCGGCGTGGGCGGCCACCTCGTGGCCCTCGGCCAGCATGCGGGCGATGAGCTGTGGGTGTTCTGAAGCCCGGCCTGCGATCACGAAGAAGGTGGCCTGCGCCCCTTCCGCTTGCAAGGCGTCCAGCACGGAGGGCGTGGTCACGGGGTCAGGCCCGTCGTCGAAGGTCAGCGCCAGCTCGCGCCGTTTGCGCCTGCCCTCCCGCAGCAGGCCTGTGTTGGCAAATTGCACGGCCAGCGCGGGGAGCAGCAGATAGACCGTCAGGGCGGCCAGGGGCAGGAACCAGGGAAAGCTGCTGTTCGCTCTGGCCTGCCCGTTCGCCCCCCCTTCCCGTCCATTCCATGCCGGTCTGTGTCCGCTCCCCTGAAGAAAGGAGGGGGCTGAAAACCGTGTCCCCAGCTTCACCGGCCCAGCCGCCTCAGCAGCGCCGCTGCCACCCGGTCCGCCGCGTCCGGCACGCTGATCCGGCGGGCATTGCGGGCCATGCGGGCGTTCTCGTCATCGTCCAGGGCGCGCAGGACGGCGGGGCGGACCTCAGTCAGTCTCCGCGCCCACAGGGCCGCCCCGTGGCGTTCCAGGTAGTCGGCGTTGTGTTCCTCCTGGCCAGGAATCGGCTCGTGAATGACCTGGGGAATGCCCAATGTGGTGGCCTCGGCCACTGTCAGACCGCCCGCCTTGCCCACCACCAGATCGGAGGCGGCCAGCAGTTCGGGGAAAGCGTTCGTGTGGCCCAGGTGATGCACCGTGGCCCCGCCCACCTGCTGCACCCCCCGGCCCCTGGCGCCAGCCAGCACTAGCACCTGCACGCGCTGCCCCAGGCCCGCCAGTTCGCCCAGCACGCGCCGCAAAGCGCGGTAAGTGCCCGTGCCGCCGCCGGAAATCAGAATCAGCGGGAGGTCCGGGCGCAAGCCGTGTTTGAGCCTCAGCGCGGCCTTGTCCGCTCCGATCAGCGCCCGGTAAGCCGGGGCAATTGGGATGCCGGTGACCTCCACACTGTCCGGCGGAATACGCCAGCGGGCCATCTGTTCACGGGCTTCCTCCGTCGCCACCAGCAGCAATTCGGCCTCGGGCCGTGCCCAGTGGTGGTGGACGCGGTAATCGGTGACGATCAGAGCGTTCAGGAAATCCACCCCCAGCTGGCTGCGGGCCGTATTGGACAGCGCCACGGTGGTGGGGTACGAGCCGACGACAACTTCCGGCTGGGTTTCCTGCACGTCGCGCGTCATGCCGCGCAGGCCCAGCCAGCCGAAGGTGCCAGTCAAGGCTTTGGGTTCGGTCTCGGAGTCGGTCCAGTCGTAGAACGCCTTGTACATCGCGGGGGCGTGGCGCAGCCACAGGTCATAGGTTCCGACGGTCACTGCCCGCTCGACGGGGTTCAGGTAGGCCAGGAAGTCGGCGTGCCGGGCAGCCAGCTTCACGCCGGTGGCCCGCAGCGCCTGGTCCAGCGCGTCGTTGGCCTGGTGGTGCCCGCTGCCAAAGGAGGCCGAGAGGATCAGCGCCCGCAGCTCTTGCTGGGAGGGGATCATGTTCGCCTCAGCAGCCACAGGCCACCCGCCGCGAAGACGATGTTCGCCAGCCACGCGCCCGGCTCCGGCAGGCCAGGCAGCGCCGCCGCCAGCGTCAGGCCGACGAAGAACAGCAGGTAGTACGCCACCGCGATCAGCAGCGCGATGCCTAGGCTGACGCCCAGCGTGCGCCCGAAGCGCAGGGCGAAGGGCAGGGCGGCCAGCGCCAGCACCAGATTGCCGAAGGGCAGCGCCAGCTTGCGGTTCAGCCCTAAGCGCGCCGCCTGCCGCTCAGCCTTCCCCACGTCAGCAGCGGTGAGCGAGGAGATCAGTTCTGGCCACCCCTGTGCGTCCGCGCCGATGGCGTCGGCGTAGGTGGCCAGGGTCTGTTTGCGCGATAGCCCGGTATCCACGTTCAAGGTATCGCTGGCCTGTTCGGGAATCACCACGCTGGGAAACACGTCCTGCACTGCCGCTCGGAAGGCCGCCGGGTCATTTTCCGGCACCGCCGCCAGCCCCGCCGCCGCCGCGTAGTCCACGGTGTAGACGCTGTAGCCGCGCAGGGCCAGCACGTTGTTCTCGAAAGTTCCGGCGTCGGCGAAGATCAGGGTGGCGCGTCGCTGGGCATCCGGCAGCCACTTCTCCACGCGCACCCCCCGCAATTCGCGGGAGGCCGCGTCGTATCCCGCAATCGCCAGGGTCAGGCCCGCCCCCAGATCCACCGTCTTGCCCACCAGCTGCGACAGTCCGGCCCCGGTCAGGCCGTCCCAGTACAGGCCGCGCGCCTCCACGTTGGCGCGCGGGGCCACCCACAGGCTCAGCCACACCGCCAGCGCCGTGACCAGCGCGGCCACCACCGCCACGGGCCGCGCCACCCGCCCCAGGCTGATGCCCCCGGTCTGCACCGCCACCAGTTCACGCTCGGTGCTCATGCGCCCGAAGGCCACCACGGTCATCAGCACCACCGCCATCGGAAAGACCTTGACCAGTGTGTCTGGCACCTGCAGCGCGATCCAGCGCGCAATCAGCCCAAGCGGCACTCCGGTCAGCCACTGGCTGGAGATGAAGAAGTATCCGAAGCTGAGCACCGCCGTAAACAGCAGCGTGCCGGCCAGCAGCGGCGGAATCAGCTCGGCGGTGACAGCGCGGGTGAGGCGGGTCATGCTGTGCCCGCGCCGTAGGGAGTGGGGTGTGGGTCACGGGTTGTAGAACAGGCGCAGCTTCTGCCAGTTATCCTCGCAAAAGCTCCTGCAGTCCACAGCCGACAACCCACTACCCCATTCACCCCTTGCCCACCGCGAACAGGATCGTAGCCTCCGCCGCCAGTTGGCCGTCAACCTCGGCGCGGCAGGTGGTCTTGCCCAGGCCCCGGCGCATGAATTCCAGCCTGGCATGTAGGTGCAGCGTGTCGCCGGGCACCACCTTGCGCTTGAAGCGTGCGCCGTCGATGCCCGCCAGATAACCGATGGTGCCGGGCTCCAGAGACTCGTGCATGCAAAAGAAACTGGCCTGCGCCAGCGCCTCGATGATCAGCACGCCGGGCATCACGGGTTCGGTCGGAAAGTGGCCGGTAAAAAAGGGCTCGTTCACGCTCACGTTCTTGATGGCGTGGACCTCACCGTTCTCGACGCTCAGCACGCGGTCCACCAGCAGGAAGGGGAAGCGGTGCGGCAGGGTCTTCATGACCTCTTGAATCAGGATGGGTTGCATGGGTCCTCCTTGATGGGAATGGCCGCTGGTGGGGCAGAGGCAGCTGGTGTGTCACACGCCCCTTCCCCTGGCCCCACGCTTTAGCGGCGCAGGTAGTAGTCGCTGGACACCAGGCTATCGCCCAGGACCGAGAGCATATCCAGCGCCATGCCGGTGCCGACAGCCACCGCTTCCACAGCGTTCTCGGCCACGGACACGGGGATACCGGTGGTCTGACGCAGCAACTCGTCGAAGTTGCGCAGCAGGCTGCCGCCGCCGGTCATCACGATGCCCCGGTCGATGATGTCGCTGACCAGTTCGGGCGGGGTAATTTCCAGCACGCGCTTGACGCCCTCTACGATGCGGGTCACGGGTTCGGCCAGGGCTTCGACCACGTCGCGGCTGTCCAGACTGATGGTGCGGGGCAGGCCGTTAATCAGGTCACGCCCACGCACCTCGGCCACCAGGTTCTCGGAGTCGTCCACCAGCATGGCAGCGCCCACCTTGACCTTGATCTCCTCGGCGGTGCGCTCGCCGATCAGCACGTTTTCCTTGCGGCGCACGTAGCGGATGATGCTCTCGTCGAATTCGTTGCCCGCCACGCGCATGGACTCGCTGACCACGATGCCGCCCAGCGAGATCACGGCCACGTCGCTGCTGCCCCCGCCGATGTCCACCACCATGCTGCCCAGCGGCTCGGTGATCTTGAGGCCCGCGCCGATGGCTGCCGCCAGCGGTTCCTCGATCAGGAAGGCCCGCTTGGCGTTGGCGTTCAGGGCCGCACGCAGCACCGCCCGGCGTTCCACATCGCTGACATTGCTGGGCACGCCCACCATCAGTTGCGGTTTGAAACCGAACAGCCGCCCGGCATTGCCCTGTACCTTCGCCATGAACATGGAGATCATCTTCTCGGTCAGGCCCTCGTCGGCGATCACGCCGTCCTTGATGGGCCGCACCGCCACAATGCCGCCCGGCGTGCGCCCGATCATGCGGTACGCTTCCTCACCCACTGCCCGGACCTGCTTGCTGTCGCGGGTCATGGCGATCACGCTGGGTTCCTGCAACACCAGCCCCCGGCTCTTGGTGTAGATCAGGAACGTCGCCGTTCCCAGGTCGATTCCAATGTCTTCTGACAGCCTCACACTCCATCCTCCGGTCAAAACGCACTGATCGTAGCACGGGCTCCGGGCGCTTCCAGGCCCGGTTCTATGAGGGTCTCACGGGAGGACGAGGAGGGCAGAGCGGTCAGGCCAACCCCACTGTTCTGAAATCTGCCGTCCCCGCTACAGCCGCCGCTCCAGGTAATCGGCCATCAGACGGTAGCTGCGGGTCTTGCCGGCAATATCGCCCGCGCCGTGGCCCTCGTCACCAAATTCGACGTACTCGAAATCCCGGCCCTCCTGACGCCCGTTCGCCAGCAGCGCGTCGCGAAAGCCCCTGGCCTGATTGACCGGGCAGCGCGGATCGTTGGTGCCGTGCATCATGAACAGGTGCGCCTTCAGATCGGCGGCGTGGGTGACGGCGCTGCGGTCCCGCCACAGCGCGGCGTTTTCCACCGGATCGCCCATCATGGTGCGGAAGTAATAGCCCAGTTGCGGCATCACGCGGCTGTTGTCCTGGTACAGCTGGTGCAGGTCAGTGATGCCCACAATGGGGACCCCCACCTTGAACAGCTCCGGCTGCCGCACCACGGCCATATAACTGAGGTAGCCGCCGTAACTGCCGCCGAAGATGCCCAGCCGTGCGCCATCGACTTCCGGCAGGGACCTCAGGTACTCGGCGCCAGCGGCGATGTCGCTCAGATCGCGCCCGCCCCAGTCCAGCAGGTTGGCGTCGCGCCACGTCACGCCGTAGCCGGTGCTGCCGCGCACGTTGGGACACAGCACCAGATAGCCGCGGTCCGCCAGAAACTGCGCCTGCGCGTCGAAGCCCCGGAAGAACTGCGCGGTGGGGCCGCCGTGCGCGTGGATCAGGGCAGGATACCTTCTGCCCTCTTCCAGTTCGCGCGGGCGGTAGAGGATGGCCGGAACCTTCAGTCCGTCCGACGTGGGGTAGTGGACATACTCGCCCGGCACGAAGTCCGCAGGATCGACGTCGCCGTATTCGGCGTCCAGCAGCACCTCGGTGGTGTCGTCCGCGAGGTTGTACAGCAGCACCTGTGGGCGGGTGGTGGCCGTCACGTAACTGAACAGCAGGTGGTGGCCGCCGTGCGCGAACTCGGTGCCCACCGCCAGACCGGGCGGCAGCTTCAGCTCACGCGCCTGTCCGGTCGCAGTGTCGTACAGCAGCGGAGTCAGGGTGCTGTCCACGTTGCGGATCACGCTCAGCCAGCGCCCGTCGGGGGAAAAGTGCCCGGCATATTCCTCGATGCGCTCATCGGCGGGGGTCAGCCACTGCACGTCGCCGGTTTCCAGGGTGAGCAGGCCCACGCGGCGGTGGCCGTCCGCGTCGCTGCTGGCGGCCACGCGCCGGCCGTCCGGGTGCCACTCGCCCACACTGTCCTGGCTGCCCTCGCGCACGCGCAGCACGCGGCGCAGGCTGGAGCCGTCGGCCTTCAGCACGTAGCCGTCGGTGTTCCGCAGATCGCTGCTCTCGTTGGAGGTCAGCGTCAGGTACGTGCCGTCGGGACTCCAGGCGGCGGCCTGGGTGGCATTGGGGAGTTCGGTCAGGGCAGTCCAGGGCTCCTCGCCGTCTTTTTCGAGGTCATAGACATGCACGTTCATCTGCCCTCCGCGCGTGCTGTTGACCAGCAGCCGCGTGCCGTCCGGGTGGGCGGCCAGGGCGTAATCCATGCTCTGCGGCGCGTGCTGGAGAGCTTCAACCTCGCCAGACGCCAGATTCAGGTCGAACAGCGCCTGCCGCTCGTCGCCGTTGTGATCGCGGCTGAAGAAAATGCGCGTGTCGTCCGCCGACCATGTGAAGCCCGCCCGCACGGCTTTGGGGGCCTGCCCATCCGTCAGCTGACGGCGCTCGCGGGTGTTCAGGTTCAGCACGTACAGCTCGAAACGCCCGCTCCAGTCGGCGTAGAAGGCCACCTGTTCGCCGCTGTGAGCAACGTTGAGCGTCGAAACCGTCGGCAGGGCCGCCAGGGCCTCCAGGGAGATGCGTTGTGACATGGACAAAGTGTTCCACACCGCGCCAGGACCGGGCGTGGAACTGGCCTGAAATACGAGGTAGGCCAATCGGCCTAGCCTGCCGCCTGGGGTGTTTTCCAGTCCCTTGTCCACGCATCTGCGCTAGCCTCGCCAGCATGACCTCCGAGACGCAGCTCCCCGATCCGCTGTGGAATGACCTCAAGGCCCGCTGGCAGGAACTGGCCGATCTGGGCGGTATCGGCTCGTTGCTGGGCTGGGACCAGAGCACCTATCTGCCTGCTGGAGCGGCGGCGGGGCGCTCGCGTCAGCAGGCGCTGCTCTCGCGCATGGCCCACGCCCGCGCCACCGACGCCGGGTACGGACGTCTGCTGGACGCCGCGCAGAGCCGCACGGACCTCTCGCCCGCACAGACGCGCACGGTGGCCCTAGCCCGGAAGAACTTCGAGGAGGCCACCCGCCTCCCCGCCGATTTTGTGGCCGCCTGGAGCCAGCACGGCGGTGACAGCTACAGCGCCTGGACGACGGCCCGTCCCGACAACGACTTCGCGCGGATGGTGCCGTTCCTGGAAAAGTCGCTGGAGTTCAGTCTTCAGGCGGCCAGCTACTTTCCTGAATTCGGCGATCCGATGGACTACTTTATCGACCAGTCCGATGAGGGCATGACGGCGCAGGGGGTAGGAGACGTGTTCAGCAAATTGCGGGAGGCGCTCGTGCCGCTGGCCGACGCCGTGACCCTGGCCGGGCCGCCCCGCACCGATTTCCTGAGCCGCCATTACCCCACCGCCACCCAGTTGAGCCTCGGCGAGTCGGTGATTCGCGATTACGGCTACGACTTCACCCGGGGCCGCCAGGACCTGACCCATCATCCCTTTATGACCCGGCTGGGCGGCCACGACGTGCGAATCACCACCCGCGTCAAGGCGGGCGACCCCACCGAGGCGCTGTACTCCACCCTGCACGAGGCCGGACACGCGCTGTACGAGCAGGGCGTCCTGGACGAGTACCTGGGCACGCCTCTCGGCGGCGGCGTCAGCGCTGGGGTGCATGAGAGTCAGTCGCGGCTGTGGGAAAACCAGGTGGGCCGCAGCCGTGCTTTCTGGGCGGCCTACTTCGGCAAGTTCCGCGACACCTTTCCCGAGCAGCTCGCGGACGTGTCCGAGGACGAGATGTACCGCGCAGTCAACACGGTCGCCCGCAGCCTGATCCGGACCGACGCCGACGAGCTGACCTACAACCTGCACGTCATCACCCGCTACGAGCTGGAGCGCCAGCTTCTGGGCGGACAGCTGGCGCTCCGTGACCTGAACGATGCCTGGCACGCCGCCTACGAGCAGAATCTGGGCCTGCGCGCGCCGAGTGACGTGGACGGGGCCTTGCAGGACGTTCACTGGTACTTTGGCAGCATCGGCGGAGCGTTTCAGGGCTATACCCTGGGCAACGTTCTGAGCGCGCAGTTCTACTCCGCCGCAGAGAAGGCCAACCCGGGTCTGGAAAACGACATCGCGCGCGCTGACTTTTCCCGCCTGCACGGCTGGCTGCGCGAGAACGTCTACGCGCCGGGGGGGCGCTACACACCCGCCGAACTGGTGGAGCGGGCCACCGGACAGGCCATGACGGTGGAACCGTACCTGAACTACCTGAGGGAAAAATACGGCGAGTTGTATGGCGTGAACTGACCTCCCAGAAACGCCCAACCAGCCCTCTCCCCACGGAGAGGGTGGTTTCTTCCTAGGCGCTCCGAATGGTGGGGGAGAGACCTCTACGGAAAGTCCAGAAACTCCGCAGGCACGGCCTCCACCAGCCATACCCCATTTTCTGACCTGTAAAAGAGGTGGCCTGCCGCGTGCATCTGCTGCGCCCGCACTGTCAGAACCACGGCCGCGCCGCGCCGCGCCCCCACCTTCCCCGCTGTCCCGGTATCCGGCGAAAGGTGAACGTGGTGGCGTTTCATGGTCCGCAATCCCTCACGGCGGATGGCGGGCAAGGCGCCAGCGAAGGTGCCGTGATACAGCACAGGCGGCGGCGGCTGGGGGGTCAGTTCCAGATCGACGGGGACGCTATGGCCCTGGTTGGCACGGATGCGGTCACCGTCGAGTGAAAATCTCTGCTTGTCGGAAGCCGCCACCACCCGCTCCACCTGCTCCTGGGTCACGTTCAGATGCGCCAGCAACGGCCCGAGCGGCACCCAGCCGCCGGGTTGCAGGGTCAGGCCCGCCTCGTGTGGCGCGTGCCTGAGCAGGTAGGACATCAGGTGGGAAAGTTGTTTCTCGGTCATGCGCTCATTGTGGACGGCGGGCGTTGCAAGGAAATCCGCCGGGTGGACAGCCGCGTCAGGCCAGATGGCCAATCCCTTTCACCCCATCAAAAAGCCCTCTCCGTCACGGGAGAGGGCTGGGCTTGAGAGTCTGAACTTGCGCCTACTTGTCCTCGCTGAGGGCAAAGCCTCGGCTGAACTGTTCCTGCAACAGCGTGAAGACGATCAGCGGCGGCAGCATGGTGATGATCGCCCCGGCCATCACTGCGCCCCAGTCGGTCTGGCCGCCCACTTCGATCAGTTTCCGCAGGCCCACCTGCACCACCTGTTTCTCGTCCTGCTGCACGATCACCAGCGGCCAGATGTACTGATCCCAGGCATACACAAACTGGATGACGGCAAGCGCCCCGATGGTGTTCCAGCTCATCGGGATCAGGATGCGCGTCAGGTAGCGCAGTGGTCCGCAGCCGTCGATGCGCGCGGCGTCGGCCAGGCTGGTGGGAATGTTCAGGAAGTGTTGCCGGAACAGAAAGGTGCCGGTGGCACTGGCCAGGAACGGCACGATGATGGCCGCGAAGGTGTTGGCCCACTTCAGATCGCGGCTGACCAGATCGAACAGAGCGATGATCAGCACCTCGGTGGGTAGCATCAGCGACAACAGGACCAGCGTGAAGGCCGCGCTCTTCAGGGGAAAGCGGAAGTACACGAAGGCCAGGGCGGCCAACAGGGCCAGAATCGTCTTCCCGGTGGTTACGCAGATGGCGACAATGGTGCTGTTGAGCATGTAGCGCCCCAGCTTGGCGTCCACCCAGATGCTGCTCAGGTTGTCCATGAACGACGTTCCAGGCAGCATGTTGGGGCTGATGACCTGACTGGACGCCTGCGTGGCCTTGATCAGCGCGAAGATCAGCGGCGTGCTGATGATGATCACGGCCACGATCAGCGCCAGATGCGTGGGCCAGCTCGGTCCCCGGCGGCCCGGTCCACGTCCACCCCTCTTGCCCGCTTGCGGCGAAAGCGTATCGGTCTTAACGACCCCAGTGTTACCCACCATAGTGCACCCGCCTTTCGCCCACTTTGAACTGCATGAAGGTGATGAACGCCACCAGCACCAGCATCAGCGCGGCCTGCGCGGCGGCCACTCCGCTCTTGAAGTTCACGAAGCCGTCCTGGTACAGCTGATACACCAGAAACGTGGTGATGCCCGCGTTGTGGAAGTACGGTCCGCCGCGCGTCAGGATGTCGGTCAGCGCAAAGGAATCGAACAGGGCTGAGATGATGTTGGTGAATACCAGAAAGAAGGTGATGGGGGTCAGCAGCGGAAAGGCCACCCGCCAGAACACCTGTGCGGGCGTCGCGCCGTCGATCTCGGCCGCCTCCATGACGTCTCCTGGCAGGTTTTGAATGCTGGCCAGGTAGAACACGATGTTGTACGCCAGCCCCTTCCAGATCGCCGCCACCACCACCAGTCCGAAGGCCAGAATGGGATCGTCCAGCCAGCGCGGCTTGATGCTGAACAGGCTGCCCAGGAGCTGGTTGACCACGCCGATTTCCGGATTGAACATGAACAGCCACAGCGTCCCGGCAATCGCCGGACTCAGGGCGTAGGGGTAGATCAGCAGCAGGCGGTAATACTTGGACCCGCGAATCGGGCGGCTCGCCAGCCATGCCAGCCCCAGCGAGAACAGCAGTCCCAGGGTTACGGTCAGCACCATGAAGATCAGCGTTTGCAGAGCGACTTGTCGATACGCCGGACTGAGCAGCAACTCGGTGACGTTCTGGAGGCCCACGAAGCGTTCGGTGCCTAGGATCAGGTTGGCCTTGAAAGCCGCCAGCCGCAGCGTTTGCAACGCCGGCAGGTAGATGAAGACAGCCAGAATCAGCAGGCTGGGCAGCAGGAAAAACCAGGGCATGGCCGCGCCCCGGAAGACCGCATTGGCCTCAGTGTTGGCGGTGGTTTGGGCGGGTTTCAGCAAGAGTGGAACCTCCTTGGGTTCGTGCGGTGGAGCGCGGTAACAGGGATTGAGGGTTTAATTTAGTCCCTTTTGGAAGGGCGGTGCCAGGATTCGGCCTCGCATCACGTTGTCCGGCTCAAAAAAACCGCCCTGAGCCCAGGGCGGGCAGGGCGGCTGATCAGGAATGGTTTACTTGAAGTTGGCGTTGTACTCGGCCAGGGCGGCGTCGGCGCGGGACTTGGTTTCCTTGAGGGCAGCGTCCACCGACGCGCCGCTCAGCACTTTCTGCACGCCTTCCTCGATGATCTTGCGGGTCTGGATGGCCGCGCCGTTCAGGCCGCCAGCGGTGGCGGGGCTGGGCACGGTCTTGGTCAGCTGGTTGAAGGCCACGAGCTGCAGCGGCGTCTGGGTAAACCAGCCCTGCTTGCGCAGCAGATCGATGCTGCTCTGGCGCACCGGGTAGTAGCCGGTCAGTTTGTGCCAGTCGGCCATGTTCTTGGTGTTGGTCATGAACAGCGCAAAGTCCAGCGCGCCCTCGGCCTGCGCCTTGCTGATGTTCTTGGGAATCCACAGGCTGGCCCCGCCGATCACCACGCCGTTGCGCTTGCTGCCCGACGGAATGGGCAGCACGCCGATGCCCATCTGGAAGCCGGCCTTCTTGGCCGCCTCACCGTTGTTGCCGATGTCGGCCGTCGAGGTGATGTGGAAGACCACCTTCTGGTTGGTGAAGATGGCGTCGCTGCCATCCCAGTCCTCCAGCTTGCCGGTGTAGGTGTAGTAGTTGTTGTCGTGCAGGGTCTTGAAGAACGAGAAGATCTTCTTGGCGGCGGCGCTGTCCAGGTTGGTGCTGGTGGCACGGCCCTTGCGCCCGTTGTCATTGTTCAGCAGCGTCGCGCCCTGTTCAGCCATCCACTGCTCGATGAACCAGCCGTTCAGGCTCATGCCGAAGCAGGTCGCGCCGATCTTGGCAGCCTCGATCTTCTTGCAGGCGGCCAGCAGACCGTCGAAAGTGGTGGGCGGCTGATTGGGATTCAGCCCCGCCTTCTTCATCAGGTCCTTGTTGTAGTACAGCACCGGCGAGGAGGAGTTAAACGGCAGGCTGTTGACTTTGCCGCCAATCGTGTAGTAGTTGATCACGGGCTTGATGTAGTCGCCGAAATCCACGTTCTTGACGCTGCTGACCGGCTGGAACACGCCGCTGTCCAGCGCGAGCTGGCTGCCCACCTCAAAAATCTGCACCAGCGCCGGCGGCTTGCCCTGACGCGCGGCCAGAATGGTGGCCTGCAGGCTGTCGTTGTAGCTGCCCTTGTAGGTGGGCACGACCTTGATGCCGGGGTTGGCCTTGTTGAAGTCCTCGGCCAGACCCTTGATCCAGTCGGTACGCTTGGCGTCACCAAAGGAGTGCCAGAACTCGACGGTGGTTTGTGCCGTGGCCGTACCCATCAGAGCCAGCGTCAACATTATTTTTCTCATGGACCTAAATTAGGCGCTACCCATCATGGCCTTGTCAAGCCGCTCCGCGTGACCAGTGGTCCCGGACGGCAGCTCAGCGTGAGACGAGCAGCACCTCCGGCAGGTCACCGATCAGCGCCGCCACCCCCAGTGCCTGCAAGCGGATGACCTCGGCGGGATTGTTAACCGTCCAGGTGTTGACCCGCCAGCCTCCGGCCCGCGCCTGGGCCATCAGGTCAGCGTCGATCAGCGTGTGGTGCGGGTGCGCGGCGGCGGCCCCCAGCCCGCGCAACACCAGCGGCACGAGGTCCAACGGCCCGAAGGTGTAAGTGCGGTGATACAGGAAGCCCCGCTCGATTTCCGGCGCGTGCCTGCGGGCGGCGGCCAGCAGGAGGGGATTGAAGCTGCTGACGATCACCCCCTGACCCAGGCCGTGCGCGCGGATGGCGTCCAGGGTACGGGCCACCCGGTCATCCGGCCACGCCTGCTCGTATTTGATCTCCACGTTCAGGTACGCGCCGGTGTCCGCGGCCCAGCTCAACACCTTCTCCAGCGTGGGGACGTCCTCAGGCAGTTCGGCGGCCACCAGTTCCGGCAGGGCGCGGCCATCTTTCAAGGCGGGGTCGTGGTGGATGACCAGCGTGCCGTCCTTCAGGCGCCGCACGTCCAGCTCCACGCCGTCCAGACCGGCGTCCAGGGCGGCCTGAAACCCTCGCATGGTGTTTTCCAGATGCAGTCGTGGCGTTCCCCGGTGGCCTAAAAGCAGCGGCGTCATGCTGGACAGACTAGCCCCCAGCACCCTCTCTTGACTCGGCCCCAGGGGCAGCCCCCATGCTGGGGGCACCTCCGGAGGCCAGTGCCATGACCACAACTCCAGCCATGACCATCAGCGCCTTTGCCAGCGCCTCGCGCCTGAGCCTTAAAGCCCTGCGTCTGTACGACGAACTTGGCCTGTTGCCGCCCGAACGGGTGGATGAGAGCAGCGGCTACCGCTATTACTCGGCCCGGCAACTGCCGCAGGCTCGTCTGATCGGCCTGCTGCGACAGCTCGGGCTGTCCCTGAACGACATTCGCACCGTGCTAGAGGCCCAACAGGGGCAGCAGATCGAGCTGATCTGGGGCCACTGGACACAGGCCGAGGCCCAGCACACGCGGCAGCGTGACCTGGCCCGCTACATCCTCCGCAGTCTCAAAGGAGAACCCAGCATGACCCAGCACTTCCATGTCCAGCAGCGCTTCGTTCCTGCCCAGCAGGTCGCCACCGTGACCCGGCGCCTGCGGGTGGATGAACTTTCCTCCTACATCGAGCGGCAACTGAAAGAGCTGCCCCAGCAGATCATGGCGGAGGGGGCGAGCGTGGAGGGCGTTCCCTTCGTCGTCTATCACGGCCAGGTCAACGCCGACAACGACGGCCCGGTGGAGGTCTGCGTGCCCTACGGCGGTCCCCTGAGGCCCACGGGTGGCCTGACCCTGCGTGAGGAACCCGCCCACCATGAAGCCTTCGTCACCCTGAGCAAAGCGCAATTCGACTTTCCTGGCATTCTGGACGCCTATGACGCCACCAGCGCTTACGCTGGAGCACACGGCGCATGCGGCGCGCTCAGTCCACGCGAGATCTATCCGCACGATTGGGACGGCCTGGAAGACAATGATCTGGCCGGGGACGTAGCGTGGCCGTTCGTGCCGCCGGAGCGTTGAGCCGACCCCTGGCCTGAGGAAAGGACACTGCCCACGCAGAACGACGTGGGCAGTGTCCTTCAGCCAGATTTCTTCAGCTCAGAAGCTGTCGCTGCCGCCGATCCTGACCGCCTCGTAGTACGCGAAGGCGGCGCTGTAGCAGGCCGGGCGCTTGTACCAGCTCTTGGCCGCGCAGATGGCCTTCATATTGGTGTAGAACGCGCTGTCGGTGGTGCTGCGGTTGCTGTCGGTGCGCTGGTAGACCTTCAGATTGCGGTAACCGAAGTCGTGGACGTTGCAGGCGGGCCGGAAGTCCTCACGGTAGCCCAGCCCCAGGCCCGAGGGGGCGCTGCAGCCGTCGCGGCTCCAGTCCAGCCCGGCATACGGAAGACCTGTGCCCGCGTAGGCCGCGTACTGGCTGTTGTAGTTGCCCACACTGCCCCAGCCGGTGCGTTTGATGTACGCCAGCCGGTCACTCGCCACGTCCAGGCCCGTAATGGCCGGAACCGTGGGTAGGCTCAGGTCGGTGGGCCGCTCGCCGTAGGCTTCCTGCAAGGCTTCCAATAGGCCAGGATCGTTGCCGTACCTCTGCAGAATGGCCTGGCTGCCCGCGTCCTGCAACTCGGGGCGCTCAGCGTAGGCGTCGACACCGGCAGACGTGGCAGGACCGGGCGTGGTCTGGCCACAGGCCATCAGCGTGAGGGACAGCAGGGCGGCAGGCAGCAACAGTGAACGCATGGGGATCTCCTGGGACGGGGGAGGGCAAGGCTGCGGCAGGACGGAGGTCTGACAGACAGCTGAACTGTGGCTTCGCCCCATCTTAGACCCGCAGGTGCCCCAGCGCTAGACCGGGTGCCGCGCGGAGGCGAACAGTGCCTGCGCACTCTCGTCGCCGGGCAGCTTCTCGTACTCACCGTCCAGACACAGCTCCCAGGAGCCGCGCTGATCGGTCCATTCAGTGTTCAGAATGTTCAGGAACTGGGCACGGTGCGCGTCATCGAGCACCGGGGCGATCACCTCCACCCGGCGGTCCAGATTGCGGCTCATCCAGTCGGCGCTGCCAAAATAGACCTCCGCGTCTCCGGCATTGCCGAAGGCGTACACGCGGGCGTGTTCCAGGTAGCGCCCCAGCAGGCTGCGAACGCGCACGGTCTCAGACAGGCCGGGCACGCCGGGGCGCAGGCAGCACACGCCCCGGATGATCAGATCGATGCGGACGCCCGCCGCTGCCGCCCCGTACAGCGCCTCAATCATGGCCGGATCGGTCAGCGAATTGACCTTGATCTGCGCCCAGGCCTCAAAGCCCGCCCGGGCATGGTTGGCCTCGCGCTCCAGCAGGGCTTCCAGGCCCGTGCGTGCAGTGTCAGGGGCCACCAGCAGGTGGGTGTACTCGGCCTCGGCGTAGCCGGTCAGGTGGTTGAACAGCTCGGCCACGTCCATGCCGATTTCGGGATCTGCGGTCAAGAGGCTCAGATCGGTGTACAGGCGCGCGGTCTTGGGGTTGTAGTTGCCGGTCCCGATGTGCACGTAACGGCGCAGGCCACCCTCTTCCCGGCGGACCACCAGCGTCACCTTGGCGTGGGTCTTCAGGCCCGCCATGCCATACACCACATGCGCCCCGGCGCGTTCCAGCTTCCTGGCCCAGGAAATGTTGCGCTGCTCGTCGAACCTGGCCTTGAGTTCAATCAGGGCCACCACCTGCTTGCCGTTCTCGGCGGCCGCCCGCAGCGCGGCCAGCAACCGTGGGTCATCCCCGGTGCGGTACAACGTCTGCTTGATCGCCAGCACCTGCGGGTCACGGCTGGCCTCCTCGATAAAGTCCAGGATATTGGCGAAGCCGTCGTACGGATGGTGAAGCAGCACGTCGCCCTGCCGCAGCGTGTCGAAGATGCCGTCCTCCTCCTCTCCGTCCAGATCGGGCACGGCGGGGGCGTAGGGCGGAAAGGACAGATCGGGCCGCTCCACGGGCAGGCCCATCAGATCGGCGGTGCCCAATGGCCCTTCAAGCAGGAAGATGTCCTCGGGGGCCAGCCGCAGGCGCTCCTGCAGGAACGTCACCAGCTTGATCGGCGTCTCGCGCACCACTTCCAGCCGCACCGCCGAGCCGAAGCGGCGGCGGCGCAGCCCGTCCTCAATGGTGGCGAGCAGGTCTTCTGCTTCCTCCTCCTCGAACTCGTAGTCGGTGTTGCGGGTGACGCGGAAGACGTGGGCGGCCAGGACCTCGCGGCCCTTGAACAACTCGCCGATGTGCGCGGCGATCACGTCCTCCAGCATCAGCAGAGCGTCGCCGATCACCACCACCCGTGGCAGCACGCCCACCGGCACCTTCACGCGCGCGAAATCGGTGTCGTCGTTTCCCCCGCCGCGCAGCAGGATCGCCAGATTCAGGCTGAGGTTGCTCAGGTACGGAAAGGGGTGGCTGGGATCCACCACCAGCGGCGTCAGCACCGGCTGAATCTCGGCCAGGTAATGTTCGCGCAGGCTGGCGCGGGCGCGTTTGCCCAGATCCGCCACGCGCATCAGCTTCACGCCCTCGTCGATCAGCAGCTTGAGGATCTTGCGCGTCGTCTTCTCGATCTCACGCAGCATGCCCTGGGTGCGTTCGCGCACCAGCGCCAGCGTCTCGCGCGGCAACAGGCCGTCCAGCCCCGGCGTGTTCACCCCCGCCGCGATCTGGCGGTGAATGCCGGCGACGCGCACCATAAAGAACTCATCAAGGTTGCTGCCGCAGATGGCGGCGTATTTAAGCCGCTCCAGGGGCGGATTTCGCACGTCACGCGCCTCGGCCAGCACGCGTTCGTTGAAAGCCAGCCACGACAATTCGCGGTTCAGGTAACGGCTTTCGGCGTTGGCCACCGTGCTGTGCGTGCGCGTTTCGCCCAGCCCTTCCGGCTCCGGCTTCTTGCGGCGGCGCTTGGCCTTGGCAGGCGGGGCTTGGGTCAGCATGGCGGACGATTTATCGCGGGACACAGGGCTGGCTCCTTTGGCTGGGGGCAGGGATTTGTAGGGGACCTCGGCTGATCTGCAAAAGATAGACCGGGCCATTCAGGCGATGATCAGGGCATTAAAGCACCGATTGACGTCCTGGACCCGGCATTCAGCTTGATATTTCGTGGAGGGACGGCGAGTCCAGGCCAGCAACAGGTGACCACCTGCCCTGTGACTGCCGCGCCCTCAACGGTGACGGGGCGAAACGGTCAGACCCGTTTGAACAGCAGGGCCGCGTTCTGCCCACCGAAGGCGAACGAGTTGCTCAGCACGTAGTCCACCTGTTTTTCCCGCGCACCCTCGGGGATGTAGTCCAGATCCAGCGCGGGATCGGGATCGGTCAGGTTGATGGTGGGGGGCAGAATGCCGTCTTTCAGCGCCTGCGCCACGGCAATCGCCTCGATGGCCCCCGCCGCGCCCAGCAGATGCCCAGTCATGGATTTGGTGGAGCTGATCGCCAGCTTCCTGGCGTGATCGCCGAACACGTGCTTGATGCCCTGGGTTTCGTACAGATCGTTGAAATGCGTGCTGGTGCCGTGGGCATTGATGTAGCCCACCTGTTCGGGATTGACCCCCGCCGTGTTCAGTGCCATCCTCATCGCCACCTGCGCGCCGCGGCCTTCCGGTGCGGGCATGGTGATGTGGTGGGCGTCGGCGCTTGTGCCGTAGCCGACGATCTCGGCATAGATGGTGGCCCCGCGCGCCTTGGCCTTCTCGTACTCCTCGAGAATCACGATGCCCGCGCCCTCACCCAGCACGAAGCCGTCACGGGTGGCCGAAAACGGTCGGCTCGCGGTTTCGGGCGAGTCGTTGCGGGTGGACAGCGCTTTCATGTTGGAAAAGCCGCCCACGGCGATGCGGGTCACGGCGGCCTCGGTGCCTCCAGCGATCATCACGTCGGCCAGATCCAGTTGGATGTAGCGGGCGGCGTCGCCAATCGAGCCGGTGCCGGTGGCGCAGGCGGTGACCACGGTGCTGCTGGGCCCCGTCGCGCCGAACCTCATGGCAACGTGCCCGGTGGCCATGTTGGCGATCATCATGGGGATGAACATCGGGCTGATGCGCCCCGGACCGCGCTCGTGCAGCACCCCGGCCTGATCCTCGAAGGTCTTGACCCCACCGATGCCGCTGCCCACCACCGTACCGACGCGCTCACCGCTCAGTTCCTCAGCGCTCAGGCCGCTGTCGCGCGTGGCGAGTTCGGCGGCCGTTAGGGCCAGTTGCACGTAGCGGTCCAGCTTGCGGGCTTCGCGCGGGTCGATGTAGTCGTCGAAACTGCCCTTGACCTCACCCGCAATCTTGCTGGCGGTGTCGGAGGCATCGAAATGCGTGATCGGGCCAATACCGCTGCGGCCCGCCCGCTGCGCCTCGGCGTAGTCCGCCGCCCCCCAGCCGATGGGCGTCACCGGCCCCAGCCCTGTAATCACCACCCGTTTCAGTCCTGAAACGCCCATGTGTCCTTCCCTCCCTTCCAGAGAAAAGAGGGGGTCACGGTCTGTGCCGCGCCCCGTCTCTATTCACTGCCCCGGCCCCGCTTCACGCACGGCCCGGGACAGGCGCGTTTACTGCTTGCCCTCGATGTAGTCGACGGCGGCCTGCACGGTGCGGATGGTTTCGGCGTCCTCATCGCTGATGGTCACGCCGAACTTGTCTTCCAGACCCATGATCAGTTCCACCGTTTCCAGGCTGTCTGCACCCAGGTCTTCCACGAAGCGGGCCTCGGGGCTCACCTTGTCTGCATCCACACCCAGCTTGTCCACAATCACATCTTTCACGTCATCAAAAGTCGCCATGTTTGTTCCTCCTATCCTTGAAGTCTGCGCCAGTCTACACGGGCAGGGTGTGAGGGGCTACGTTGTTGAACGGGGTGTAACCGGGCTGAGGGCCAGCTTCGCCCCACTCCGGCATCGTCCCTCAATGGGGATTAAGCCCACCGTCCACCCCGATGGTCTGCCCGGTGATGTACCCGGCCCCGTCGGAGGCCAGGAACGCCACGAGCGCAGCGACTTCTTCCGGCTGGCCGAAGCGGGCCAGCGGAATGTCCGACAGGTAGCCCTGCTGCACGCCCTCGGCCAGCGTGGCGGTCATATCCGACTCGATAAAACCGGGGGCCACCGCGTTGACTGTGATGCCGCGCCCGCCGTATTCCTTGGCCAGCGCCTTGGTCAGCCCGATCAGCCCGGCCTTGCTGGCGACATAGTTGGCCTGTCCCGGATTGCCCGTCAGGCCCACCACGCTGGCGATGTTGACAATGCGGCCGGAGCGGGCGCGCATCATGTGCTTGATGGCCGCCCGGCACGCGGAGAAGGCGCTCGACAGGTTGGTCTGGAGCACGGCGTCCCAGTCCTCGTCCTTCATGCGGATGGCCAGCCCGTCGCGCGTGATTCCGGCGTTGTTCACCAGCACATCCAGACGGCCCAGCCCCTTGATGACGTCCTCGACGAGCTTACCGGCATTGCTGGGCGTGGTCAGATCGGCCCCAAATACCTCGGCGCGGACGCCGTGGGCACGGGCTTCATCGGCCACCTTCTGCGCCTCGGCGGCGTTGCGTCCATAGTGGACAGCGAGGTCAAAGCCCTCAGCGGCCAGCTTGAGGGCCATCGCGCGGCCCAGGCCCCGGCTGCTGCCGGTGACGAGGGCAACTTTGCGGGCGGGGTTCTGGCTGGGTATCTCAGTCATAGTTGCTCCTGTGCAGCCCGCACGCCGTCCGCGTGGTGCCAGTTGTGATACAGCGTGAAGTACAGCATTTCGCGCACTGACAGGACGCCCAGGACCGGATGGGGCATGGCCCAGGCGTCCAGTTCGGGGTCCGTCCAGTCGCCGAGCGTTTCGTGGACAGCACGCAAGGACGAGGCGTACCGCTCTGCTAGTTGAAGTTGCGTTCCTTCCGGCTGCGGCAGCCAGCGCCCGGAGGCCCTGGCTCCGGCGGCGAGGCCAGCGCGGTACGCCCCGCGAATCTCGGCGTAGGTTCGGGGAGGATGCTGCGCTGGCAGGGGCAGGAGTCGCCCACGCGCCACACGTAGTCCGCCCACCACCGGCCCGTTGGAGAGGATCAGATGATCGACGTGATGTGCTGGAGACCAATGCTCGGTGTCGCCCGCCGTGAATGCCGTTGCGTCCAAGCCAGCGAAAAAGCCACCAATCTCGTCGGCTGCGCTGGCAAACGCCCTGAGCAGGTTGTCACGGGAAACGGGTTCAGCCTCAGCGGTCACGGTTCGAAGGCTTCCACGTCCGCCGCGGTGCCCACGTTGACGGTCCTCGCGCCCGGCACGATGCGCCCCACCAGTCCAGTCAGTACCTTGCCCGGGCCGAACTCGACGAAGGTGTCCACGCCCAGCCCCGCCAGTGTCTGGATGGTTTCCACCCACTGCACCGCGCCCGTGATCTGGCGTTCCAGCAGGTCTGGAACGCGCAGGGGATCGTCGTTCAGCTCCGCCGTCACGTTCGCCACCACCGGGAAGGTAAAGGGGCTATATGTCGCCGCCTGCAGATCGGGCGACAGGCCAGCCGCCGCCGGGGCCATCAACGCGCAGTGAAAGGGGGCGCTGACCTTGAGGGGAATGGCTTTCAGGCCGCGAGCTTTCAACTCGGCGCTGGCCGCCGACACCGCCGCCGCCGTTCCGCTGATCACCGTCTGCGTGGGGGCGTTAAAGTTGGCGGGCTGCACGCCCTCCATGTTCCCGCAGACCTCTGCCACCACTGCAGGATCACCCATGATGGCGCTCATGGCCCCGTCGCCGGGCGCAACCGCCTGCTGCATCAGCGTGCCGCGTTTGCGGGTCAGGCGCAGGGCGTCCGCCAGGGACAGCACTCCAGAGGCCACCAGGGCGCTGTATTCGCCCAGGGAATGGCCGGCCGCCACCATTGGCGTCAGCCCCGTTTTTTCCTGCCAGGCGCGGTAGGCGGCCACACCTGCCGCCACCAGCGCGGGCTGCTGATTGGCCGTCAGGGTCAGGTCTTCAATGGGGCCGGTTTCGATGAGGGCGCGCAGGCCCGGCAGGGTGTTCTCGGCCTCGGCGTACACAGCTTCGGCCACTGGGAAGGCCGTGGTCAGCTCCATCCCCATGCCCACGGCGTGCGATCCCTGGCCGGGAAAGAGGGCGGCGATCCGGGAGCTCAAGCGCCCACTTCCGACAGTGCAGGCGCCACCTTCGCTTTCAGGCTGGGGGCGCCGCCCCACCACTTCATGGTTCCGGCCACCCAGCTCAGGCCGCCGCCAAACGCAATCAGCAGCAGTTGCTGGCCGTCCTGAACGCGCCCGTCGTCAATCGCCTCGCGCAGCGCGAGCGGCACGGTGGCGCTGGAGGTGTTGCCGTAACGGTCCAGGTTGACCACCGTCTTGCTCATGGGGATGCCGAAGCGCTCCACAGCGGCCTCGATGATTCGCACGTTGGCCTGGTGCGGAATCACCCAGTCCACATCGGCGCTGGTCAGGCCGCTCTTTTGCAGTGCCTTCTGGCCGCTGTCGCCCAGCACGCGCACGGCGAATTTGAAAACCTCGCGCCCGTTCATGCCGACGCTCTCACCCATCTCGAAGCCGCCGGGCAAAGTCGGAGCCACGCAACGCAGGTACAGGCTCGGTCCGCCCGCGCCGTCCGCGCCCATGATGAACTCCTGGAAGCCCAGTCCCCCCGGCACCGGCCCCACCACCGCCGCGCCCGCGCCGTCGCCGAACAGGATGGCCGTGCCCCGGTCCTGCTGGTCCACGATCTTGCTCAGGACCTCGGCCCCCACCACCAGCACGCGCCGCGCCGCGCCGGACTGGATCAGGCCAGACGCCACGCTCAGGGCGTACACGAAGCCGCTGCAGGCGGTGGAAAGATCGAAGGCCGCCGCCCCCGCCAGCCCCACCTGCATGGCAATCAGCGCGGCCGTGGACGGCATCAGCGCGTCTGGGCTGACTGTGGCACAGATCACCGCATCCACGTCCTTCAGGGCGTCCGGGTCACGCGAGAGCATGTCGCGCACCGCGCCCACGCCCATATCAGAGGTGTACTCGTCGGCCGCCGCAAAGTGCCGCTGACGAATGCCGGTGCGCGACTCGATCCACTCGGCGTTGGTGTCCATGTACGCCTCGAAATCCGCGTTGGTCACGATGCGCTCGGGCGCGTGGCTGCCCAGGGCGGTGATGCCGATGCTGGGACGGATGGTGGGGGCACTCATGGCCGTCACGGTAGCATTCTTTGAACGAGCGTTCAATGAATTGAGTTCAGCGTTGAGGGACACAATGGGTGCGCCGTCAAGCAGCAGAAAAGAGGCGCACCTAAAGGATGCGCCCCTGCTCAACTTTACGTTTTACTCGGTCTTGTTCTCGCCTTCGCCCTGCTCGCTTCCAGCCTGTTCGGTCTGGGGCTGCTCGGCTTCGGTCTGGGCTTCCCCATCCTGCACTTCAGGCGCGACTGCCTCCTGCTGCTCTTCCCCTTCCTGCTCGGCCTGTGCGGGTTTGCTCAGCTGCGCCATGGCCTGCTGCAGGCCCTTCTCGCGCATCAGGCTGGCGTAGTAGGTGTTGATGCCGTCCGGCCCCAGCTGCTTGCTCAGGTCCTGTGGCGTCATGCTGTTGGCCTGGGCCAAGGCGTTCATGGTCTGGTTGAACTCGGCGTCGCTGACCTGCACCTTCAGGTCCTCGGCCAGCTTTTCCAGGGCCAGATCACGCTTGACGCGGCTCTCGGCGTTCCTGGACAGATCGGCCATGAACTCGTCGAGCTTGCCCTGTTCCTGCATGAAGCTCTCGTACTCGCCCCACTTGACGCCCTGGCGGCCCAGATCGTCCTTGATCTCCTCGAGCATGGCGTCGCGGCGGCGGTCCAGCAACGCCTGCGGAATCTCGGCGTCCATGTTTTCGGTCAGGTGGGCCACGAACTCCTCGCGGCGGGCGGTCTCGCCCTCCTGCGCGGCGCGGCGTTCCAGCTCGGCCTTCAGGTCCGTGCGCAGGCGTTCCAGGCTGTCGAAGTTCAGGCTCTTGGCGAACTCGTCGTTCAGTGCCTGGGTCTTCTTGACCTTGACGTCCTTGATGACCACCGTGACGCTGTGCTCGGGGTGCTCGTGGTCGCCGTGCTGGTGCGCGGGCACCGTGATCTCCACGGTGTCGCCCTTGTTCTTGCCCAGCAGCGCTTCGCGCACGTGGGCCTCGGCGACGTCCAGGTAGATGGGGTAGGTCCCGCCGTCCTCGCCCTGCTCCTCCACGGTCACCTGATCGCTGGCCTCGATGGGACGGTCCGCTTCCTCGAAGGTGGCGTTGCGCTCCTGCAGGTCGCCCAGGGTGCGTTCCATCACGTCGTCGGTGATTTCAGGAGACTCGGCGCTGAGGGTCAGGCCGCTCCAGTCGGCCAGCTTGACCTCGGGGTAGGTCTCGCCCGTGACCGTGAACTCGAAAGGCTGGCCGCTGACCACCGGCTGGGGGTCTATGTTGGCGTCCACCAGGCTCAGCTTCAGCTCCTGAGCAGCCTTGCTGTAGTGGGACTGGAGCAGGCGGTCGCGCACTTCCTGTTCCACGTAGCCCTTGCCCACGCGGCCCTCGATGACCTTGCGGGGGGCCTTGCCGGGGCGGAAACCGGGGACACGCACGTCGCGGGCGAGGCCGGACCACACCTGGTCATATGCACGGTTTACTTCGGAGGCGGGAACGGAAACCTTGAACTCCACCTTGTTGCCCTGTCTGCTGATTAGTTCTGCCACGTCATTTCTCCCGTTCGCTGTCCCGCACGGCAAGCAGTCCAGTGGGGACCACCGCCAGGGGCGCATTCCAGCTTTGATTTTTTGCCGTATCGGTGGCGCTGCCCGGATCTATGGGTCCTGCACACACGCGACATGCCGCCCAGCATCATAGTGCGTTTTGACCCCCACCGTACACCCATGCCGGTTGCCACTCCCCTCATCTGCCGGCAGCCAAGGCAGCGCGGCGGCCTTCCCATGTGGGAAAAACCGCCGCGCTGCCTTGCCACTGCTGTGCCTGTGGTGCGAGGAAAGGGACTTGAACCCTCACATCCTATGGATACTAGATCCTAAGTCTAGTGCGTCTACCAGTTCCGCCATCCCCGCAGGTGCCACCCAACCAAAAGCTCAAAAAGAAATCCGACTCTGGCCCGTGGAGGCGAAAGAGCCGGAAAGGAGTGGGGTGGATTAGGGGACTTGAACCCCCGGCCTCCGCTTCCACAGAGCGGCGCTCTAACCAACTGAGCTAAACCCACCGTTTCGGCCTGCTCCGCACAGCTCACAGGCCCACACATCCTAGACGGGTGCGGGCGGGGTGTCAATGACCTCGGAGGCCTGTGTCCCTTCGGCCCCGTCGTGCGCGTCTTGCAGCTTGCGCCAGCGTTCCGCCACCCGCGCCTCCCAGCCCTCGCCTGCGGGCCGGTACAGCTCAAGCTGAACCCCATCCGGCAGGTAATGCTGCTCGAAACTGCCCGCCGGATCGTCGAAGTAGTAGGCATAACCCTGGCCGTAGCCCTGCTGGCGCATCAGCGCGGTGGGCGCATTGCGGAGGTGAAGGGGTACAGGGAGCGTCTCGCCCTCGCGCACAGCGTCTATCGCCCGTTTCCAGGCCGTATACACGCTGTTGCTCTTGGGAGCCAGCGCCAGGTACACCACCGCCTGTGCCAGCGCCAGATCGCCCTCGGGACTGCCCAGAAATTCGGCGGTGTCGCGGGCGGCAATGGCGAGCCGCAGCGCCTGCGGGTCTGCCAGACCGATGTCCTCGGCGGCCATGCGCACAATGCGGCGGGCCACGTACAGCCCGTCTGCGCCGCCCTCCAGCATACGGGCCAGCCAGTACAGCGCGCCGTCCACGTGGCTGCCGCGCACCGACTTGTGCAGCGCGGAGATCAGGTTGTAGAAGTCCTCGCCGTTCTTGTCCATCTGCGGCAGGTGGCGGCCAAACGCCTCGGTGACGGCCTCCGGGGTCACCGGGTTGGCCAGGGTGCTGGCGACCTCCAGCGTGCTCAGGGCGCGGCGGGCGTCGCCGTCGGCCAGTCGGGAGAGGAGGTCCAGCGCCTCGTCCGTGGCCTCCGTCCCTGGCAGCCCTCGCGGATCACGCAGCGCCCGCTCCAGCAGTCCGCGCACCTCCTGCTGGGTCAGCGCTTCCAGCACCAGCGTCCGCGCACGCGAGCGCAGGGCTGGATTGACCTCGAACGACGGGTTTTCGGTGGTGGCCCCGATCAGGGTCAGGAGCCCCGACTCCACATGCGGCAGCAGCGCGTCCTGCTGGGCCTTGTTGAAGCGGTGGATCTCGTCCAGAAACAGGATGGTCTTCTGTCCGCGTCCCCGCAGGCGTTCAGTCTCAGCGGTGGCCTCGCGCACGTCCTTGACGCCTGCCGAGACTGCTGACAGAGGAATAAAGTGCGCGCCCACCTCCCCGGCCAGCAGCCGCGCCAGCGTGGTCTTGCCCACGCCGGGCGGTCCCCACAGGATCAGTGACCCCAGGCGCCCCGACGCCAGCACGCGCGACAGCGGCTTGCCCGGTCCCAGCAGGTGCGTCTGGCCCACCACCTCGGCAACGGTGCGCGGGCGCAGGCGTTCGGCCAGCGAGGCAGGAGGGTCAAACAGGGTCATGGGCCCCGAGGATAGTGGGTCTGGCGCGGGGCTTTGTGGACGGAACTGCGATTACGGAACTGCGATTTATGCTGGGTCCATGGACTTTGCAAAGCAGGTGGAACTCGCCGGTTTTCCTGCGGGGGTGGCGGTCACGGTGCGTGAGATGCCTGGGGGCCTCCTCTTCCGCGCCGCGCGGGCTGGAGAGGAACCCCCTCAGCGCGGGCTGGAACTGCTGCTCACCCAAGACGCCGTGAGGATGTACGGCGAGGGACCGACGGTGGCACTCGCCCTGGAGCGGCTTAAAAAGGTCTCGGAGGCGGGCCTGCCCGCCGTGCAGGCCGACGGCACCTACCAGCGGGCCGTGTTCGTGGGGGATTGAGATGACGGACGGGGGTTGATTAGGCGCGAGGGAAGGGAGCGTCTATCTTTTCACTCATGGACATTGCAGAGCGCTACATCCGGCTGGCCCACGCCATCGACGTTCACTCGGAAGGTTTCGTGGACGGGTACGGCGGGCCGCAGGAGTGGGCAGACCGGACCCGCCGCGAGCCTGCCGAACTTCAGGCCGAGGCCGAGACGTTGCTCTCGGACGTGCAGACCGTCACCGAACCTGCACGGCGCGAGTTCCTGCGGGTGCAGGTGTCGGCCATGCAGACCATGACCCGCCTTATCGGCGGCGGGGCCATCCCCTACGAACAGGAGGTGCGCGGGCTCTACGACATCGACCCGGTGCGCGCGGACCGGAGCGAACTGGACGCTGCCCTGGACGTGCTGGAAACGGCGGTTCCGGGAAGCGGGCCGCTCGCCGAACGTATCGAGACCCTGCGCCGGAAGGTGATCGTGCCGAAAGATGACCTGCTGCGCGTCGCGGGACCGATTCTGGCCGAACTCCGGCAGCGCACCCAGAACCGCTTTGGCCTGCCGGAGGGCGAGGATTTCAGCATCTCGCTGGTGTCCGACAAGCCGTGGGGCGGGTATAACTGGCCGCTGGGCAATCTGAAAAGTCGCATCGACATCAACACCGATCTGCCCGTGCCGTTGACGGGCCTACCCGACCTGCTGGCCCACGAGGGCTATCCTGGCCACCACACCGAACATTCGACCAAGGAAGCCCTGCTGGTGCGAGAGAACGGCTGGCTGGAACACAGCATCCAGCTGATGAACGCTCCCGAGTGTGCCGTCTCCGAGGGAATTGCCACCAATGCGCTGGACGCGGTGATGGACGAGGCAGAGGTGCGCGAGTGGCTCGGCGGTGAACTGGCCGCCCTGGCAGGCCTGGACGGAGAAGACGTGCGCGCCTTTCTGGACGTGACGCAGGCCCAGAAAGGCTTCAAGAACGTGAGCGGCACGGCGGCGCTGATGCTGCACGGCGAGGGCCGCGCGCAGAGTGAGGTGCTGGATTTCCTGATGCGCTACGCCCTCGCCACCCCGGAACGCGCCCGCCAGACCCTGCGCTTCATCGGGCAGCCGCAGTTCCGGGCGTACATCTTTACCTACGCCGTGGGCAGCGATCTGGTCCAGGGCTGGATCAGGAAGCACGGCCAGGAGGGCTTTGGCCGCCTGCTGCGCGAGCCGCTGACGCCGGGCCAGCTGGCTGCGGACTGAGGAAGCATGGGGTAGGACGGAACGATCAGGCCCGAAACACATCCGGACTGTCCCCCCATCCAGACGGTAGACTCCGGCTCTATGCCGTTAGAGGTGGGCACGCGCCTGGCAGGTCGTTATGACCTGCGTTCCCCGCTGGGCGAGGGCGGCAGCGCGCTGGTGTTCCGCGCCCACGACTCGCTGCTGGACCGCGACGTGGCCGTCAAGGTGATGCACGCCCACGTTCCCGATTCCGACAAACAGCGTTTCCTGCGCGAGGTCCGCACCCTGGCCCGGCTGACCCATCCGGGCATCGTGCCGGTGCTGGACCTGGGGGTGGATCCCAGCGACGGGCGTCCCTTCTTCACCATGCCGCTGATGACCGGCGGACCGATCACGGTGCTGGGACCGCTGGAGGACGCCCCTACCTCGCTGGCCCGCTTTGTCACGGCGGCCAGCTTCGCCTCGCGGGCGCTGCATTTCATCCACTCGCGCGGCATCATCCACCGCGACCTGACCCCTGGCAACGTCCTGCTGGACGAGGCGTGGCTGCCGCGCATCATGGACTTCGGGCTGGTGGCCCTGTCAGACCACACCCGCCAGCTGACCCGCAGCGGTCTGACGCTGGGCACCCCCGCCTACATGGCCCCAGAGCAGGCCAAGGGAATCGGTGTGGGACCGCTAAGCGACCTGTACGCGCTGGGAGCGGTGCTATACCGGGTGGCCTGCGGGAGTCCCCCCTTTGTGGGCGACAGCGATCAGAGCGTGCTGTTCCAGCATGTCTACGAGACCATCACCGATCCGCGTGACCTGAACCCGGCCATTCCCGACGCGGTGGCGCGTGTGCTGCTGGCGCTGCTGTCCAAGAAGCCCGAGGACCGTCCCGAGTCCGGCGCGGCTCTCTCGCACCTGTGGGCGCTGGCCCGCCGTGACATCTGGACCGGCCACGCGCGCGGCCAGTACCGTGGCGGACGCACCCGCACCGGGGAACATCCCGACGGCCCGGCCCGCGTTTCACACCTGAAGGAGGCCTGGAGCGTGCCGCTGCCCGGCGAGGTCACCTGGCCCGCCGCCGTGGTGGGGGAGGGCGATCTGGTGGCCGTGGGCACGCGTGGCGGCCAGCTGGTGCTGACCCACGCTTCTGGGCGGCCCTTCGCCACTTACGCGGCCCGCGACGAGGTGACGGCCCCGGCGGCCTTTCAGGGCGGGCATATCTTCTTCGGCGCGTGGGACGGCACCCTGCGCCGCGTGGAACTGCAGGGCGGCGCGGAGGTCTGGCGGCATCAGGCCCGTGCCGAGCTGACCGGGGCGCCGACGCTGTGGGCCGGGCGGGTGCTGGCGTCCAGCCGCGACGGCCATCTGCACGCCCTGAGTGCCCGCACCGGGGAACTGGCCTGGGCCTACCGCACCGACGGCCCGGTGGCCGCCAGCCCACTGGTGTGGGCCGGGGCCGCGCTGGTCTGCGACGAGAACGGCTGGCTGCACGCCCTGGACGCCCGCAGCGGCAGCCCGCTGTGGAAGGTGGAGGTCGGCACGGTCCACGGCACTCCCGCGCTGCTTCCTGGCACCTCAGGTGAGGCGACGCTGGTGGTGGCGACCTGGGAGGGCGAGGTCCACGCCCTGGCCCTGAGCGCCGCGACGGGCCGGGTGGCGCTGGCCGAGGACGAGGCGATCCTTTGGACCTACGATCTGGAGGACGAGGTCTGGGCCTCGCCTGCCGTGACCTATAGCGGAACCGGTAATGCCGGTCTGGCCATCCTGGCGGGCTGGGACGGCACCGTGCGCGCCCTGCGCCTGCACGACGGCGAGGACGTGTGGGCGCACCGTATGTCGGGCCGCGTCACCGCCAGTCCGGTGGTCAGCGCAGGTCTGGTCTTCCTGGCCTCGGAGAGCGGGCAACTGTGCGCCCTGGACGTGCGCGACGGTGCGGTGCGCTGGACCCGGCAAGAGTCGACAGGGGTTCAGGCCACTCCACTGGCGGCTGGCGGCACGCTGTACGTGGCTTTCATGGACGGCACCCTGCGCGCCTACCGCCAGCACCATCCGGAAGCCCCGGGGAACACGTGATTCGCCCGGTCTGGCCCAGTGACGCTCCCACTCTCGCCTGTCACCGTTTCCCATTGGCAGCAGACGATGCCGAGCGTCCTGTCTATGCCGAATGGGTGGAGGGAGCAATCAATCGTGGCTTTTATCTGGGCTTTCTCGCGCTGGACGGCGAGAAGGTCATCGCTGGAGCAGGTCTAACCCTGCTGGAATGGGGGCCAACTCGCGGCGATTCACAGCCCTGGCGGGGGCGCATCGTCAACGTCTGGACGCATCCCGACTATCGGCGGCAAGGGCTGGCCCGCGAGTTGGTAGGCCGCTGTACGGACGTTGCGCGTGAACGTGGAATTACGCGGCTGTCCGTGGGAACCACCGCTGAAGCGCGTTCCCTCTACGGGTCACTAGGTTTTACGGCCAGCCCGGCGGAGATGACGATCATTCTCCGCTGAGCCGTCCGGGAATAGTTGGCGCTAGGGAGGGGTGAGCCTCAGTCCCTCGCGGGTGTTTCCGACAGCGCCTGCAGAAACATGCTGACGAATTCCTCGTCGCTCATGGGGTTCTGTCCGGTGATCAGTTCGCGGTCGCGGACCACGTTGCTCGTCCACTTCTCGGCATTCTGCACGGTCATGCCTGCGGCACTCAGGGCGTCGGCGGGATAGTACAGCAGGGGGGCGTCAAAACTGGCCTCCGTGTCCTTTTCCTCAGGCGTGCTGAAGACGGTGGCACGGTAGCCGCTGTAGGCAAAATCCTGGGCTACGGGCGTCTCGCCCGCTTCCAGTGCCCGCTGGTAGGCTCCGGCGGCGGGCTGCGCGGCCAGCAGGGCCACGGGTGCGTGGCAGATCAGCGCGGTGGGGAGGGAACGTTCGTGAAAGTGTCTCAGGGCATGGCCCAGGTCGTGATTGTGCATCAGCTCGATCATGGGAGCGTGGCCGCCGGGCAGGAACACGGCGTCGAAGGCGTCCAGATTGGTCACGGCGTCGGCCAGTGGCACGATCTCGCCTGACAGGATGTCGTCGACAAATCCCTTGATCTGCCCATACTCCGCCTCGTCCTTGAAATAGTCCTTGCTGTCGCTGCCCGCATCCAGCGGGGGACGGTTGCCGCGTGGGGTGGAAATGATCAGTGTGTGACCCGCCTCCACCAGGCGGTGCGCGGGCACGCCAAATTCATTCAGGTAGAAGCCAGTGGCGTGCGTCTTACCGTCCTGCAAGGGCAATTCGGAATCGCTGGACATGACGACGAGGATCTTTTTGCTGGCGTCGGATGAGGTCATGTCGGCCACCCTAGGCCCGCGCTGCGCCGCGCTCTGTCAGGCGGGACACGCTGGAATGCCCGGAAGACGTGCCAGACGGGAAGGGAGAGGCCCTTGACTGTCTGTTCATGACTTGGCGCTTAATGTTTGCATCAGGACGACTCAATCCAGAGTGAGCAAATTGTTTTCCGCCCTGATTGTCCCTCAGCGCATACTCCCCAAGTTGGCCCGGCGCGGGCTGCTGTCTTGGACCGGTAGAGATGGAACCCACCGGAAAGGAGCGAGCAAAAATGAAAGCAGTGGTATGGCACGGCATAGGCGATATTCGACTGGACGACGTTCCTGAACCGCAGATTCAGGAGCCGACGGACGCCATCGTGCGTCTGACCGCCAGCGCAATCTGCGGGACGGACCTGCACTTTATTCGCGGCACCATGAGCGGCATGGTCCCCGGCACCATCCTGGGCCATGAGGCGGTGGGCGTGGTGGAACAGGTCGGCGATGACGTGCGCAACTTCGCGCCCGGTGACAGGGTCGTCATCCCCTCTACCGTGTCGTGCGGCTACTGTCCGCCTTGCCGCGAGGGCAACACGGCGCAGTGCGATAACGCCAACCCGAATGGTCCCTCGGCAGGGACGGCGTTTTACGGCGGTCCCAAGGATTCAGGGGCGCTCAATGGCCTCCAGGCAGAAAAGGCGCGCATCCTGTACGCGAATTCCAGTTTAGTGCGGCTGCCCGACAACGTTTCGGACGATCAGGCCATCCTGATCTCCGACATCTTTCCCACGGCCTACTTCGGCGCGGAACTGGCTGGGGTCCATGACGGCAGCGTGGTCGTGGTCTTCGGCTGCGGTCCGGTTGGGCAGTTCGCCATCATCAGCGCCCGTTTGCAGGGCGCCACCCGCGTGATCGCGGTGGACCGCGTGCCAAGCCGTCTGGAGATGGCCCGCAAGAACGGCGCGGAGGTCATCAACTTCGAGGAAGAAGATCCCATCGAGGCCATCAAGCGCCTGACCGGGGGTGTAGGCGCTGACTGCGTGATTGACGCTGTGGGCGTTGACGCCCAGCATGCCCACGGCGGGCCAGCCGAGCCGGATGCGGAACAGGAGCAGCAGTTCGAGAAAGAGGTGCAGCAGATCGCTCCCGACGCCAAACCGACCAAGGACGGCCAGTGGGTCCCGGGTGACGCGCCCACGCAGGTGCTGGAATGGGCCATCGAGGCGGTCAAGAAGGCGGGGCAGATCGGCATTATCGGAGTGTACTCACCCTCGGTGAACACCTATCCCATTGGCAAGGCGATGAACAAGAACCTGACCGTCCGGATGGGCAATTGCAACCACCGCGTCTACATCCCTCACCTCGTCGAACTCGTGGCGGCGGGCGTGGTCGATCCGACCAGCGTGATCACCAAACAGGAAACGATGCAGGATGCCATCAGCTCGTATGAGGCGTTCGACAAGCGCCAGCCCGGCTGGCTGAAGGTAGAGCTGGAACCGCAGGCAGGCTAGCGGCGACGAAGAGAGGCGGCGACTCCGGAATTCAGAGTCGCCGCCTTCTTGATGGAAGGTTCCCTTACAGGGGCATGTTCCCGTGCTTCTTGTAAGGTCTGGTCTCCACCTTATCGCGCAGCATTGCAAAGGTCAGGATCAGGCGCTCCCGGGTCTCCTCCATGGGGATCACGTCGTCGATGTAGCCCTTGCTGGCGGCCACGTAGGGGTTGTCGAAGGCGTCCTTGTAGTCGGCGATCTTCTCGGCGCGGGTGGCTTCCGGATTCTCGCTGGCGTTGATCTCCCGGCGGTAGACGATGTTCGCGGCTCCCTCCGCGCCCATCACGGCGACGGCGGCGGTGGGCCAGGCATACACCACGTCTGCCCCCATGTCCCGGCTGTTCATGGCGAGGTACGCGCCGCCGTAGCTCTTGCGCGTGATCAGGGTGATCTTGGGAACGGTGGCCTCGGCGTAGGCGTACAGCATCTTCGCACCGTGCCGGATGATCCCGGCATGTTCCTGCGCCACGCCCGGCAGGAAGCCGGTCACATCCACCAGCGTCAGCACGGGGACGTTGTAGCAGTCACAGGTGCGGATAAAGCGGGCAGCCTTGTCCGAAGCGTCGATGTTCAGCGTTCCGGCCATCACGCGTGGGTTGTTGGCGACGATGCCAACGCTGTGACCGCCCAGCCGCGCGAAGCCCACCACTATGTTCTTGGCCCAGTTCGGCTGGATCTCCAGGAAGGTGCTGTCGTCTACCAGCTCGTGAATGACCGCATGCATGGCGTAGGGCTTGCGCTGATCGGGGACCACGATGTCCAGCAATTTGTCGTTGCGGCGGGTCACCGGGTCACTGGTCTGGCGCACCGGGGGCTGTTCATGGGCGTTCTGGGGCAGGTAGCCCAGCAGGTCACGCACGCCCCTCAGCACCGCCTCGTCGCCGTCGTATTCCAGGTGGGCCACGCCGCTCTTGCGGGTGTGCACGTCCGCGCCGCCCAGCGAGTCGAAGGTCACGTCCTCGCGCGTCACGCTCTTGATCACCTCGGGGCCGGTGATGAACATGTAGCTGCTGCCGCCGCTCATCAGAATAAAGTCGGTCAGCGCCGGGGAATACACCGCGCCGCCCGCGCAGGGGCCGAGGATGGCGCTGATCTGCGGCACCGCTCCTGAATAGATGGCGTTGCGGTAGAAGATCTCGCCGTATCCGCTCAGAGAATCCACCCCTTCCTGAATGCGCGCCCCTGCCGAGTCGTTCAGGCCGATCACCGGACAGCCGGTCTTGGCGGCCAGATCCATAATCTTGGTAACCTTGGCGGCGTTCATTTTGCCTAAGCTGCCGCCCAAGACGGTGAAATCCTGGCTGAACACGAAGACCTGCCGGCCCTCAATGGTGCCGCGTCCGGTGACGACGCCCTCGCCGGGCGCCTCCACCCCCTGCATCAGGCGGCCGCCCCGGTGTTCGACGAAGGTTCCCATTTCCAGAAAGCTGCCGGGGTCAAGCAACGCGTCAATGCGTTCACGGGCGGTCAACTTGCCGCCGTCACGCTGCTTCTGCTGACGCTCCTGGCCGCCGCCGGCCTCCACCTTGCCGCGCCGCTGCTCCATCTCGGCAATCAATTCCTGCAATTCCATCCCGGGCTGTGTCATGCCGCGCATCCTATCCAAACGGACGTTGCCTGCGTGCTCAGCGGGCGGGCAGATTCGCCAGCAGCGTCCGCGCCTGCTCGGCCACCTCGGCGTCGGCCACGACAGCGTAACGATCTGCCTTCATTCCGCCGATGGAGGTGAAGTCTCGTCGCCCGCCGCTCAGGGCATAGCCAACCACGCCCCAGACCAGCCCGAAAATGGCGCCCAGGACCATGCCGTAGGCGATGGAGAACAGCAGGTTGCCTCCGGTCAGGCCCAGGAAGCTAAAGATCAAGCCCACGAACAGGCCGATGAACAGTCCCTGTCCAAAGCCCAGTCCGGCCGCGCGGCCCCAGTCCAGACGGCCCGTGACCTGCTCAACCGTCTTGAGGCCCTCGCCGATAATGGCTGTGCGCTCGACGGGGAATTTCTGGTCGCTCAGATAGTCCACCGCGCGCTGGGCGTCCAGGTAATCGGTGTACGTCGCCACGTTGACGCGGGCGCTTTGATCGGGAATCAGGGCGGAACGGGGGCCAGGCTGGGTCATGGGAGCACGTCCTTTGTCCCAGCTTAAAGAGCCGCGCTCCCCGTCGACTGAGGGCAGGGTTGAGGCGGCCTCATCTTCGCCCTCTAGCGGCCGGGTTCCACAACGATTCCCTCGGCCTCACTCATGCGGACGATGTTGGCGAGGGTGTGGATCGGTACGCCCAGATCGGCCAGCATCTCCCGGCCCGCCTCGAACTGTTTTTCCACCACGCAGCCCAGGCCCAGCAGCGTGGCCCCACTGAGTTCGATCATCCCGTTCAGGGCACGCAGCGTGCCCCCGGAAGCCAGAAAATCGTCAATGACGATCACGCGGTCATCCGGTCCCAGGAATTCGGAGCTGATGAACAGGTCGACGTTGCCGCCCTTGGTGCGGCTGACCGAGGAAGCCGTGAAGGCGGGCTCCTTCATGGTCAGCGGCTTTTTCTTGCGGGCATAGACCATGGGCACGTCCAGCTCCATTGCCGTAGCGATGGCTGGGGCAATGCCGCTGACCTCGATGGTCAGCACCTTGTTGGGCTTTAAGGGCGCGAACAGTTCCGCGAAGCGCTGGCCCATTTCTCTGGTCAGGCGAGGCAACAACTGGTGGTTGACCAGCCCGTCCACCTTAAGAAAGCCGCCGGGCAGAATGACGCCCTGCTCACGAATCGCGTCCACCAGTGATTGCATGGGGGCGAGTGTATCCGTCACAGACCGGTGCGGTGCGCCCGGATTTAGATGGCAGCCGGAAGCCCGTGCTCACTGACCTGAAGGCTGTCAAATCTGCCGCCCGGATGGACGGAATGAAGGGGGAGCTGGCGCAGGCACGACAGGAGCGACGGAAAACGGAAATGGGCTCACGCTCGCGGCTGACGCAGGTCAGGGCAGCTTCCAGAGGGACAGAAGTACATCAGGTCTTGGTAGAGCTGTGCGCGACTTTTTTGCCGAGCAATAGTGCTCTCTAGAAGAGCGGGTGGCCCCAATGGGCTACCCGCTCTTCATTTGTTCAAATGATCTTTACAGGTGAGATCAGGAACGCTGGAAGTCCCACACCAGACGGTAGGTATCAAATTCTTTCTCCACGCTGAAGGACACCCGGCTGCCTTCTCCACGCTCGTAGATGTAGGTGAGTGCGTAGTCACCCCCCGCGCCGGTATCCGTAGGATTGACCAGCGTGAAGCCCTGGGTCTTGAACTGGCGGTCATAGAAGGCCATGACCTGCTGCAAGTTCAGACTGCTGCCCGCAATACGGGCCGTCAGGTCACCGTTCACGTTGATGTCGGTTTCTGTCAGGGTAGAGCCCTGCGGGATCGAAAAGCTGGCCGTGCCCGCATTGTTCGACAGGCTGTTCAACTCAATTGGACCATAGAGCAGGTACTGCACACCAGCAAAGTCCTTGGCACTGACCAAAGCGTTGCGGCCCGCAGCAGTGTTCTGCTCCGGCGTGAACTTGGTAATGCCTACAACGGTGATAGGCAAGACACGGTTCGTTGCGCCAGTATTAGTGCTGTTGTTTGTGGCAGGCGTTGTTCCCGTTGCTGTGTTAGTCGCCGGAGTCGTATTGGTGTTCGCCGCGTTGGCTTGGCCAGAGTTATTGCCCATGGCCATCTGCACGCCGCTCAAGTCGAAGGTGGCACGGTAGCTGTTGTTGCCCTGGCGTATCAGATTCAGCCGGACCTGTGAGCCGTTCCGGGTGTACACGGCCTGGGCGTTGTTGTCTCCCATGTTCTGCGAGGTCCGGGTAAATCCCTGGGCGCGCAGTTGGTCATCGTGGTACATGTAGACCGTCATCAGGGGTACGTTGACCCTGAAGGCCAGCACGGCCGACTGATTATCGTATTTGGTGCCGACAACGGTGGCTTGTGGATGGGCTGAAACCTTGAGTGTATTGGACTGGTTGCTCAAATTGGCCAGGTCACCGGGGCCATAAAGAGTCCAGGCGAGTCCGTTGGTGGTGCCAGAAAGGACGGGTTGTTGCTGAGCAGCGGCAACAGGAGTGAGGGCCAGAAGGGTGGTCAACGCCAGAGCGCCGGCCTTGCGAATCAATTTGCTGTTCATGGGGCCTCCTTAAGTAGAGAGTGGAACGAAGGCACGACAAAGCAATAAGGTATTGCACTTCGTTTCTCTGGCTTCGACATTAGAGGATTCCAGAAACTCGTAAGTGAGTCGATGAGAATTATACAGTTTCTTAATTTTTAGTTGTAATAACAATAGATCTAATACCCAATGCTTCTTTAAATTTGACAAAAGTTGCTTGAAAAATATTATTTAGAGAGGTAACCGACGCCCCGGATATGTCTATAGACGAATTTCCATTTGATCTTTCTGTCATAGTCACTCATAAAACAACACAGTGAAGCTTTGAATTTTTCTTTAAAACAGGAATTTGACTGTGATGCTTTCATTGGACTTATCCATCCAGTTCACTCTTTTGAAAATCCGTAGAGCACTTGAAGGTCGCCTCCATCCCTACGGGTAATCTGAATCTCGATCTTCCGTCCCTCACGGCTGAGCGTGGCGCTCGCACTGTTGGCGTCTTTGAAAGTACGTTCCCGTAGATCGAAGCCCTGAAGCTGCAATTGATTGGTGGCGAAAGCCAGCGCGCTGCGGGCACCCAACCCTCCCGGTACGCGGTAGGTCAGCAGGGCTGTTTTCCTGGCCGCGTCATACCGGGTGCCCAGGACGCTGGCCCCCACCGGAGCACCCAGGCGCAGGCTCTGGCCGTCTTCCTGCAGGTCGGCCCCCCTCAGTCCGCCTGCGTAGATGGCCCAGCCCAGCCCGGAAGTGCTGCCGCTCAGCAGAGGCCTGGGAAGCGGCGGTGCTGCCTGGCTCAGTGCAGAGCCTGACGACAGGGCTAGAGCAGCGGCCAGCAACCATGCTTTCCTGTTCATCGCTCACCGTGAATCATGCCCGCCATCCTAAGCGCGGACGATGAACGGCGTGTGCCTTGAAGACCGTGGCCAGTGCCGTCCCATGGCTGCCAGAGGCCATCGGATACAGAGTGGATCATCTGTAGAAGGGTGCCGGAGTGGGTTGTAGAGGCGGAAACACCCCCTTCCCGCCAGACCCAACAGACTGGCTCAGCGCCATTCCTCTCCCTCTATGCCAAGAGAAGAAACTGGGGTGTTTCCCGAATGACCTTCAGGCCTAGAGTTCGTTGACTTCCGGCTTGAAGCCCACTTCCCGGATGTATTTCAGGTACTCGTCCTCGCTAAGCGCCTCTTTCTTGCCGCTCATGGCGACGAAACACGCTTCTAGAACGTTGGTGGCGAAGTTGCGGCTGCCCATGCGCGGCGTCGTGGTGATCAGCCGGGCCACGCCGTGCTCTGACATCCAGGCGCGGTCCGCCTCGGTGATCGTCTGCGTCAGGATGGTCTTGCCCTCCAGCCGTTTGGGAGCGTAACGCTTGGCATAGTGGGTGTCTCCGGCGATCACGTCAGCCCAGGCGTAATATTTGGTGCCCTTGCCCTCAACGCTGGTTTCCTGCTTGGCACCCGTGGGGTAGAACCAGTCCTGTGGCAACTTGGTGATGGCAGGCAACACCAGGCGGGCCACGTTCCGTAACGCTGCCAGCGAGCGCAGAGGCCGGTCGATGCCCAGCCCGAACACCACGTCCCCGAACACGATGTCTGCGCCGTGTTGCGCCAGCGCTTCTGCCATGCCGAAACGGTCCACGGCGGACACCATCAGTACCTTCTGGGTGCGCCAGTTCAGCAGCGGATCGAGCTGGGCGATCGCGTCACGCTCCAGCGTGTTCTTGAGGCCGCTGCCGTCCAGCACGGGGGTTTTTTTGGCATTGGCCACCAGCTTCCTGACGTTGCCAAACTGGTAGCGTTTGCCGTCCGCGATCACGTACAGATCCGCGCCGCCCAGGCCGAAGGCATCAATTTTGCCGTCCAGCGCCCCAAACAGCTCTGCGGCTTTTTTCGCGTCGGCGTCGGTGCCGATCCGCTCCAGGATGAACGGCTGGCCCAGCAGCGTGACTTCCTCGCGCGCGTTGCGTTTGCTGCTGCCCAGGCTGACGCTGACCACATGCTTGTGGCCGGGGGGGGCCGGGGTCCAGCCGCTCAGAAGATCACTCATGAAGGGCATTGTAGGCGCGTGCGAGTGGCAGGGTGGTTAACGGGCAGTCGTCAGTCGCAGTGGGCAAGATATGTGGGTCTTCTCCTACACGCCGCAGACTTGGCGGCGCGGTCCCCATGCATCAGCGCCTCCCTGCTACCCTGCCCCCTATGAAGCGTAGTCTTCCCGAACTTCAGCACTCAGCCCTGCCGCTGGTGATGGTCACCGCCTACGACTATCCGGGTGGCCGCCACGCCGAGGCCGCCGGGGTGGACCTGATCCTGGTGGGCGATTCCCTGGGCAACGTGGTGCTGGGCTACGACTCCACTGCGCCAGTCACGCTGGCCGACATGATTCACCATGCCCGCGCGGTGCGCCGGGGTGCGCCGGACACGTTCATGGTGGTGGATCTGCCCTTCGGCACGTATCACACGGGGGTGCAGGACGCCATGCGAAACGCCGTGCGTGTCATCCAGGAGACGGGGGCGGATGCCATCAAGATGGAGGGGGCCTCGCCCGAGATCCTGAGCGTGGTGCAGACCTTGACCCGCAACGGCATTCCGGTGATGGGTCATGTGGGTCTGATGCCCCAGACCGCTACCGCGCAGGGCGGCCTGAAGGTGCAGGGCAAGGACGACGCCAGCGCCCGTGCCACCCTGGAGGGCGCGCACGGGCTGGAGGCGGCAGGCGCGTTCGCCCTGGTGCTGGAGGTTATTCCCGCCCGCCTCGCCAGACTGATCAGTGAGAGGCTGACCATCCCCACCATCGGCATCGGCGCGGGCGTGGGTTGCGACGGGCAGGTGCTGGTCACGCATGACCTGCTGGGCGTCTACGAGGGCGAGGAAAAGAAGATTGCCAAGCGCTACGCCGAGGTGGGCCAGATTTCCCGCGAGGCCATCGCGCGTTACGCCGCCGAGGTGCGCGCCCGCGAGTTCCCCACCAGAGACAACAGCTTCGTGATGAAGGACGAGGTACTGGACAAGCTGTACTGAATGGAGCAGCGCTCAGAAAGGCCCACCGTGCAGCGTTCGTACGGTGGGCCTTTTCGCGTTTTTTCTGAACTCCACGGGGCTGCTGGAGTGGGTCAATTCCCGGACGCCCGATACGCCCGCCGCAGCACCTCGGCCACTTCCGGACGGCTGAATTCGGGGGGGAGATTCTCGCCTGCCCGCAGCTTCTCGCGGACCCTGGTGCCGCTCAGGACCAAGTGGTGCGCCGCGCCGTGGGGGCAGGTTCGGGGGCTGACCAGCTGGGCGCAGGACTGGCAGTAGAAGGTGTGCTCGAACTTCAGGATGCGGATGCCTAGCTCCTCGGCGGTAAAGGCGCCGAATATCTCTTGAGCGTCGTAGGTGCCGTAATAGCTGCCCACGCCCGCATGATCGCGTCCGACGATGAAATGGGTGGCTCCGTAGTTGCGCCTCGACAGCGCGTGTGTGATCGCCTCGCGGGGCCCGGCGTAGCGCATGGCTGCGGGGTACACGCTCAGGAGGGTGCGGGCCTGGGGGTAATAACGCTCCAGCAGCACCTCGTAGGCTTCCACACGCACGTCCGCAGGGACGTCGTCCCCCTTGGTGGTGCCCACCAGCGGGTGCAGCAGCAGACCGTCCACGAGTTCCAGCGCCACCTTATGCAGGTACTCGTGGGCCCGGTGGATCGGGTTGCGGGTCTGGAAGGCCACCGTGGTCTGCCAGCCACGCGCCTCGATCACGGCGCGGACCTCGGCGGGCGTGCGGTGGTGCTGGGGGAAGGCCCCGCGCGGCACCTCGAACAGCGTGACCGGCCCGGCCAGATTGATCTCGCCCTGGGCGTACAGCGCCGCCACACCGGGGTGGGCCACCTCCTCGGTGCGGTAGACCTCGAGGGCCTCCCACTGTTTACGGGCCTCGAACTGCTCCTGCACGTCGATCAGACCCACGCCCACGCCATCACGGGTGAGCACGACGCGGCCCCGCAGGTCACGGGCCTCGGCGCGCCCCACCGGCAGCGTGATGGGCAGGCTCCAGGGGGTGCCGTCGGCCAGGCGAAGATGCTCGATCACGCTCAGGTAATCGGCCTCGCCCAGAAAGCCGGTCAGCGGCGAGTACGCCCCCGTCGCCAGCAGTTCCAGATCGGCGGCGCTACGTTCGGACAGTTCCAGGCGGGGAAGACCCCGCAGGTCAGCCTCGGCCACGCGGTTCACCTGATGGATCAAGGTCCCGCCCAGCGGGGTGGGTAGGGTGGTCACGGGAAGGGGCAGGGTGGGCATGCAAGTTCTCCAGGACAGTATAGAAAGTGGATGAAAAGACTCAACTATTGGTCAATAAAAAAGATCACAGCTTGCCGTCACCGGCCCACAAACCGCATTCTGTCTTGCCCCGCCCCGCCCAGCGCCCGGCGCGGGCGTCCTCACCAGGGCGCACAGCGCGGGTGCAGGTCCAGCAGCCCACCGAAAGAAAACCGTCGGCGTACAGCGGATTGACCGGCAGATCATGGGCAGTGGCGTAGGCCTCGAGCTCCTGGCGCGTCCACTCGGCCAGTGGATTAATCTTGATGCGTGCGCCGCCTTCCTCGACAAACGGAATCTGGGCGCGGGTGACGGCCTGATCGCGGCTGCGGGCATTGAGGAGGGCGGATGGGTTCCTGCGGCTTAGATACTCCTGGAGTGGGGCCACCTTGCGGGCCGCGCAGCAGGCATCCGGATCTGCCGCGTACAGCTCCGGCGGCGTGCGGCCATCGTCCGGCGACGCCCCCGCGTTCAGCGTCACGAATTCCAGTTGCGGGTAGCGGGCCGCCAGCCGGTCACGGGTTTGCAGGGTCTCAGGGAAGTGGTAGCCCGTATCCACGAACACCACCTGCCCCCGATAGCCCGCCCGCACCGCCAGATCAATCAGCACGATTCCATTCAGGTTGAACGCACTGGGCATCAGCAGATCGGGGTGGGTCCCAATGGCCCAGGTCAGCAGGTGATCGGTCTGCTGTGTCCTGGATTCGCGCTCGTCCTGTGGGTGGGGCAGGGGCGGCAGGTGATCCGCACCCAATCTCGCGCCCGCCGTCATCCTTCTCCCAGCGCCCGTAGCAGCGCCTGCACCCCATCTTGCACGCTGATCTGATCCGTTCGCAGGTGCAGGTCCGGTGTCTGCGGGGCCTCATATGGATCGCTGACCCCCGTGAAGTGTTGAATCTCACCGGCGATGGCCTTGAGGTACAGACCCTTGACGTCCCTGGTCGTGACGACGTCCAGCGGCGCATCCACGAAGACTTCTAGGGTATCCGGCAGGGCGCTCAGCACCTCGCGGCGGGTGTCGGCGTAGGGGCTGATGGCGCTGACCAGCACGGTCACGCCGTGTCTGGCAAGCAGCCCCGCGACAAAGGCGATGCGGCGGACGTTGGTGTCACGGTCCTCGCGCGAAAAGCCCAGGCCCTTGCTCAGGTTCTCGCGCACGGCGTCGCCGTCCAGCAGCTCCACCGCGACGCCGCGCGTGGCGAGTTCCGTATGCAGGGCGGCGGCCAGCGTGCTCTTGCCCGCCCCACTGAGGCCGGTGAACCACACGACGCGGCCTGTCCCCACGTCCTGAGTGCGGGGCGGGCGTTCCAGCGTGGCGCTCATGCGCCCACCAGTTCCCGTTCGGCTTCCTCCCCAGCCAGCACCACGTCCGGCAGGAAGCGATCATTGCCCATGCGGTCCGCGTATTCCACGAAGCTCTCGCCCTCGGTCTTGTGCGCCTTGAAATCGCTCAGCACCCGGTCGGTGTACTCGGTCAGCCGGGTGGCCGGCACGATTCCCTTGAGTTTGCTGCCCGTCCGCTGGGCCTGCCCGATGCTGCCCGCCAGGTGGACGTTGTAGACCTCTTCCTCACCCCGCAGAGCGCCCATGAAGCCCAGATCGGCCACCTGATAGCGCGTGCAGGCGTTCGAGCAGCCGGTCAGGTTGATCACGAACGGCACGTCAATGTCACTGTGCAGCGGTTCCAGGGTGTCGATCATGCCGGCCACCCGCGCCTTGGTCTCGGTCTGGGCCAGACGGCAAAACTGCGTGCCAGTGCAGGCGATGGTGGTGCCGCGCAGTGTCGCCTTCGGGGCGAGGTCAAGCTTTTGCAGCTCGGCCACCAGCGCGTCCACGTCCTCGGTGCGCACGTGCGGGATCATCATGTTCTGAAAGGCGGTGGTCCGGACCATGCCCTGGCCGTAGCGCTCGGCCAGATCGGCCAGCGCGCGCGCCTTGGCGGGGTCGATCCGTCCGACGGTGGTGGTCAGCACCACGTAATTCAGGCCGTCATGCTGCGGATTGACGCCCAGCACATCGCTGCCGCCGAAGCGGGCCACCGGGGCCGAGGGACCGTCGCGCAGGGGGCGGCCCAGGTACTCGGTCTCCACGATTTCCCGGAACCGATCCACCCCCAGATCCTTGATCAGGTACTTCAGGCGGGCTTTCTTGCGGTTGATGCGGTACCCATGATCGCGGTATGCCCCGGCAATCGCGCGCCCCACTTCCACCACTTCGTCCGGGCGAATAAAGACGCCCAGGCGTTTGGACAGGTGCGCCACCGCGCCCAGGCCGCCGCCCACCCACACGTCGAAGCCCACTTCCCCGTTTACCCGGTGGGCCAGGAACCCGATGTCGTTGACCAGATGGATGCCTTCCAGCTCGGGGGTGGCTGTCAGGCTGATCTTGAACTTGCGGGGCAGATCCTGGAAATCATTGTTGCCGCTCAAGGTGCCTTCCATCGCCAGGGCAATCGGGCGCACGTCGATCACCTCGCGGGCATCCAGCCCGGCCAGCGGCGAGGCGATCACGGCGCGCACGGTGTCGCCGCAGGCTCCACGGGTGTGCAGGCCCACGGTGTCCAGCCGGTCCAGAATCGCCGGAATGTCCTGAATGCGCAGCCAGTGGAACTGGAAGGCCTGCCGGTCCGTCACGTCCAGCAACCCGCGTCCGTAGTCCTCGGCGATCCCCGCGATCACGCGCAGGGCGGCGCTGCTCAGCTCGGCGGTGGGCACCTTGACGCGCATCATCAGGAAGCCGTCCTCGGCGGGGCGTTGCGGGTACACCCCGGCCCACTTCAATAGGTCGATCTTTTCTGGGTCAATCGCTCCGGCAGCGGCGTACTGCGGAATCAGGTCGAAGATCTGGAAGGGCGGCAGTTCTTTTTTCAGGGTTTCGATGTCGGACATAGCTAAGGAACCTCATGATTGGGGGAAGATGGAAGATTCAGCGGCTCAGGACGGCATGACGCAGGCGGCGATACTGGAAGTACAGCAGACAACCCACACAGATCTTCTGGCTCAGGTTCAGGCCCGCCAGGGCGATGACCAGCAGCCCCAGCCCCAGGCCCAGCAGCGGCAACCCGGCCAGCACGCTCACGCTGGAAGCGATCAGGAACACGCCACCCACGCCCTGCGCAAAGTGGTGGGCGCGGGGATCTTCAGCGACGACTTCAGGCCTCAGGCCCAGCCGCCGCCCGAACATTCGGTAAGCCGCCCGCAGCGGCGAGAGCTCCGGGCGCAGGGCGCCCAGCAGCATCACCGCGCCCAGCAGTAGGGTCAGGACACTCACACCGGACACCAGCGCCAGCACGGTGACCCCGATCACCGTGTACTGGTTGAACTTCAGCGCGCTCAGATCGGTCTGGGCAGGGCCGGAAGTGCTGCGGAGGGGAGGCGAGGTAATCATCGACCAGAAAGGTAATCTTTTATTGATGACAAAACAAGTCATTTATTCCCAATGAACTAGACGGGATGAGGGTTGGGGCTGGCCACTGAGTCCGCCTGTTCTGAATATCGGCGGTCGGCCCCTCTGACCCTCAACTGCCCGCCTCCCCTTCGAGGGATTGGTTTCCTCCTGCCGTCCTCAGGTGAAGGCACCCGCTCCCGCGTCTTTTCGCAGACGCCTGCACCCCGCTGTGGGCATTACACTCGGACCCGTGAAGACGCACACCGTACAGGTCGGGGACGTGACCCGTGAACTGCCCATCGTGGAGGTCGCTCCAGGCGTGAATGTGGCGCTGTTCAATATGCTGGGCGACACCGAGGTCACCGAAGCCGCTGGCAAGGCGCTGGCCCGGCTGCTGCCCGCAGACATTGACGTGCTGGTGACCCCCGAGGTCAAGGCACTGTCGCTGGCGCACGTCATCAGCCGCGAGTCCGGCAAGCCGTACATCGTGATCCGCAAGACGCAGAAGCCCTACATGGTGGAACCGGTGGCGCGTGAGGTGATCAGCATCACCACCGGCATTCCGCAGTTGCTGGTGCTCGACGGTTTCGATGTGTCCAAGGTCCGAAACCGCAAGGTGGCCATCGTAGACGACGTGGTCTCCAGCGGCGGCACCCTGCACTCCTTGCGGCAGATCATTGACGAGGTAGGCGGCGAGGTGGCCGCCGTACTGGCGGTCTTCACCGAGGGTGAGGAGCGCGAGGAGGTTACGGCGCTGGGCCACCTGCCCCTGTTTCCGGGGGCCTGATTCCTGGCCCTGCCCGGACGCTGCGGCGGGCTAAGCTGGGCCCATGACCCAGGCCAATCAGGAAGTGACCGTGAAGATCGGCGGCGTGACGAGGACCCTGCCCAGCGCGCGGGTGGGCAGCATGGGACGCGTGCCGCTGGTGGAGTTCATCGGGGACAGCGAGTTCACCAAGGCGGTGGCCAGTGAGATGTTGGTCATGATCCCGGACGGCACCGAGGTGCTGCTGACGGTGGTGACCAACGCCCTGCCGCTGGCCCACGAACTCAGCCACCAGAGCGGCCTGCCATACGAGTGCGTCCGCAAGAAGCGGCGCCCGTACATGCAGGACCCGATCATCCAGGACGCACCCAGCATGACCCTGGGTGTGGCCGAGACTTTCTGGCTGGACAGCCCGCATGCCGCCCGCCTGAAGGGAAAGCGGGTGGCCATCGTGCAGGACGTGATCTCCAGCGGCGGCACTGCCCAGACGCTGGCGCGCATCGTCGAACGCTCGGGCGGCACGGTCAGCGGCTATCTGGCCGCCTTCCGCCAGGGCGAGAGCGCCCTGAGCCTGCCCTTCAAGTACCTGGAAAAGCTGCCCGCCCGCATTTGAGCCCCCGCGCACCTTGACTTTTGGCTGACGTCCCGCTCACCCGCAGCCATTAGCCTGAGCGGCAGATGGTGGACTGGATTCAAAACCTGATGGACAGCCTGGGCTACCTGGGCATCGTGCTGCTAATGGTCCTGGAGAACGTGTTTCCGCCGATTCCTAGCGAGCTGATTCTGCCCTCGGCAGGTTTCGCGGCGTCACGCGGTGACCTCAGCTTTGTGGGCGTGGTGCTGGCGGGAACGCTGGGCAGCGTCGTGGGCACCCTGCCGCTGTACTTCATCGGGCGCGTGTTCAGCGAGGAGCGGGTGGTGGCCTGGGCCGACAAGCATGGCAAGTGGCTGGCCCTGAGCGGCGACGACATCCGCAAGGCCGACGACTGGTTTGACCGCCATGGCCCGAAGGCGGTGCTCTTCGGGCGGATGGTGCCGGGCATTCGTAGCCTGCTGAGCCTGCCGGCAGGCATGAGCGGTATGCCGCTGCCCACCTTCTTGCTGTACAGCGCCATCGGCTCGGCGCTGTGGGCCAGCGTGCTGACCGGCGCGGGGTACCTGCTGGGGGACCATTACGACAAGGTGGGTGAGTACATCGGCCCGGCCTCCACCGTGATCGTCGTCGGTCTGGTGGTGGCCGCTGCCGTCTGGATCCTGGGGCGGCGGCACAGGGCCGCAACTCAGCGTGAGGACCGCAACAGCGGTCAGAACTAAGCCGGGCAAGGATGCGGCTACCTCGCCGCGGTCAAGGCTACATCCTCCCGCCATAAACAGAGCGCGCTGACCGCAAGGATGGCCGCCAATAGCAGCGGCACGTCCCCCAGATCCATACGGAAGTCGGTCCCGTTGGTGTATCCACCGAAGCGCCCGCGGACCTCGCCCGCGTAGTGGCGCAGCGTGAGGTCCAAGCCGTCGGTAAAGCGTCCGTAGCGGCCCGTGGCCCCGTCCGGGGTAAAGGCCATGCGAACGTCCGGGCCGTCCACACCGCCCAGATGCAGGTGCAGTTCCCCGGCCAGCACCTCGGCGCGCAGGTCAAATCCGCGCGTGAAGCCCCCCACCCGGCCAGCCAGACCGTCCGCCGTCAGGCCCACCACGATGTTCTGTCCTGCCGTGAAGCTGCCGATCCGCCCGCTCAGGTGCTGGCCGTCCCAACTCGCCTGAAGATCGAGGCCCTCGCTGATACTGCCCAGGCGTCCGCGTAGCATTGTTTCCGGCATGACCGTCATGGGGCAAGTTTAGGGGTGCGGCCCTTTCAGCAGCCTGACGAACCCGGCAAAGAGCGGCGGCCTCCCCTTCTTCACAAGGGAGGCCGCCACTCAGGACCGGTTTACAGCTCCAGCAACATGCGCGCCGGGTCTTCCAGCAGGTTCTTGATCATGACCAGGAACTGCACGGCTTCCTTGCCGTCGATGATGCGGTGGTCATACGACAGCGCCAGGTACATCATCGGCGCGATCACCACCTGACCATTCTGGGCGATGGGCCGCTCGATGATGTTGTGCATGCCCAGGATGGCGCTCTGCGGGGCATTGATGATCGGGGTGCTCATCATGCTGCCAAAAGTGCCGCCGTTGGTGATCGAGAACGTGCCGCCGCTCATGTCCTCCATGGTCAGCTTGCCGCTGCGGGCCTTCGCGGCAAAGCCTGCAATTTCTTTCTCAATCGTTGCCAGGCTCATGCCATCGGTGTCGCGCAGGATCGGCACGACCAGACCGCGCTCGCTGGCCACCGCGATGCCGATGTCGTAGAAGCCGTGATAGATGATGTCCTTGCCGTCAATGCTGGCATTGACCAGCGGGAAGGCTTTCAGCGCCTCGGTGGCGGCGCGCACGAACAGGCTCATGAAGCCCAGCTTGACGCCGTGCTTGGCGACGAACTGGTCCTGGTACTTCTTGCGCAGGTCCATGCTGGGCTGCATGTTGACCTCGTTGAAGGTGGTCAGCAGCGCCGCCGTGTTCTGCACTTCCTTGAGGCGCTCGGCGATTCGGGCGCGGATCCGGGTCATGGGCACGCGCTGCTCGGCCCTGGGGCCGCTGGGAGCCTGGGCCGCTGGAGCTGGGGTAGCTGGCGCCGGGGTGGCCTTCGCCGTCTCCTGGGTGGGCTGAAGGCCTGCGGGGGCCGCCGCCGACTGAGGCCCCTGATAGGTGCCGCCGCCCTGTGCAGCCACCACCGCGTCCTGCTTGGTGATGTTGCCGCGCGGGCCGGTGGCCGGAATCTGCGAGGCGTCCAGATTGTTCTCGGTCACCACCTTGCGGACGGCGGGGGAGAGGTCCTCACGCCGCTGCGTTCCCTGGGCCGCGGGCTGAGTGCCGGTGCTGTCGGGGTGGACGGCGGTGCCGCCCGCGCTCTGCTCGTCGGGAATCGGGCCGCTCGTCTCTTCCTCAGTCGCTTTCGTGGCAGAAGCCTGGGCAGCGGGTGCGCTCCCGGCGTCGCCCATCACCCCCAGCACCTCCTCGCTGAGCACCGTGTCGCCCTCGTTCCTGGCAATGCTCTGCAGCACGCCGTCGGCCTGCGCCGTGACCTCCAGCACCACCTTGTCGGTCTCGATCTCGGCCAGTACGTCGCCGCGCTTGACCGCCTCGCCAGGTTGCTTGTGCCAGGTCAGCAGCGTACCCTCGCTGACCGATTCGGAAAAAACAGGAACTTTGATGTCCGCCATAGTGCTGCTAGTTATACCGCGTCTGCGCAAGTGACCGTCCGGCGGCTGTGACTGATGTGGGGACGGTAGGCGGGATGTTCAGGTACGTTTTGCTTTTCTCGCGCCGTTGAACCTCACCGCCTGCTGAATGAGCGCCCTGAAGGCGGCTTCGTCCGGTAGCTCGCCCTCGTGGATGTCAATGGCACGGCGCGTCTTGCCCTCCAGGCTGGCATTGAACAGCCCGTCCGGATCGTCCAGGGAGGCGCCCTGCGCGAAGGTCAGCTTGACGGCTTTCCGGTACGTTTCGCCGGTACACAGGACGCCGTCATGCTCCCAGACTGGCGTGCCGCCCCACTTCCAGGTCTCGGTCACTCCCGGGTCCGCTTCGTGGATCAGCTGCCGCATTCTGCCCAGGGTCGCGCCGCGCCAGTCGCCGAGCTGCGCGATTTTCTCCGAGATGAGTTCTGACGCCGACTGGTCTGCGCTCACGTCTGCCTTGCCCATATTTCTCCCTCGGAGGCTGAGCACCCGCTCTGGCGTGCCCTGACAGACGCGTTGAAAGACCGCCCGAATCCGGTTCACCGTCCCGCCTCGCTGGCCTCACCTTTGCCTGTTTTCGGGCCTATTCTAGACCTCAGCCCCCATACTGTGTGCCATGCTGCGAATAGAAGCCGCCGAGATCATGATCGTTCGCCTGCCGCTGAAGTTCCGCTTCGAGACCAGTTTCGGCGTTCAGACGGCCCGCACCGTGCCGCTGCTGGTGCTCCACGGCGAAGGCTTGCAGGGCGTTTCCGAGGGCACCATGGAAGTGGCCCCCATGTACCGTGAGGAAACGCTGGCGGGAGCGATGGATCTGCTGCGCGGGGTGTTCCTACCGCGCATCCTGGGTAAGACCTTTGCCAATCCGGAGGAACTGAACGACGCCCTGGGGGCCTTCCGGGGCAATCGGATGGCCCGCGCCATGGTGGAGATGGCCGCCTGGGACCTGTGGGCACGAATGCTGAATGTGCCGCTGGGCACGCTGCTGGGCGGGCGCAAGACCGAGGTGGAGGTGGGCGTCAGCCTGGGCATTCAGCCGGACGAGACCGCCACGGTGGACGCCGTGCGCCGCCATGTCGAACAGGGCTACCGCCGCATCAAACTGAAGATCAAGCCCGGCTGGGATGAGGTCCCGGTGCGTGCCACCCGCGAGGCATTTCCCGATATTCGCCTGACGGTGGACGCCAACAGCGCCTACACGCTGGCCGACTCGGTGCGGCTCAAAGCCCTGGACCAGTACCACATGACCTATATCGAGCAGCCGCTGGCCTGGGATGACCTGATTGACCACGCCACGCTCCAGAGCCGTCTCCAGACCCCGCTGTGCCTGGACGAGAGCATCGCCAGCGCGGCGGACGCCCGCAAGGCGCTGGCGACCCACGCGGGCGGCGTGATCAACCTGAAAGTGGCCCGCGTGGGCGGTCTGGCGGAAGCCCGGCGCGTCCATGACGTGGCGCAGGCCTTCGGCGCTCCGGTGTGGTGCGGCGGCATGCTCGAGGGGGGTGTGGGCCGGGCACACAACATCCATCTGTCCACCCTGCCCAATTTCACGTTGCCGGGCGACACCTCCAGCGCCAGCCGTTACTGGGAGACCGACATCATCAACGAGCCGTTGGAGGCGGTAGACGGTCTGATGCCGGTGCCACAGGGGCCGGGCATCGGTGTGACCCTCAACCGCGACTTTATCGAGAGCGTGGCCGAGCTGACGGAGGAACACCGCCCTTGAGAGAGGCCCCCGCCTCGCTCCCGCTGCGGCCCTACGTGATCCGCGACGTGACCGACCCGTGGGCCATGCGTGGGCTGGAAGGCGTACAGGTGGACGCCTGGGGCTACCCGGACCGCGAGGTGCTGCCCAGCAGCATGTTCCGCATCAGCTCGGTGTGCGGCGGTGTGGTATTGGGAGCCTACCCGGCGGATGCGCCATCAGAGGGGTCATCCGCCGCGCCGGCGCTTCCCTTTGGGCTGGCGTTCGGCTTTCCGGCGCTCCGGGACGGACAGCTGTGGCACCACTCGCACCTGCTGGCGGTTCATCCCGACTGGCGCGGCAGCGGACTGGCGGTGGCCCTCAAGTATGCCCAGCGTGAGCGGGTGCTGGCGCAGGGCATCACGCGCATGACCTGGACCTTCGATCCATTGATCGCCCGCAACGCGCGCCTGAACCTGGGCAAGCTGGGCGCACGGGCCATCAGCTACCACCCGGACTGGTACGCGCTGGGCGACGATCCAGCCACCGCCTTTCCCGCAGACCGGTTGATGATCGAGTGGGACCTGTCACAGCCCCGCGCCGCTCACCCGCCGCCCGCTCCCGACGGTGAGGTGGTCCTGGCCGCCCTGCCGGAGGGGGAGGAGCCGGACGCGCCGAGGTTAGGGCTGGACAGCCCGCAGGTGCTGGCCGAGGTGCCCCGCAAGGCAGAACTGATGAACGAGCCTCTGCGCCTGGGCTGGCGACTGGCGCTGCGCGAGGTGCTGGGCGAATATCTGGGGCGCGGGTATGTCGTGACGGATCTGGCCGCCGACGGCGAGCAGGTGTACTACGTGCTGACACGAGAATGAGGGGAGCCCGTCCAGCCTCAGCCACCATTGACACGCATGGGGTCAACTTGTGTTATGTTATTTACGTAAGGAGGTCCAAGTGTTACATATAGAATTCGTCACCGATCTGGGCGCGCACGTCACCGTGGATGTGGAGAGCGCCGACAAGTTGCTGGACGTGCAGCGTCAGTATGGCCGTCTGGGCTGGACCAGCGGCAATGTGCCAACTGGGGGCTACCAGTTCCCTCTGGACAATGAGCAGGATTTCGACTGGTCCCTGATCGGGGCCAGAAAGTGGACCAACCCCGAGGGCGAGGAGATGGTCATGCACCGGGGGCTGGCCTACCGCCGCCGGGAACTGGAAGCCGTGGACAGCCGCAAGATGAAGCTGCCCGCCGCCGTCAAGTACAGCCGGGGCGCGCGCGGCACCGATCCCGAACACGTTCGTGAGAAGGCCGACGGTGAGTTTGAGTACGTAACGTTGGCGATCTTCCGGGGCGGCAAGCGGCAGGACCGTTACGCTGTGCCGGGTGGCCGCGCGGCCCCTGCGCCCCAGCAAGCGGCCCGCCCCGCCCCGTCCCGTCCTCAACCGGTGGCGGCCCGTGCCGCCCCGGTGGCTGTGGAGGAAGAAGAAACACCGTTCTGAGCTGCGCAGGTGCGTCCTGGGCCCCCTGATCGTGGAATCCCCCTGAAAGGGACCGCGATCAGGGGGCCCAGTTTGATGTGCGAGGGCCGCAAAACCAGAGGAGCAAAACCATTCGCGCCGGCACGTTGAACGCTCCTGGCTGGATGGCCGTCTGCTGGATGAGACTTTACGCCACTTCCCCTTCCCGCTCCAGCTTGGCGAAGATCATGCGGCCCACGTTGGTCTGCACGTTGTTGACCACCTGCACGCGGGCCTGCTTGCCGCGCAGTTTCAGACCGTCTTCCACCACCACCATCGTGCCGTCTTCCAGATAGCCGACGCCCTGGCCAGACTGCTGGCCGCCTTTGGTGATGGTGACGGCCAGCAGATCGCCCGCTTGCACCTGTGGTTTGAGGGCCACCGCCGCCGCGTTGACGCTCAGGACCGTGACATCGTGCAGGCGGGCGATCTTGCCCAGGTTGCCGTCGTTGGTCACGATCTGGCCGCCGGTCTCACGGGCCAGCCGGATCAGTTTGTCGTCCACGGTCTTCAGGGCCGCGTCGTCCCAGTCCTCGATTCGGATGGGCCGCAGCTCGCGCAACTCTTCCAATAGGCCCAGACCGCGTTTGCCCCGGATGCGCTTTTGCGCGTCTCCACTGTCGGCAAGCAGTTGCAACTCGCGCAGGATGAACCCCGGCACCACCAGTTCGCCTTCCAGAAACCCGGCCCGCACCAGTTCAAGGATGCGTCCGTCGATGATCACGTTGCTGTCCAGCAGCTTGCTGCCGCTGCGGCGGCGCACCTGCGGAAAGGCCAGCATCCCGAAAGCCTCGGCGTGGCCCACCGCAAAATTCACGAAGAAGACCGCCAGCACCACCGTGATCAGCAGGTTCCAGAACCAGTTGAAGAAGGGCAGGCTCTGGAGCAGGCTGCTTAACAGCACGCTCAGCAGCAGGGCCACGATCAGGCCGAAGGTGGCGGCGGCCACCGTGCGCGGCGACAGGCCCGCGTACCAGCGCAAGAAGCGGGTTACGCTGCCAGTCAGCAGACGTTCGGCGCGCGGCGCGAACAGCAGCGCGATCAGACTGCCCGCCAGCATCAGGCTGAGGGTATTGACCCGGCTCAGGTCCGTGGGCTGTGCTGAGGCCAGCGCCTGCCCCCCCAACCAGCCCAGCAGCAATCCCACCAACATGACGAACAGACGAACGGCCAGCACGCTCCATAGTGTAGCGGTTGCTGGAATGTGAATCGGGCAAAGAGCGGGATTGGCGGGCGCCCACAGCTCCCGGCGTCTTCAGCCTCCGCCCTGCGCTGCCTCCGCCACCACTTTTGGGCCGTCTTCCACGCGCCGCATCACCGGATTGAGCAGTTGTGCCGCCGCCACGCCTGCCAGGAGCAGACCAGCGGCAATAGCGACGCTGCCGCTGGCATAACGGGCGGCCAGCAGTCCGGCCAGCGCCGTGCTCAGGGGAGAAGTAAATTGCGCGATCAGCCGGCGCACGCTGAAGACCCGGCCCTGCATGGCGGGCGGCACCTGCGACTGCCAGATGCTCTGCGAATGGGCGTTCATGGCCGGAGTGGTCAGGCCCATGATGAGCAGCGCGGCGCAGGCCCCCAGCACCGTGGCGCTGAAGCCGAAGGCCGCCAGTGCCAGTCCGGACACGATCATGGGCACCAGCACGCCCAGCACCCGTTGCGTTTTCAGGCCGCCCCACACGCTGATGAACACGCCGCCCAGCACGCCGCCGACGCTCTGGGTGACGGTGAGGGTGGCGAGTGCCGCCGTCAGGGAACTGCCGCGCGCCTGCCAGTCAGCGGCTAGCCCGAACTTGACGATCAACGGCTCCAGCACGCCCAGGCCGCTGCTGCACAGGTTGGCGACGGCGAAGGTCAGTAGCAGCATGAGCAACGGTTTGCGGCTGCCGATGAACTTCCAGCCGAAGGTCATGTCCTCCTTAAACGAGCGCGGCTGGCTGCGGTCCGTCACCTCCTGCGGGGATGGCACATGCAGGCGTGAGAGCACTGCCGCCGCCAGCACAAAGGTCAGGCCATCTACCGCGTAGGCAAAGGGCACACCGTCGCGCAGGCCCGAGAGCCAGGTGGGCAGGGCCTCGGTCTTTCTCAGCAACGCGGGCACGCCGATCAGGAGGGCGGCCACCGCTGGCCCCACCAGCCCGGCCAGGCTCCAGATGGTCTGCATCATGCCGTTGGCGCGCGGCAGGCGCTCGCGCGGCACCAGCGTGGTGTAACTGGCGTCGAAGGCCGAACCGTGGAAGGTGGACACCAGGCCCATCAGGCCGGCAGTCAGCACCAGCGCCCACAGCGGGGCGGCGGGCAGCAGCAGCAGGCCCAGCACACTGAAGGTCAGGAGGGCGCCCAGCAGGTCCGCGCCCAGCATGATCCGGCGGCGGTCGTGGCGGTCCGTCCATGTTCCGGCCAGCGGCGCGCTCAGGGTGGCCGCCAGCCCCCAGGCCAGCGCCGTGGCCGACAGGGCCAGCGCCAGTTGGGGCTTTTGCTCAGCCAGCGGAAAGCGCGTGGTGGTCAGGTAGATGTTGAAGGCGAAGCCCGCCACCGCCGAACCCAGCACGCTCAGCGCCTGCGAACTCCACAACCACACGAAGGTGCGCCAGCCATCCGGCGCGGGTAGGGCACTCTGGGCAGGAGTGGTCATGTGCCGTCCAGTGTATGGCGCTGACAGAACAGGGAAAATACGCCATCTGGCGGGTTCGGCAGCGTATCGCGGGCTTTCTCCACAGAAGGGATCTGGGGCCAGAGCAGCGCCGTCTGCATCCCGCATCGGGGGACGCCGGCCCGCACTCCAGGATTACACTCCGGAGCGTGATGTCTCAGTGACCGTTGCCGCGCCTTCCAACGCCGTGAACCCGGATTTGCCCCTCGGGAGGCGTGGGCTGCTGCTGGCGCTGATGATCACCGTGATCTGGGGCCTGAACTTCGTGGTCATCAAGTGGTCCGTGAACGACGCTCCGCCGCTGATGGTGGCGGCCCTGCGCTTTGCGGTGGCGGCGATTCCGGCGGTGTTCTTCGTCAAGCGGCCCGCCGTGCCCGCCCGGATTCTGTGGGGCTACGGGCTGGCCGTGGGCGTAGTGCAGTTCGGGCTGCTATACCTGGCGATTGCGCTGGGCCTGAATGCGGGTCTGGCCTCGCTGCTGATGCAGATTCAGGCTTTTTTCACGGCGCTGCTGGCTGCCGCTTTCCTGCGCGAGCGCATTCAGCCGTGGCAGGGGACGGGCATCGCGCTGGCCTTTGCGGGCATGGCGGTCATCGGGTTGCTGTCGGGCGGACAGGTCAGCCTGCTGGGGCTGGGCCTGACGCTGCTGGCTGCACTGGGCTGGGCGGTCAGCAACCTGCTGGTGCGGGCGTCGGGCGGCGCAAACGTCTTTTCACTGGTGGTCTGGAGCAGCCTGATCGCCCCCATTCCACTGGCGCTGCTGTCGGGGGTGGTCAGCGGCTGGGACACGGTGGTCCACACGCTGCTGCATGGTGGCTGGGAGCTGTGGGCCGCCGTACTGTACATGGGGCTGGCGAACACGGTGCTGGGCTTCGGGGTGTGGTCCCTGCTGATCCAGCGCCACGGGGCCGCGCGCGTCGCGCCGCTATCGTTGCTGGTCCCGGTCTTCGGCCTGCTGTCCAGCGCCCTCCTGTACCATGAGGTCTTTCCGCCAGGGAAGGTGGCGGGCGCGGCGTTGATCGCCGTGGGGCTGCTGCTGCACGTGTTCGGGCGGCGGGTCTGGCCCGGGTTTAAGCGCGCGGCGCGGCCCGCCGGGCCACATCCTTGAGGGCCAGCGACAGGCCGATCAGCAGCAGGACCGGCCACACCAGCTGTTCGGGGGTGTCCAGCCATGTCCAGCGGAAGAAGCTGATCAGTTGCCCCAGATCGGCGTTCAGCGGCAGCGCCAGGACGTCTTGGCTGCGGTCATTGCCGTCAGTGAAGGCGACGCTCAGCACGGGCTGATCGTGAAAGCCCAGCGCGCCCAGTTCCATCAGCCATACGAACACGCTGCTCAGGACGGTGGCCAGGACGGCAGGGAGCGCTGGGCGCAGGTGCGGCCACAGGTGCCGGGTCAGGAGGTGACGCGGCGCGGCGCCCAGGGCCAGTGCGCCCTCCACGAAGGGCTCTCGCAGCACCGCCCCGGCGCGCACCGCCACCAGCCGCGCTGTCAGCAGCGCCACGCCCAGCGCCAGCACCAGCCGGAAGGCATCCCGTCCCAGCAGCAACACCAGCGCCAGCAGCACCATGACCTCTCCCGGCAGCATGATCCGGGGCCGCCATGCCAGCCACAGCCCCAACGCCAGGCCCGGCAGCACGCCCACGGCCAGCACGCTCAGCGACACCAGCAGCGAACGCGCCAGCCCACGCTGTAACAGACACACGGCGTCGCGGCCCGCCCGGTCAGTCCCCAGCGGGGCCAGTGGATGGCCCGCCCGCAGCGGCGGAATGAGCAGGGCCGGTGTGTTTGCGGCGGAGGTCATCAGTTCCTGGATGATCGGTCTCACCGGACATTCGGTGCGTGGGGCCAGCAGCGCCAGCAACAGCAGGGGCAGTAGCAGCCATCTCACGCTCCCGCCTGCCCGTCCGATCCCCCAGTGCGCGGGCGGGGGTCAAGGCGTGCGGCCAGCGTGCGGCCAATCCACCCGTAGACCAGCGAAAGTGCCAGCAGGGCCGCCAGCGCGGCCGAAAGGGTCTGGACCCGCACGGTCCCGCCCTGCGCCCCCGCGAAGGTGCCTTGCAAGGCCACGTACACCTCGTTGCCCACTCCAGGAAACTGAAGCAGCCCCTCGATCACCGCCAGGGACAGCGCCAGTCCCAGCACGTCTCCGGCCAGGCCCGTCGCACGTTCGGGCAGAGCCACGCGGGTGGCGCGGCGCAGCACGGCGCGCTCCGGCAAGCCCATCGCGCGCGCCACGCGGCTGTGCTCGGCGGCCAGCGCCTCCCCGGTGGCCTGCCGGGTCAGCAGGGCAGCGCGGGCGGCGGCTGGCAGTGCCAGCGCGGTCATGATCAGCGCCAGCATCAGCGGGGACCACGGCGTGAGCGGAAAATTCAGGCCGCGCGGCACGGTCACGGCCAGCCCCGCGCCCACCCCGGCCACCAGCAGTAGAAAGGGGGGCAGCCCCTCCAGCACCCACAGCGCGGGCCGCGCCACCCGTCCGAGCAGCGTCGCCAGTCCCCAGGCCAGCGCCAGCCCGCCCAGCAGATACGTGCCGCTCAGCAGAGCCAGCGGCAGCGTCTGGCCCAGCACCTCCGGCCTGAGAATGCTCAGCAGTTGCGCCGGGTAGTCGGCCAGGCGTTGCTGCAAGGGGAGCTGGCGTTGCAGGCCCAGCAGCAGCACAGCGTGAAGCAGCAGGAACGGGGCCAGCAGTTCCAGCGGGCGGCTTCCCGAACCCGTTCGCACAGCCCCCAGTATGAACCGCTCCGCTACCCTGTTTCCATGCCCCCCCGCCTCTTCGATTCCCATCTGCACACCCCGCTGTGTGGCCACGCGACGGGTGCCCCACGCGAATATGCCCAGGCTGCCCTGAACGCGGGCCTGGCAGGTCTGTGCTTCACCGATCACTCCCCGATGCCCACGTGGTACGACGCGCCATGGCGCATGCGGCTGAACCAGCTTCAGGAGTACGTGGACGCGGTCCGCGCCGTGCAGGCAGAATTCGCCGGACGCCTGGAGGTCCGGCTGGGGCTGGAAGCCGACTTTCATCCTGGCACCGAGCGCTTCGTGGAACAGCTGCTGGCCGCCTTCGAGTGGGACTATGTGATCGGCAGCGTCCATTACCTGGGCGCGTGGGGCTTCGACAATCCCGAATACGTGGCCGAGTACGAAGCGCGTGATCTGGGGGGCCTTTACGGCGACTATTACACGCTGATCGAGGGGGCGGCCCGGTCCGGCCTGTTCGACAGCATCGGCCACCTGGACCTGCCCAAGAAGTTCGGACACCGCGATCCCGGCGGCGTGGCGGCGTTGCAGGCGCTGGACGTGATTGCAGAGACTGGACTGGCGCTGGACTTCAACACGGCGGGCTGGCGCAAGCCAGTGGCCGAGGCCTATCCCGCGCCGGACCTGGTGGGAGAGGCGGTGAGGCGCGGCATTCCTTTTGTCCTGGGCAGCGACGCCCACAAACCGGAGGAGGTGGGGCACCGGTTCGCGGAGGCGGCCACCCTGCTCGGGGAAATGGGCGGAACAATCGTGACGTATGCGGGCCGGGTGCGGCTTGGATGAAAGCGGGAGGAAGGGCCGACTCCCCGGGGAATTCAGGAATTTTCGCCACCCGCGGGCAAGGTCTGCGTGTTCCCGACTTCGTGCAAACAGGCAGGGCCAGGAAGGCTAAATGGTGAGCGCCTTCCCCGCCCGATCTGTGAAGTGGGCTGCCTAGCGAACCGTCAGGCTGAAGGGAACATTGAGCTGAGCGTCTGCCTTGCCGCTGGCCGCGATGGTGAAGCTGATCTTGCCCGTCACAGTGGTGCCAGTTGCAGGTTTGACAGTGAAGTTCAGTTGCAAACAGCCCTGGGCATTGACTGCGTTGAACACGTTGTCGAAGTACGCGGTGAGCTGTGCGGCGTCACTGGCCTTCTGAAACAGGCCCCCCGTCTGACTGGCAATGTTCTCCAGTTCGGTGAAGTCCAGGTAGTCTTCCGCGTCCAGGCCAATAGCGAAGACCCTCACGCCACTCTGCTTGGCCCTGGCAATCACGTCGCTCAGCGGCGTGCCACTGGAATTGTCCTCACCATCGGTCAGGACCAGAATGCTCTTGTTGGCCCCGGTCTTGCCGGTGAGCAGCGTGTTGGCATCGTTGATGGCGTCGTAAAGCGGCGTCCCTCCTCCATCGAAGGTGGCCTGGGCTACCGCCGTTCTCAGGAGGGTCTTGTCACTGGTGAAGTCCTGCCAGACATGCGCAGCGTCGAGTCCATTGGTCGGCGTGGTGGCAGTGTCGAACGACAGCACGGTGGCCTGATCGCTGACTGTCATTCTGTCGACGAAGGACAGCGCCGCTCCCTTGCGCAGCGCGCTGGGGTCATTGTCGGCCATGCTACCGGTGCTGTCGAGCGCGATGGCTGCGGTCAGCACGTCCTGGGATTGAATCTGGCCACAGACCTGCACGGTGGCGCTCCCGGCGCTGAGCTCACTGAGTGTGGGCGTACTGATCGTGCCTGTGCGAACGACCGTCTTCGAGGCGTCCAGCGCGCTCACTCCCAGTTGATAGGTACTGGCATCAATAATGCGCACGCCGTTCACAGTGGCGCTGCTTGCTGCGGGCGCAGTGGGCTGAGTCGGCGTAGAACCTCCTCCACAGGCCGATAGAATGAGAGGAAGCGTGAGTGCTGAGAACATAAGCTGCCGAGCCGACGTATAAAGATCTTTCACTTGATCCCTCCCGGAATTCGGTGGAACGCATTTGAGAAGCCGCCCTCACTGCCCCTGGAGTACGGTTGGACCGCCCGCAGGCAGCGCTCCTGAACGGATCTGCCGGAGGGCCTCAGGTGGCGCCGTACGTCTGAACTGTGTGATTTATTATATATATTTTCGGCTCTGCGTTTTGAGATCTGTCAGTGGCGTGCCTGTAGCGGCTGAGCCCTACTGTCTGCAGCGGCAGGGAACTCTAAGGCGCGGTGGCTGACAATCTCAGCCCTCTCGAGACTTCACGAAGAAGCGGGGGAGAGGATAAAGGCTGCCTAAGTCTTTTTTCCGATGGGGTCATCTGGACAAACGCTCTAAGCTGACCTTGTGTCTGACCTGACCCGCAAGTCCCTGGTTTACGCCCTGAACTCCACCGCCGACCTGCTGGACCTGCTGGGTGAGGAAGCTTTCCGTGCCCAGGCGTACCGCAGCGCCGCCCGCAGTCTGGAGGGGCTGGAGGCCGAGGTGTCCGAACTGGCGGCCAGCGGCTTTGCGGGCATTCCCAAGGTGGGCAAGAACATTGCGGCCGAGCTGGGAGCTTACCTGCAGACGGGCACTTTCGGTCCGCTAGAGGACGCCGCCAGCCAGATTCCCCCCGGCGTGCTGGGGCTGTTCCGGGTGCGTGGGCTGGGGCCGAAGAAGATCCGCGCCCTGTGGGACGCCGGATTCGATTCGCTTGAACGCCTGCGCGAGGGGGCGCAGGACGGCGGGGTGGCGGGGACCAAGGGCTTCGGCGCGAAGAGCGCGGCCACCATTCTGGAAGCCGTGGACTTCGCACTGGCCTCTCAGGAGCGCCAGAGCCTCAGCACCGGGCTGGACATCTCACAGGCGCTGGCAGGGTGGCTGGCCGATCTGGAGGGGCGTGTTTCCGGCGACGCGCGGCGCGGCCTGGACACCGTGCGGGTGGCCCGCGTGACGGTCACAGGCACGGCGGAGCAGGTGACGGCGCGGCTGTCAGGCATCGTGGAAGCCCTCGCCCCGGTGGATAAGAAGCCAATGCTGGCGGGCCGGGTGGACGGCGTGCCCGTGGAAATCGCCCACGCCTCCGCCGAGGCACGCGGCGCGCTTGATCTGATGATGGGCGGCAGTACGAGTTACCGCGAGGAACTGCGCGCGGAGGCCAGGACCAGGGGCTTCGATCTCAGTGGGCGCGGCCTGATGAGGGACGGGGTCATGATTCCCACACCGACCGAGCAGGACGTGACCGACGCCCTGGGCCTGCCGCTGCGTCCCGCCGAGTACCGCGAGCCGGAACATGACGGTATCTGGCAGACGCTGCCGCCACCGGAAGAACTGGTCACGGTGGGCGACCTGCGCGGCCTGCTGCACACCCATTCGGTCTGGTCCGACGGGGCGGCGACGGTGCGCGAGATGGTGGGGGCGGCGGTGGGGCAGGGCCAGGGCGGGCACTATCTGGGCACCGGGGACCACTCGCGCGCCGCCCATTACGCCAACGGCCTGAGCATCGAGCGCCTGCATGCCTATGTCGCCGAGATCCGGGCATTGCAGGCGGAAGGCCTGCCCGTGCTGGCGGGAGTGGAGGTGGACATTCTCGACGACGGCGCGCTGGATTATCCGGACGAGGAGCTTTCACAGCTGGACTACGTCGTTGCCAGCGTCCACAGCCTGTTCACGCTGGACGCGGTGCGGCAGACCGAACGGCTGGTTCGTGCCGTCTGGCACCCGCTGATCACGGTGCTGGGCCACCCCACGGGCCGCCTGCTGCTGCGTCGTCCCGGCTACGCCTTCGATCTGGACGCCGTGCTGGCCGCTTGCGAGGCCAATGGCACCGTGGTGGAGATCAACGCCAATGCCGCCCGACTGGACCTCGACTGGCGCGACGCCCTGCGCTGGCGCGAGCGGCTGACCTTCGCCATCAACACCGACGCCCACGTGCCCGGAGGTCTGTCCGATACCCGTTTCGGGGTGGCGGTGGCGCGCAAGGCCGGGCTGCGCCCCGATCAGGTGATTAACACGCTGGGTCAGACCGAGTTTCTGGCGTTTGTGAAGCAGCAGCGAGCGGCGCGGGGCTGAGCCGCCGGGGGACCTCCCAGTCTCCTAACGCGTGCCGAAGTCCTGCACCCAGTAGGCGTTGTAATCGCCACCCGTGCTGGGGGCGTAGCCGAAGCCCACTTCCTTGAAGGCCGGATTCATCAGCACCTCGCAGTGGCCTTTCGTGCTGGCCAGCCAGTCCGCCATCACCTCTGAGATCTGGGTCTCGCTGTAGCCCGCTGCGATGTTCTCGCCCACCGTACTCGAGCCAGTGTATCCAGCCTGTTTAGCGCGGTCCTGTGGCGTCCTGCCCTCTGGCGAGACGTGTGCAAAATAATTGCGCGTCGCCATGTCCTGGGCATGGGCACGGGCAGCGTTGCCCAGCAGGCCGTTCCAGACCAGCGCCGGGGCCGCAGCAAAATCCTTGCCCTGGCATTTGCGCGCCGTGGCGCGGGCTGCATTGACGGCCTGGAGCATCTGGGTTTCCGCAGTGCTGGGAGACGCACCCTCGGCAGGAGCCTGAGGACCACCGGGCCGGTCCACAGCGGGGGTGCCGCCACCGCAGGCGGTCAGCAGGGCGCAGGTCAGCAGCAGGCCGCCCAGTGGACGGGATGTGGATGGGGTTGTGTGCATGGGGAACTCCTTGGGAAGGGCTTTCGGGCGCGGGGATGCAGGGAACCCCAGGTTAGGCCACCGGACTTTGCCTGCGGGTGACAGTGGTTGGGATGAAGGTGCGCTTTGTCACTGGAGGGTATCTCCACTCTGGCGAACCAGAAGAGGGGCCACCTGCACCTGGCAGTGGCCCCCTTCAAGACGGTGATTCTCTAGCGCACGCGAGCCAGCCCGTCCTGCGCGGCCTTGTAAGACGGGCTGAGTTGCAGGGCACGCTCGTAATTGTCGCGGGCCTTCAGGCGGTCCGGGGCCACTGCGCCCGCGCCGCGCTCGTAACTCAGGCCCAGGTAGTACAGGTATTCAGGGGTCCGGCTGCCCAGCGTGGCGGCGCGGGTCAGCGAATCGCGCGCCCCTTTCAGGTCACCGACGTCCAGGCTCAGGCGGCCCAGGTAGTAGTAGAACTCGGGGTTGCGCAGCGGGTCCAGGTTCACGGCCTGGGTCAGCTGGGACTTGGCAGTGGCGCGGTCCCCGGCCAGGTAACTGACCACGCCGTACTGCCCCACCGCGTAGGCGTTGGTGGGGGCCAGCCGGGCGGCCTGGGCAGCCTCGGACTTGGCCGCGCCTACGTCGCCGTTCAGGGCCAGCAGCTTGGCGTAGTACGCGCGGTTGTAGGGATCACGCGGATCGGCGATCACTGCCTGCTGCAGGTAGTCGAGCGCAGCCTTGAGGTCTCCGGTGGCGTAATACATGTCGCCTAGGTTGAACAGCAGCACGCTGTTGTCGGGATTCAGGGTATTGGCCTGCTTGAACGCCTCGATGGCCTTGCCCGGATCGCCCTGAAGCTTGTACACGTAGCCCCGGTCATTGAAGATCCGGCTCAGACTGACCTCGCCCGGCTTGCCCGTCTGCGCCCTAGCAATGGCCTCGGCGTCGTCCAGCACCTTCAAGGCCGATGCCAGGTTGCCCACGAAGGACGCCGGATCGCCCGAGCCGATGTACTGCTGCACATATGCCTGCGACAGGTAGATGTACCCATTGAGGCTGCGGGGGTCGAGTTCCAGCGCCTTTTTCAGGGTGTCCAGCGCCGGGCCGAACAGCCGCAATTTGACCTGTGAGCGTCCTAGCCCCAGCAGCGCGTCCACATTCCTGGGGTCCAGTTCCGAGGCGGCGCGGAAAGCCACGTAGGCCTCGTCGTATTTGCCCTGCTCGTAGTTGAACACGCCCTGCGCCACGTAGTTGGCTGCCGGGATGGTGCGTGTCGTGGCGGGCGCGGGCTGCGCAGGAGCAGGCTGGGTGGGGGCAGGTTGGGCAGGTGCGGGTTGCGCTGGCGTGGGCTGGGCAGGCGGCGTCTGAACCGGCGCGGGTGGCTGGGCCGGGGCCGTCTGGTCCTGGGCCAGCGCGCGGCCTGGTGTGGCGGCCAGAAGTGTGGCGGCCAGAAACAGCAGGCCGGAAATGCTCATGCGTCGATTCACTCGAAAAACCTCCGTGGGTTGGCAATGGTGGGATGACCTGCACAGATCATACTGCGCCGGTCCCTTGACCCATCCAAAACCACGTCCTGACCGTCATGGGACACGTGCGGCATGATACGGGAGCGCTGGGCGCGTGGGGGTGAAGTGCCAGTGAGAGCGGCGGGAGAAAAAGCAGGGTAGGCTTGGAGGGCATCTCACCGCAGTGTCCGCCCCCAGTTTGACGCGGGGCTGACGGGCCGCCCGCCCCGTATAGTCACGGCCATGACCCACCCTGCCTCTTCCACGGCACTCCCCCGTCGACTGGGCCTGACCGGCAGCATCGGGGCGGGCAAGAGCACCGTGGCAGCCCTGCTGCGCGCCCGCGGCCTGACCGTGTTGGATGCCGACGCCCAGGCCCGGCTGGCCACCGAGGAACCGGAGACCCTGGCACACATTGAGACGGCCTTTCCCGGCACTGTCCGGAATGGTGTGCTGGACCGGCCCGCCCTGTCCGCTGTTGCCTTCGCTGATCCGGCCCAGCTGGCCGAGCTGAACGCCATCGTCCACCCGCGCGTGCGTGCCCGCATGACCGTGCTGGAGCTTCAGGCTGTCGCGGAGGGAGCGCAGTGGGTGGTGCAGGACATCCCCTTGCTCTTCGAGGGTGGCCTGGAGGCGGGCATGGACGCCGTGCTGGTGGTGGACGCCCCGCTGGAACAGCGTGTGGCGCGCGTGATGGAGCGCAGTGGGTTCTCAAGGGAGGAGGTGCTGGCCAGGGACGCCCGCCAGGCGCCCGCCGCCGAAAAACGGGAGAAGGCAGACTTCGTGATCGAGAACGGCGGGACCCTGGCCGAGCTGGCGGTTCAGGTGGACGCTGCGCTGGAGGCGCTAGGCATCGGCTGAACCCTCGGTTTAACTGCCCGAGCCTGTCAGATTCAACGCTGGTTCAACCCTGACGCCCTTGTGTGCCAGGGCCGCGGCGACGAACCCCGCGAAGGGCGGGCTGGGGCGCATCGGGCGGCTCTTGAATTCGGGATGGGCCTGCAGCGCCACGAAGAACGGATGACCGGGAATCTCGATGCTTTCCACCAGCCCCGCGCCCCGGCCCGCCACCCCCGGCGTGACGCCGCTGATGGTGAGGCCCGCATCCTGCAGGCGCTGCACGTAGCCAGGGTTGACCTCGAAGCGGTGGCGGTGACGCTCGCGCACGGTGCCGCCTTCGGGGACGCCGTACAGCTCAGCGATCTTCGTTCCCGCTCCCAGATCCATCGGCCAGTCGCCCAGACGCATGGTGCCGCCCAGCCCGGCGATTTCGAGTTGCTCGGGCATCAGGTCGATCACACGGTGGGGGGCGTACTCGTCAAATTCAGCGCTGTTGGCCCCGGAGAGGCCCGCCACGTTGCGGGCGTACTCGATCACGGCGATCTGCATGCCCAGGCAGATACCCAGGTACGGCACGCCGCCCTCGCGGGCGTACTGCGCGGCGTGAATCTTGCCCTCAATGCCCCGGATGCCGAAGCCGCCGGGCACCAGAATGCCGTCCACGTCCCCCAGTTGCGCTTCCAGTCCCCCTTCCTCACCGCTGGAACTGTCCAGTTCCTCCGCGTTGATCCACTTGATGTTCACGCGGGCGTCGTTGGCAATCCCGGCGTGGGTCAGCGACTCCAGCAGGCTCAGGTAGGCGTCGGGCATGGCGGTGTACTTGCCGGCCAGCGCAATGGTGACCGCGTGAGCGGGCTGCTTGATGGTCCGCACCGCGTTGGTCCACACGCCCAGATTGGGATGCACCCGTTCCAGTCCCAGCAGAGCTTCCACCGCCTTGCCCAGCCCCTGTTCCTCCAGCGTCAGGGGCACCTCATAGACGTGCGAGACATCGAAGCTGGAAAAGACCCGATTCTCGCGGACTGAGGTGAACAGGGCGATCTTGCGCGTGATCTCAGGGGGCAACTTTTCCTTGCTGCGGACCATCACGATGTCCGGGCTGATGCCCACCGAGCGTAGGGTGGCCACCGAGTGCTGCGTTGGCTTGGTCTTGAACTCGTTGGAGGTGCCCAGGTAGGGGACGAGGGTCAGGTGCAGGTACAGCACGTTCTCGTCGCCCTCGTCGAAGCGGAACTGCCGGATGGCCTCCAGGAAGGGCAGCGACTCGATGTCGCCCACGGTGCCGCCCACCTCGATCAGCACGATCTCCGCGCCCGCGTTCTCGCCGGCCACCTTGATCCGGCGTTTGATCTCGTCGGTGACGTGCGGAATGACTTGCACGGTCTGCGACAGGTAATCCCCGGCGCGCTCCTTGCGGATGACCTCCTGGTACACCTGCCCGGTCGTGATGTTGCTGCCCGGCGGAATGTCCAGATCCAGAAAACGCTCGTAATTGCCGATGTCCAGATCGGTTTCCGCGCCGGAAGCGGTCACGAAGACCTCGCCGTGCTCGTAGGGCCGCATGGTGCCCGCGTCGATATTGATGTAAGGGTCGATCTTGACCGCCGTGACTCGGTAACCGCGCGCCCGCAACAGCGCGCCCAGGCTGGCGCTCGCCACGCCTTTCCCCAGAGAACTGACCACGCCGCCCGTGACAAAGATGTACTTCATGGATTCTCCACTGTCCGAAAGCGCCTGGCCCCCGAACGCGGTTGAAAGCGGGGCCAAAAAAGAAAAACCGGGGCGCTCGGCCTCCGGGATTTCATGGTAGCACGTGCGCCCGGTGGCAGGACCGCGCCGGGCGCAGCTTGCCCGCAGCGTGTAGAGCCGTGGTGTCAGGTCAGGCGGCGCCTGTCAGAGCGGATTTTAGGGGCCTCCGGCGGGGACAGGGGAGGGGGCATATCATGCCTGCGTCCCTTCAGCGGCCCCGGACCCGCTCCAGCAGAGCGGTATTGCGTTGTTCGCGCTGCCGGCCTGCGGCCTTCTGCCACGCTGAGGCCGAACCCACTGCGAAGAAGCGTTCGCGCGCGCGGGTCAGGGCAGTGTAGGCCAGATTGCGAGACAACATGGGCATGTGCGCCTCGTGCAGCACGGTCAGGACGCTGTGCCATTCGCTGCCCTGGGCACGGTGGACCGTCAGGGCGTAGCCCAATTGCACGTTGAACAGCTCTGCGCCGGCCAGTTCCACGACATTGTTGTCGAAATCCACGGTCAGCCGTCCGCCCTCGGCCTTGAGCACCGTGCCCAGGGTACCGTTAAACACCTCGTTGGTGTAGTCGTTCTTGGTCTGCACCACGATGTCCCCGGCCCGCGCCTCGCCGTCCGAGATCTTCACGCCGCCCTCGCCGGGATTGAACAGCCCCTGCAGGTGGTAGTTCAGGTGTTCCATGCCCAGCGGTCCTCGGCGCATGGGCGTCAGGACCTGCACCTGCGTTGGCCCCCCCAGATCGCGCACCAGCAGCGCCACCCGCCGCGCGCCGCCCTCCGGATCCGCCTCGGTCAGATTCAGTCGGGGATCGCCCCATTGAGGCGCGGAGCCGTGCAGCAGATCATGGGCGGCGCGGATGATTGGATTCTGGGCGGCCTGGCGGTACACCGTTTTCAGCCGCACGGTAGGTGCAGTCTGCGTCAGCGCGTGTAGCGGCAGCCCGGCGTCCACCGGGGGCAACTGATCGGTGTCGCCCACCAGCAGCACCCGTGCGCCGGCGCCCACCGCCGACAGCAGCGAGAGCATCAGGCCGTCGCCACACATGCTCACCTCATCCACGATCAGCAGGTCATATGGCGCGGGCTCCAGATGGTTGTGCCGGAACCCGGCGGGACCGTAGCCCAGCAGCCGGTGAATGGTACTGGCATTGCGCCCCGTGACCTCCCCCAGCCGCCGCGCCGCCTTGCCGGTGGGCGCGCACAGGGCCACTTCCAGCCCCAGCTGTTCGGCCAGATCGGCCACCGCCCGCGTCGTGGTGCTCTTACCGGTGCCGGGGCCGCCGGTCAGTACCACCAGACGGTGTTCGGCCAGCAGGTCCAGCACCCCCGCCTGCTCGTCAGACAGGTCCTGAGCGGCGCCTTTCGGGACGATCCATTCGTCCCCACCCGGCGGCGTGGCGATCAGCGTGCGGATCAGCGAGGCCAGCTTTTTCTCGGCGCGCAGGATGTTCGGCAGGTAGATCCGGCTCTCGCTGCGCTCCTCTGCGCCCATTTCCTCCGCGAAGAGGGGAACCTCGTCGTCCGACAGGCGCCCCAGTTCCACCGCCGTCTCCACCGCCAGTTTGGCTTGTGCGGCACTGACGCGGGTGTAGTGCGCCACGCCGCGCTCGGCCCGGTGGCGCGGCAGAAAGGAATGCCCACCCTGCTGCGCGGCCTGTTGCAGCGCGTAGACGGCGGCGGCGGTCAGGCGGCGCGGATCGTCGCCCGCAATGCCCTGCGCGGTGGCCAGCTTGTCGGCGGTCAGGAAGCCGATGCCCTCCACCTCGGTCAGCGCATACAGATCGGCGGTCAGACGTTCCAGCGCCGCCTCTCCGAAGTGCTTGACGGCCCGCTGCGCCTGACTGATGCTTAGGCCCAGGCCCTGTAAGCCCGCCAGCAACCGCCGCTCCAGTCCCTGCTGGGACCAGCTGGTGACCATCTTGTGCAGCGTGCTTTGCGTGACTCCGGGCACCTGCAACAGCCGGTTGGGATCGCTCTCCAGCACGTCAAAGGTGGCGGGGCCGAACATGCCCGCGATGCGCCCGGCCAAGACCTTGCCGACGCCGCCCACGCGGGCCTCCAGATAAGCGGCCACCCCGGCCTCGGACAGATCGGCGGGCGCGGCCTCCAGGACCATGTTCAGCACGCGGTACTGGTAACCGTACTCGCGGTGTTCTTCCATCAGCACGTCGGCGCTGAAGGTATCCCCGGCGTCCAGCGGGGGCATCACGCCGATCACGGTGGCGTCGGGGTCCTCGCCGTCGTCGTTGACAATCCGGGCGGTCATCACGGTAAAGCCCGACTCGGCGCGGTAGCGCACGCGGTTAACCCCGCCGGTCACGCGGAAGGCCTCGGCGGGCGGCGAAAACGTCATAGGAAAAGAGTCTAACGCCGGGAGCAGGGCCAAGACTGCGGTGGTTGCACGCCGTCCGCCCATTACTAGATCAACACGCCACCCGTCGGTATTCCGCCTCATACCCGCCACGTAGGTAACGATCCTTAAACATGGAGTTGATGCCCAGGCGGTTGGCGTCCGCGCAGTTCAGAAACTTCTGTTTGTACTCCACGTTCAGGGCAGGTTTGCCACGTTTCACGTACTCGGCCAGGGGCGCGCACTCGCTGAACTCGTGACAGCTCTCATTCAGGATGCCATCGAACTTGTCCACCAGCCGCTGCCCGGTCCGGTCCCTGAGCAGGATCTTGTCGGGGCCGTTCTTCTGAAAGATCGCCAGACCCAGCGCGTGCGCCTCGTCGGCCAGCCAGCCGTTGAAATCCACCTGCTGCTGCGCGGTAATCACCCCGCCCGGCACATTCTCGTCGTTCTGAAGGTTGTCCGGCTCCACAGCGGCGAAGCCCCTGTCGCGGCACATGGTCAGCCGCTTTTTCAGGATATCGGCCAACACGGAACCGGGTCTGAACACGTCGCGCACGTCCACGAACGCCTCATCGGTCCAATCGGGGTCCACCCCCAGCTTCAGGCGGGCCGTGTAGCGCGCCGCATCGGGGCGGTAGGGTTCGTAACTCCCGGCATTGATGTAGCAGACCACATATAGACCCTGCTTCTTTAGCTGGGCAACGGTGGCCGCAGAGGTTTCGAAGCCGTCGAGATCAATCAGTTTGACCCCTGCCGGAAGGCTGACCAGCGCCGGTGTCTGCGCACCGATCTGCCAGTCCCAGCCGTACCGTCCGGCAGGGGGGGATTGGATTCGGGGAGCAGACAATCCAAGGCCGGATTCGCCGATCAATCCACACGTCACGGCAACGCTCAGAATCAGCCCCGTTCTTCTCACCCTCCCACCCTATCCCGTGCCGGGAAGCAAACCGACACTCCAGGCCCGTGAAGGGGAGTGTTATCGCGGTGAGGTCATCGGCAGTAGTCGGATCGAGGCCAGCGATGACGCGGCGCAAAACGGAATGAACGTTTCTAGACCAGAATGTGTCGCAGGGTCAGCGCTCGCCGACGACCAGCTGTGGAGCAGGCTGCAACTCGTCCGGCTTGCGGGTCTGGTTGGGGGTGGGATCGGGGAACTGGGGATTGGCCTTGCGGTCCGGGGTGCGGGGGTACGTCCGGGCGTCCACTTCAGTGCCACCCAGTGCGCCGGGTTCGCGCAGTTTCAGACGGGTGGTTCGGGCGGGCAGGCCCATGGCGATGCCGTGCGGCTCGATGTCACCGCGCAGCAGGGCATGGGTGGCCAGCAGAGCGTCGTCGCTCACTACGCTGCCGGCCAGCACCGTGCTGTGGTAAGTGATGCGTGCCCCACGCCCGATCACGGTGCGTCGCAGCGTCACGTCGGGGCCGTCCAGCACGCTGTGGGTGTGGCTGTAGATATTGACGTAATCGCTGACGCTGGCGTTGTCGTGCAGTTCGATCCCACCGATGTCATCCAGCAGCACGTGGCGGTGGACCACCACATCGTCGCCGACCTCCATGTTGTAGCCCACACTGAATTCCACATTCTGCCAGCACTTGAAGTCCCGGCCCACTCTCTTGAAGATGCGCCCGGCCAGGATGCGCCGCAGCGGAATGGCGATCACCGGATTCTGGCCCAGCGGGGTCTGGTCCAGCCCCTTCCACAGCCACAGCAGCGGCTTAACCCGCTCGAATTTTTCGGCATCGGTCGCCAGGTAGTATTCGGCCTCGAAGGTTACGTTGCGGGCATCCAGATTCAGGGCCGCGATGGGCGCGTCGCTCAGCAGGTCCGCGTAGCTGCGCCCATACATCGCCTGGGCCAGAATGTCACGCGCCAGCGCGTAACGGTCACATTCAGGATCGCTCAAACGCGCGTCCAGATCGCCCAGAAAGGCGGTGTAAGCGCTCTGAGCGTTCTCTGCAATATTTACCGGTTTGAGCCAAGTCACGTCCGATACTGTACCTGCATACTGTGAAAAGTAAAGTGGGGAGATACCTGCCTTGAACTGTTCGCAACGCTTCCATGTGGAGGCCCTTTACGTCGTTGAGCGCCGTGGTCGATCAGTGACGCAGTGTCTCGTCTACAGTGCACATCCACCCGGTGGAAAGGCTGAACTCCGCCCAGACGGCCCCCGGTCTCAGGCTGGTGTCGGAGAGGGACTTCCACGTGCCCTCAGCACGGCGGTCCCTGCCGCCGTGCGCTCTCAATTGCCCAGACCAATAACCGATTGCCGAGGACCGACAATCACCTTGGCATCGCGCAGTTTGCTCTGCCACAGCACCAGTTCTCCGCGCTCGGTTTCGCCGGTGATGGCGGTAGGCCACGAACGGTTGTTGCGGCAGACGCTGCGCGTGGCACTGGTGCAATCAGGCGTCCAGAGGTTGTTGTACCAGGTGTTGCCGTTGCTGCGAAAGCGGGTCCAGCCGATCAGGTTGTCCTGAATGGAATTGTTGAAGAAGGTGGGAGGTGACTGGCGCGCGCCACCCTGAATGTCCCACATGTAGATCCCGACATTCGCCGTGGGGATGATTTCGCCGCCCGGCAGGCGGCCTGTAGACAGGATGCGGTTCTGCCAGACGTGCTGATCGTGTCCCCCGGCAATGGCAACCCCCTGGTTGGAGGTGTTGATGATCTGGTTGCGGTAGACCTCGATGTAGCCACTCGAGACCGACAGATCCTTTTGACTGCCGTCGCCGAGCATGATGCCGCCGCCGGAGTAGGCCTTGTCGTTCACTGGATCGACTGCGTAAGCCCCATGGATATAGTTGTTGTGAATCCGGATGGGACTGTCCGGCGTGCCGCTGGTCTCATACAGGTTGATGTTCTCCTCCGGGGCGCTCTTGCCGGGCTGATTGACCACTTCGTTCCAGGCAATCTCGATATTGGGCACCCGCACGACATGATTGAACTGAACAGCCTGCACGTTGTATCGGCTGCCAGTGGTGCGGCCAGTGCGGTCGACGTAACGCCCATCGACATCCTGGACCTTATTGCGCAGAATCTTGATGGTCTGGCCCTTGGCCGCGTCTCCCTGAAACCTGTTGACGTACATGCCGGACGTACCCTGCATGAAGTTGTTCTCGGCCCGCAGGTTGAAGACGAACTCGACCGCCAGGAAGCGGCCCGGAAAAGCGTGATCGGCCAGCGGATTCATGCCGTAGCCACGGGTATTGCGTACCGTCAGGTCGACGTTGAAGCCACGGATCAGGTCGCCACGCCCCCGAAGATTGGAGTTCTCGATAATGACGGGCTCCCGCGTCTTGATGGTGACGGCTGGAATCCTGGGATTCAGGCTTTGCCAGTTCCCACGGTAGGTTCCCCCCTTGGTAATAACCAGTGGCCCGCTATAAGCAGTCCCCGTTCCTGCAGTCTCAGGCACGTTCGATGTTGACACAGCCAGAGCGGTGAAGCTCAGCCCTAGCGCCCATGTTGCCGCCACTCCGAAACCTCTGGAAGCTCGCTTCACGTTGTTTACCTCAATCTAATCTTAATCGGTCTTATGACCTAGATGGATTAATGACTGTCGGTCAGTGGGACTTGGATCTTGGAGGCCTGATCGTCGATTGCTCAGCCTGGGGGTGAAGATACATTTCTTGACACAAAAGCGGTCCACATACAGGCGTCAGTTATCAACTAGTCGCTTCCTTGCTACGTCTAGTTGAACCATAGGTACTGAAATTTGAAGGCTGCAAACGTTTTGCAAAGTCCTCGGATTACCATTGCGCGCTGAGATTACTATATCTAAATGCATCTTTCTTATCAGATTTGACGGCAGAATTAATGCCTTTAATATTATTTTCCTTGCATTGAGAGCTAGAAGTGGATAAGATACATACTTAAGTACTGATTTGACTTGCCGTAATTTGTAAAATCTCGATCCCATCTTGAAATTTGAGGCCACATTTGAGATGCAAATCGTCGCTGGTGAGTATACTTTCCACTCCATTGCCTGTTCATCAGATCCCACACGGCAACTGCTATATGAATAGGGCGGGGCGGAGCGTGTCGAACGCTCCGCCCCGCCAGTCCCCGGCTGTCTTCAGTCCGCGAAGCGCTTCAACACGTCCCGGCTGATCACCAAACGCTGCACCTCGTCCGTGCCTTCGCCGATGCGGGTCAAGCGGTTGTCGCGCCAGAAGCGCTCGACGGGGTACTCCTTGACGTAGCCGTAGCCGCCCAACATCTGAATGGCCTCGTCACAGGCCTCAACGCCCACGGTGGTGGCGAACAGCTTGGCACGGGCGACGGGCGTGGTGAAGTTCTCGCCCGCATCCTTGAGGTCGGCGGCCTTGCGAATCAGCAAGCGGGCGGCTTCCAGCTTGGTGTCCATGTCCGCCAGCCGGAAGGAGATGTCTTGGTTGTAGGCGATCGGCTTCCCAAACTGCTCGCGGCCCAGCGTGTACTTCGCTGCGAACTCAAAGGCGGCGCGGCCCAGGCCCAGGCCCATGGCGGCGATGCCTACACGCCCTCCGTCCAGCACCTTCATCACGTCCTTGAAGGCGTTGCCGCGCTCACCTAGCAGGGCGTCGGCAGGCAGGTGGATGTCCTCGAAGATCAGTTGTGCGGTGTCGCTGCTCCTCAGTCCCAGCTTATCTTCCTTGCGCCCAATGCTGAAGCCCTGAACCTCGTCGCGGTTGAACACGAAGGCGCTGATGCCGTCATTCTTGCCCTTGCCCTCGCGGGGGGCGTCGGTGCGCGCCAGGATGACGTAGGTGCCGCCCACGCTGCCCTGCGTGATGAAGTTCTTGGAGCCGTTGAGAATCCAGCTGCCGTCAGCCTGCTCCACCGCTCTGGTCTGAAGGCCGCCGCTGTCGCTGCCACTGCCTGGCTCAGTCAGGCCCCAGGCACCCAGCTTGGTGGCGCTGGCGAGATCGGGCAGAAATTTCTGCTTTTGCTCCTCGGTGCCGCCAATCAGGATGTGACCCTGGCACAGCGAGTTGTGGCTGGCGACGGTCAGGCACAGCGAACCGTCCACCGCCGCGATTTCCTCAATGATCATGGCAAAGGTGGCGGTGTCCAGAGCTGACCCGCCGTATGCCTCGGGCGTCTGAGCGCCCATGATGCCCATCTCGCCCAGTTCCTTGACGATTTGCATGGGGAATTCGCTCGTCTGGTCACGTTCGGCAGCGCCCGGCTCCACCTTGTTCTTGAGGAAAGACTTCAGGGCGCTGACGATGGTCCGCTGATCGTCGTTCATGGGCTGGACGTTGGGGCTGGCGGACTGGGTGGTGCGATCAAGGGTGCTGGTCATGGGTGTTACCTCCGGGAAGATCTGGCGGGCTTAGGGGTGGGTTCTGGGCGTCTTCAAGATTCGAGCACTGGTTTTCCTAAACCTGGAACACACCCACCCGCAATTCGTCCTGCTGCGGATTGCCCGCGCAGGCCTCCAGGGCGCGGATCAGGCGGTCACGGGTGTCGTTGGGCAGGATGATCTCGTCCACCCACAGGCGGGCGGCGGCGTAGCGGGGATCAAGCTCGGTGTCGTACTTGGACTTGACCTCGTCGTACAGGCTTTGCAGTTCCTCGTCGTCGGGTTCGTGTCCGGCACGTTTGAGGGCCGCGAGTTGAATGTCGAGTAGGGTCTTGGCCGCCGCATTGCCGCTCATCACGGCGTATTTGGCACTCGGCCAGGCGAAGATAAAACGCGGGCCAAACGCCTTGCCGTTCATGGCGTAGTTGCCCGCGCCGAAGGAGCCGCCCGTAATGATGGTGATTTTGGGGACCACGCTGTTGCTCACGGCATTGACCAGCTTGGCGCCCCGGCGGATGATGCCCTCCTGCTCGGAGTCGCGGCCCACCATGAAGCCAGTCACATCAGACAGGAAAACGAGGGGAACACCGGCCTGATTGGCGTCTAGGATGAAGCGGGCCGCCTTATCGGCGGAGTCGCCGTAAATTACGCCGCCCACCTCGATGCGGGTCTTCAATCCCGGCTCGCCGCCCGACTTGAGCTTCTTCTTGATCACAGTGCGCTGATTGGCGACGAAAGCCACCGGATAGCCGCCCAACCGCGAGAAGCCGCAGACGATGGTCTCGCCGTATTCGGGCTTGAACTCGTGGAACTCACCGCCATCGGTGATGGCAGTGATCAGGTCGCGCACGTCGTAGGTCTTGCCGCTTTCGAAGCCCACCAACTCGGTCAGGTCACGGCCCGATGCCTCTCTGACCGCTGCACGCCGTCTGGCCCACGGCGCAACGTCACCCTGAGCGTACAGGTCGGCCAGCGCCCGCACCCGTTGAATGGCCGCTTCGTCGTCCGGCTCCTTGTAATCCACGGTTCCAGCAATTGCGGCATGCATGGCGGCCCCACCCAGTTCCTCGGAGTCCACCACCTGCCCAATTGCGGCGCGTACCAGTGCGGGCCCGGCCAGATACAGGCCCGAACCCTCGGTCATGATTAGGGTGTCACACATCACGGGCAGGTAAGCGCCGCCCGCCACGCAATTGCCCATGATCGCGGCAATCTGCGGAATGCCGCGCGCGCTCATGCGGGCATTCAGGTAGAACACGCGCCCGAAGTCGTCCTGATCGGGGAAGATCTCATCCTGCATGGGCAGGTAGACGCCCGCCGAGTCCACCAGGTAGATCAGCGGCAGGTGGTTTTCCAGGGCGATGGTCTGCGCCCGGATGACCTTCTTGGCCGTGATGGGGAAGAAGGCCCCCGCCTTCACGGTGGCGTCGTTGGCGATGATCATCCAGGGGCGGCCCGCCACGGTCCCGATGCCCGTGACCACACCGCCGCTGGGACAGCCGCCCACATCGGTGTACATCTCCCACCCGGCGAAGGTCATCAGTTCGTCGAAAGGGGTGCCATCGTCAGTCAGGCTGGCGATACGTTCGCGGGCGGTCAGACGGTTTTTCTCGTGCTGCCGGGCCTGCGCCTTTGCGCCGCCTCCTGCATGAACCTTGTCCTGATCCGCCTGAAGGCGTGACAGGGCGTCAGCCCAAGCGGAACTGCTTGCTGTTGGTCTGGCGGAAGACTGCGCCGGGGCGCTGGTGTCGGTGTCGGTCATCTGTAGCGCACAGTCTAACAAACGGTTGTTAGGGTGTGGCGCAAGGAGAGGCACAGTCTGCGGGGTCCGGACAAGGTACCGGAAAAGCACTCGAGCCGTTGCACGGGCCAATGCGCGGTGCAACTGTGAGAAACGTCGATCTCAAACCTTAAAATAGAAATAAAGTTCTCTCCAAGAGGCGTGTTGCAGAAAACCTGCTGAGCGCGATGGGCTCCCCTAACTATTGATGAAATCGAACGGGGGCGAGCGTCATAAAAGGTCTTCTACCGTCTGAGCTGCTCCGCTCACTCTTTTAGACTGGAGGAGAGTATTCAGGAGCTCCACAGCGGACTCTTTTCAATGATTGTTACGTGTCCAGGTGATCAGGTACAACATGCGATCCTGACCATCTTCTATTTCGACGTGATCTTCCAGGAACTCGGCCACGGTATACCTGTAACTCTCCTGAGAAACCGATTGAGTGGCGTGGTACTTCTCGAAACAGTCGACTTTCTCCATACTATTTGCATAAGCTTCCACAGGGAGTGAGACACATCAATTAAGTAAGAGCGGATCGATACAAAACATGACAGCATTGTTGAAGACGTCTGAGAATACAATTCTTGATCAAGGACAGATGATGCCCTCGTCAGCCTAACGGGCGTTTGGCCCGGGCCCCACTTGGTAAACTGAAGCATGACCGTTACCGACGCGCCCGTTCCCGCCGAGAGCGGGATGGTCAGTGGCATGGGTTTCGCCCTGAGCGATGACAGCCGCATGATCCTGCAACACGTCCGTGATTTCTGCCGCTCCGAGATCGCGCCGTACGCTGCCGAATATGACCGTAGCGGTGAATTTCCCCACCAGCAGTTGCGCGGGCTGGCCGAGATGGGTCTGCTGGGGGCCACCGTGCCGGAAGAGTGGGGTGGCGCGGCCCTGGACAGCGTGACCTACGCTCTGTGCCTGGAAGAGATCTCGGCGGCGGACGCCAGCGTGGGCGTGATCGTCAGCGTGCAGAATGGCCTGCCCGAACAGATGATCCTGCGCTACGGCAGCGACATCCAGCGTGAGAAATACCTGAAACCCCTCGCCAGTGGGGAAAGGATCGGCGCGTTCTGCCTGACCGAGGCCAGCGCCGGCAGTGACGCCGCCAGCCTGCGTCTGAAAGCCAGCCGCGACGGCGACGGCTGGGTGCTGGACGGGGCTAAAGCCTGGATTACCAGCGGGGGTCAGGCCGAGACGTACCTTGTTATGGCCCGTACTGGCGGTCCCGGCGCGCGCGGCGTGAGCTGCTTTATCGTCGAAAAGGGCATGGAGGGCCTGGGCTTCGGCAAGCCGGAGGAAAAGCTGGGGCTGCACGCCGCGCATACCACCACCGTGACCTTCGATAGCGTCCGCGTACCCACTGCGAACATGGTGGGCGAGGAAGGTCAGGGGTTGATCGTGGCCCTCGCCAGCTTGGACGCCGGGCGCATCGGGATTGCCATGCAGGCCATCGGGATTGCCCGCGCCGCGCTGGAACATGCCAGCAGGTACGCCAACGAGCGCGAGCAGTTTGGGAAGAAGCTGCGCGAGTTTGAGGGCGTGTCGTTCAAGATTGCCCGGATGGCCGCGCGCATCGAGAGTGCGCGCCTGGTGGCGCTGAAGGCCGCGTGGCTCAAGGATCAGGGGGTTCCGTACGGCAAGGAGGCCAGCATGGCCAAGCTGCTGGCCTCCGAGGCGGCGGTGGACTGTGCCCGCGACGCCATCCAGATCTTTGGAGGCAACGGCTACAGCCGCGATTACCCGGTGGAACGCCTGTTCCGCGACGCCAAGGTGACCGAGATCTACGAGGGCACCTCCGAGATTCAGCAACTGGTGATCAGCCGGGCTGTGTTCGCGGAACTGGAAGGCTGAGCGGCTTTCCCCGGAGTTGAGCCCCCCGTGCCGGTGATGGAGTGATGGACACCGTGCGGCAGCTGTTGTGGCTACCCGGCGCTGCCCTGGTGTTGGCCGTCCTGCTCGACGCCCTGCTGTCGGGGCTGCAGGCTGGCGAGGGCACCCTGAGCCGCTGGATTCATCGCCCAGTCTATGCCGCGGTTCAATGGCTGGCTCGCGTCACCCGCCGCCGTTCAGTGCTGGCCTGGAGCACGCTGGCGCTGATCTCGGTGACGTTGAACATCTGGACGGCGCTGTTATGGCTGGGCTGGGGTCTGGTGTTCTGGGCGTGGCCTGGGGCACTGGAAGTGGCCAAAACAGGACAGCCCGCCAGCTTCGGCGAGGTGATGTATTTCGTGGGCTATAGCATCAGCACGCTGGGCCTTGGGGACATCATCGCCACCGATACCCTGTGGCGGGTGCTGACGGATGTCACGGCCATTTCGGGCTTCTTTCTGCTGACCTTCGCCATCACCTTCATTGTTCCGGTCTCCCAGGCGCGGAGCGCCCGTCGTCAGTTCGCCCTGCTGTTGTACCGCGCCGGCCCCGATGCTCAGACGCTCGTCGTGGACGCTGCGCGGGGGTATCCGGATGGCCTCCAGGGGCTGCTGGACGATCTGCACACCCAGCTCAATACGCTCGACGCCCAGCACCTCAGCACACCCAACCTGCACCGCTTCCACGAGCATGAGCAGCGGCAGGCCCTGGACGCCGCCCTGCCCAAGCTGGGCGAGGCCCTGCTGATCATTGGCGGCGCGCTGGACATGGACCCTCCACGGGGCCTGCGCCGCAGCCTGGACAGCGTGGACAGCCTGACCCGTTCGTATGGGCGCGTTCACAGTGGCCCGGACGCTTCCGTTCCGCCGCCCCCTGATCTGCGACCGCTAGCGGAGGCGGGGCTGTCCCTGCGTCCCGCCGCCGAATTTGCCGCTTACCTGCAGGATCATCACACCCTGCGCCGCCGACTGCATGACATGGCCCAGTCCGGTGGCTGGCGCTGGGACGAGGTGGCGCAAATTGAGACCTCCGGGCGCTGAAGTCTGCTGGAGTCTTGAGGGCGCCGCCATCCCCGTCCCATCCCCACCCGCCACACTCTAGGAATGGCCGCACTGAAACCCCTGGCCGCCGCTGTCGCCCTGAGCGCCGGGCTGGCGGACGCCGCACCGTTTACCCTCCAGACCCCGCAGGGTCAGTCGTGGTCACTCTCCAGCGTGCTGGGCAGGGAACGCATCCTGATCGTCAGCAACCCGCCCGCCGCTTATCTGGCCGAGGTGCGCCGACAGGACACCGATCTGCAGGTGCGTGATCTGCGGGTGGTGGCGTTGCTGCCGCCTGGCGACGCCCGGCTGAACGGCCCCCAGAGTCTGATGCTGACGCTGCTGGCCGATCCTGGTGGCAAGGTGGGCGCGCAGTATGGCCGGGCCGCGTTGATCGGCAAGGACACAGGTATCAAGGCGCGGTACCAGACCTTCCCGGTCCTGAATACGGTGGCCGCGCTGATCGACACCATGCCCATGCGGCGCCAGGAGCGGCGCGAACGTGGGCGTTAGAAGATTTGCGTTCTGCGGCCCAGGTCTCGCAGCCTAGGATTGGAGCTATGGCCAAGCCCCCTTCTGCGTCCCGCCGTTCCCGCCTGCCTGCATTGGGCGTGGGTGTTCTGCTCGTTTTCGGCGCGTTGGCGGGGGCGACCGTATACACCAGCCGCCAGACCGCCCAGACTTAGCAGACCCTGGCCCAGACGCTTGAGGCGCAACTGGAAGCCACCGGCTATGCCCAGGTGAAGTCCTCTACCTACCAGCGCGGACTGCTGAGCAGCACCCAGACCATGAATGTGAGCCTAGGCAAGGGAACGCAGGACGTGGCCCTGATCGTGGTCAACCATATCCAGCACGGACCGCTGCCGGGGTTGCGGGCGGTGGGCAACGCGGTGATCGAGACCGAGATCCGCTTTGCCGATCCGGTCCTTCAGGCCAGGGCCGAGCAGGCCCTGGGGAACCGCAGGCCCACGATCCGGACCGTCGTGGGGCTGGGCGGCGACACGTCCACCCATCTCGACATTCCTGCCGGAACCCTGACCGAGGAGGGCGACGACGGCGCCGCGCTGAGCTGGCAGGCCATGAGCGGCGACATCCAGAGCGGCGGCCTGAAGTCCAGCACCCGTCTGAACTGGCCAGAATTGAAGATCACCTCAGAAGGGGGCACGCTGACCCTCAGCAGTATGGCCCTGAATGGCAACGCGGCCAGGGAGAACGCGGAGGACCCGCTGGGGGTGGGTGAGCAGGTGCTGACGCTGGGGTCCGCCGCGTACAGTGGACCCTCCGGATCGTCGCGGGATGCCTTGACTCTCAAAGACCTCAAGGTCAGCAGTTCCAGCACGCTGCGGGACGACTTCTACCACGGCGGCGTCCAGTACAACATCGGGCAGCTCGGGTTCTCGGCTCCGGGTGGCCTGCAGAGCCTGACGAACGTGCAGCTTCATCTGAGCCTGGGCCACCTGAGCCGCGAGCCGCTGGCGCGACTGGTCAAGACCTTGCAAACCCTGGGCCAGCAGACCGGGACTGTTCCCGAAGCGGAGGACCTGACCGAGGCGCAGCGACAGGCCCTGACCGACGACGCGCTGGCTGTCTTGAAGGGCGGGCCGGTGTTCGCCATCGACCGCCTGAGTTTCACGCAGCCGGGCGGCGACATTGTGCTGACGGGCAAGGCCGAACTGCCGGGAGCCAGTGAGCTGGACGCTGAAACGGCACACATGCTGGCGTCCAGCCCGCAACTTGCGCTGGGGTTAATCAAGGTTCAGGCGCAGTTCAGGGCCGCCGAGCCAGCCCTGCGTGAACTGCTGGCGACGCTTTCCCCGAAGGCGGCCACCAGTCTCGAGTCTCTGGTCGAGATCGGTTATCTGGAGCGCCAGGACAATGAGCTGATCAGCAATCTGGCGTTCGGCGGCGGCGAGGCCAGCATCAACGGTCAGGCTTTGGGCGCTTTCTAGAAAATTTGAATCCGGATCTCCAGAGGGGATCACCCTCTCCTGAGACATGCCTCTTCTTCAGCCTGGCGTTCAGCGGGTTTGTCGCGTCAGGAGCCGAACCTGATCCACGTCCTCTCCCACACTCCCGCACTCGACAAAGCCGACTTTCGCGGCCAGACGCAGCGACGGCGCATTGTCCGGCTGAATCAGGCAGAAGGTCTGGTGGCCCGGTAGATGCTCGTCCCGCCAGTCCAGCACGGCCTTCACCGCCTCGTGCGCGTAGCCCTGCCCATGCGCCCAGGGCAAGAGCACCCAGCCCGCTTCAGGAAGGGCGGCCAGTTCCGGGTGTCCGGCCAGCACATCGCGTTTGAAATGGCCCAGGCCCACCTCGCCCACGAAGCGGTCTGAGCCGCGTTCCTCCAGCACCCAGTAGCCAAATCCCAGCAGCGCCCAGTGGCCTGGATGCCGCAGCAACCGCGTCCACACGTCCTGGCGGGAGAGGGCCTTACCCGACGTGTGGCGCGTGACCACCGGATCCTGCCACAGCTCCACACAGGCGGCCAGATCATCGGTCCGGTGGGGACGCAGGCGCAGGCGCGGGGTGGTTAGGGTGGGGGCGACGTTAAATTCCATTGGAGAAACGCCGGCTCTGCATGGCTGGGGACCAGATCTCTCCGAAACTCCCGTCTGCCCTGGAGGGCTTCGAGCGCTGGACGAAAAAAGCTCTGGAAGTCGAGAACTGTTCTGACTTAGGGCGAGTCAAAGGTTTAGGCCACCCATGCCAGGAGGTCATCTCAGTCCGTGTAGGCGCCCACCGCCGCGCTGCTCACCAGCTTGGCATATTTCGCCAGCACCCCGCGCTTGTAACGTGGTTCGGGCTGCACCCACGCGGCGCGGCGGCGCTGGAGTTCGGCCTCGTCCACATGCAGCGTCAGCTCGCAGGTCTCGGCGTTCAGCTCGATGGTGTCGCCCTCGTGTACCAGGGCAATCGGGCCGCCTACGTAGGCTTCGGGGGCAACGTGGCCCACCACCAGTCCGAAGGTTCCGCCCGAGAAGCGTCCGTCGGTGATCAGCCCCACGCTGTCGCCCAGGCCCTTGCCGATGATCGCGCTGGTGGGCGAGAGCATCTCGCGCATGCCCGGCCCACCTTTCGGCCCTTCGTAGCGGATGACCAGCACGTCGCCAGGGTTAATCTGATCGGCCATGATGGCGTGCATCGATTCTTCCTCGGACTCGAAGACGCGCGCCGGGCCAGTGATCTTGATGCTTTTCAGGCCGCTGATCTTGGCCACGGAGCCCTCCGGGGCCAGGTTGCCGCGCAGAATGGCAAGGTGGCCTTGCGTGTACAGCGGCTCCGAGTAGGGACGGATCACGTCCTGCCCGGCGTCCGGCACCTCTTTCTCGTTGGCCAGGTTCTCGGCGACGGTTTTCCCGGTCACGGTCAGGCAATCGCCGTGCAGCAGGCCCTCTTTGAGCAGCATCTTCATCACGCGGGGAATGCCGCCCACCTCATGCAGATCGGTGGCCACGTACTGTCCGCTGGGCTTGAGGTCACAGAAGACCGGGGTCGCTTCGCGAATGCGCTCGAAGTCCTCCAGCGTCAGGTCGATGTCGCAGGCATGGGCAATTGCCATCAGGTGCAGCACGGCGTTGGTGCTGCCGCCCACGGCCATGATCACCGTGATCGCATTCTCGAAGGCCTGCTTGGTCAGAATGTCCAGCGGGCGGATGTCGGCCTCAATCAGTTTCAGCAGTGCGCGGGCGCTGTCGGCGCTGGAGGTGGCCTTCTCGGCGTCCACGGCGCTCATGGTGCTGGAAAAGGGAAGGCTCATGCCCATCGCCTCGAAGGCCGAAGACATGGTGTTGGCGGTGTACATGCCCCCGCACGAACCGTTGCCAGGGCAGGCGCGGCGCTCGATCTCGTTGAAGTCCTCGCGGCTCATCTTGCCCGCGCCCAGCGCGCCCACCGCCTCGAACACGCTGACGATCGTCAGGTCCTTGCCGTTGTAGTGGCCCGGCTTGATGGTGCCGCCGTAGACGAAGATGGCCGGAATGTTCAGGCGGGCAATGCCGATCATGGCCCCCGGCATGTTCTTGTCGCAGCCACCCACCACGATCACGCCGTCGTGGGACTGACCACGCGAGACGGTCTCAATGGAGTCGGCGATGACCTCGCGGCTGACCAGACTGCATTTCATGCCCTCGGTGCCCATGCTGATCCCGTCCGACACGGTGATCGTGCCGTAGACCTGGGGCATGCCGCCGCCCTCGTGAATGGCGTCGGTGATGTGCCCGGCCAGTTCGCCCAGCCCGTTGTTGCACGGCGTGATGTTGCTCTGCGCGTGTGCCACACCGATGATCGGTTTTTCGAAATCGCCGTCCTGAAATCCCACCGCCCGCAACATGGCCCGGTTGGGGGCGCGCTCGTCGCCCTGAGTGACATGGTGAGAGTTCCAGTTGAGCTTGCGCTTGTTGGCGGTATCGGTCATGCCCCAGGGTAACGCCGCCGTCAGGGCGTGGCGCCGGGAAACTCAGACAGGGCCCAGAGCCCCCTCTACTCCTGACTGGTGATGAACGGCAGATTGCGGTCGTATTGCGAACGGTCCAGCCCGTATCCGTAGACGAAGGCGTCCGGAATGGTGAAGCCCAGGTATTCCACCGGCACCTCCACCTTGCGGCGGCTGGGTTTGCTCAGCAGCGCGGCAATCTTGATGGTGGCGGGGCCGCGCCCCTCCAGGTAGTGCAGCAGGTAGTTCATGGTGATGCCGGTGTCCACGATGTCTTCCACCAGAATCACGTGGCGGTCACTGATCGGGAATTGCAGATCCTTGACCAGGCGCACCTCGCCGCTGCTCTGCTTGGCGTTGCCGTAGCTGCTGGCCTGCAGGAAATCCATGGTGCAGGGCATGTCCAGCGCGCGCACCAGATCGGCGTGGAACATGAACGCGCCGTTCAGCACACAGATCAGGTGCGGCTCGCGGCCCGCATAGTCCTCACGGATGCGGGCGGCCAGCTCACCGATACGGGCCTGAAGCTGCTCGGCGTTGATCTGCACGGGGCCGGAACCGGGAACAGAGGCAGAAGGGGCAGGACTCATATGGCGTTCAGGCTAACATGCGTTTCCCTGACTTCGCGTTCCCCTCAGAACGGTGAGCCCCTATACTCCGGCGCGTGAATGGCCTGCCCCTCCCTGATCCAAGTCGCGTGCCGGGTGTGCTGGGCCGCATCGTTCAGGAGCGTGCCGGGGATTACCGGGAAGCCAGCCCAGACTTCGGCCCCGCCCGCCCTGCCGCCTGCCTATTCGAGGCGGCCCTGGGCGGCCCGGATCTCGCCCTGATTGCCGAGGTCAAGCGTGCCAGTCCCAGTCAGGGAGCGATTGCCCCGCTGGACCCGGCGGCGGCGGCACGCGCCTACCAGTCAGGGGGCGCGGCGGCCATCAGCGTGCTAACCGAACCCCGCCACTTCGACGGTAACCCGCAAGCACTGCACAGCGTGGTGGGCGCTGTGGAGTTGCCCGTGCTGCGAAAGGATTTCGTGGTGCATCCCGCCATGCTGTCTGAGGCTGCCGAGTGGGGCGCGTCGGCGACGCTGCTGATGGTCAGCGTGCTGAAGGAGGCGACGGGCGCGTATCTGCAAGCGGCGCACCACCTGGGTCTGGATGCCCTGGTGGAGGTTCACGATGAGACCGAGCTGGACGTGGCGCTGGAGAGTGGGGCGCGCATCATCGGGGTCAACAACCGCGATCTGACGACGCTGGACATCAATCTGGCCGTCAGCCCGCGCCTGATCCGGCTGGCCCGGCAGCGCGGTTTTACCGGCGTACTGGTGGCCGAGAGCGGCTACCGCAGCCCCGATCAGATCGCGCAGATTCGCGGTCTGGCCGACGCCGTGCTGGTGGGCAGCAGTCTGGCGGGCAGCGGCGATCTGACGCGGGCGGCGCGCGAGTTGCTGGCTGTCTGAGGTGACGCCCCCCTTTTGTCCCGCAACGCCTCCGGCGGCGCGCCGCCTGAAAACTGTCTCCCACTTCCAACTTCCGCTCCCGGTATCCGGAGTACACTGCCCCTCAGTCAATGTCCATCCCTGATGCCCAAACTGTCTTCGTGGTCTGCGCAGACCGTGCCCGCGCCTCGCAGCTTGCGCCCCTGCTGACCAGGGCCGCCGTCGTGCACATCAGCGACGCCGAGACCCTTCTGCGCGAGGCGCATGTCCAGCCGCCTGCCGTGGCGCTGCTGTACACCGATCTGCCCGGCGTGCCGCTGTCCCAGGTGTTGCCTATTCTGCGCCAGCGCGCTGAACTGGCCGGAACCCAGTGGCTGGCGGTGGGCTCACGCGGCCTGGGGACCCTGCTTTCCGCAGGGGCCGATGCCCTGATCAGCGACACCACTGCGCCCGACGCGCTGGCGTTGCAGGTGACCAACATGCTGGCCCGCGCCCACCAGCACCATGAGCTGCAGGGCCGGGTGGCCGCCCTACAACGCCGCAGCGATGACTGGGACCACGAGGAACGGGTACGGGACCAGCTGATCCACATGCTGGTGCATGACCTCAAGAACCCAATCGCTGCCGTGATGGGCCTGCTGGAGATCGTGCAGGACGATGCCCGCGTGCCCGACGATTCGCGCGAGCTGTTGAAGGTCGCCCGCGACGAGACCCAGCATCTGCTGCACCTGACCGTCAACATGCTCGATATCCGCAAGATTCAGGCCGGGAAGATGAACCTGAGACGCGAACTGATGTTCTCGCCGATGTTTCAGGAGGTCATCGCCCTGGCCTGTGGCGATGTGGGCAGCGGCCTGCGCGACCGCGTGGTCCGGATCGAAGTCGAGAGCAATCTCAGTCCGGCCAGCGTCGATCCGGAAATCCTGCGCCGGGTCATGGCCAACCTGATCAGCAACGCCATGAAGCACACCACCGGTGGCGGTCACATTCTGGTCGCCGTCCGTCTGGTGGGAGACGCAGTTCAGATCAGCGTGCAGGACGACGGCGAGGGCATTCCCGCTGACGACATCCCCAACCTGTTCGCCGCCTTCGAGCAATCGCGTCTGACCCTGCATGGCCGCTTCGACACCGGCATGGGTCTGGCCTTTTGCAAACTGGCCGTCGAGGAGCACGGCGGCAGCATCGGGGTGCATTCCGAGCGCGGCCACGGGGCCACCTTCGCCTTCACCCTCCCCCTGGCCCACGACGACGCCGATGACGATTTCGTGGAACTGCTGAACTGATCGTTCCTCTCCCAGTCCACGGTCGACATAGGCCATGGAACTTGGGTAGAACTGCGGCCCTAGGAAATCGAGGTGGATTCAGGGGCCACTCTCCCATGTCAGCGCCATAAATCTGGGATGACGACGGCACCGGAAGCGCCTGACGCGCCGCCTTGCTCTGCAGTTCCCTGGGTGAGCGGATCGTCGTCGCCAGAACACGCGCAGATTGCCCCTCAGATCAGCTAGAGCAGCGCGGAGAGTGAGGGGCCAGAAACGCGCCCGGTAAGCACAAACGTGATAAAACGGAGGGGTAACACAACCCATCCGTTTTATTCATTTGCCTCTCTTTTTTTGATGCTTCTCGTGCCGTTTTTCACGAGTCGTTGAGAATCAGGAGAAGATTCGGGGCAGAAAGGAGCGCCGTTATCGAATACCTCAACTTCGTAATCATGTTGCTGGTGGCCGTGGGCATTGGCGTGCTGGCCGTCATCGTCAGCGCCATCCTGGGGCCGAAGAAGGGCAGCCGCGCTAAGCTGATGGCCTACGAATCAGGCAACGATCCGGAACACGGTGGCGTGGGGACCGGGCAGCGCTTCCCGGTGCATTTCTACCTGGTGGCGATGCTGTTCATCGTGTTCGACATTGAGACGGCCTTTTTCTATCCCCTGGCCGTGGCCTACCAGAAGCTGATTCCCTTTGCCTTCTTCGAGGCCCTGACCTTCGTGCTGCTGCTGCTGGTGGGATACGTCTATGTGCTGAAAAAGCGGGTGCTGGAATGGGCATAAATGGCGCCCTGTGCCGCCAAAAGGGTGGCCCGTCTAAAGGTTTGAGGCGCGGCGACGAGCCAGCGTGGGCTTCAGGGCTGCGGATCTTGAGCCCTGCACCGGACCTGGAAAGCAGGACAACGGAGGTGCGATCATGGCACTCAAGGAACTGATTGACCGCGACTGGCAGGAACTGGAATCCGAGGGCATCCTGTTTTCCAGTCTGGAGAAACTGGTGGCCTGGGGCCGCAGCAACAGCCTGTGGCCCGCCACCTTCGGGCTGGCGTGCTGCGCCATCGAGATGATGAGCAGTACCAACGGCCGCAACGACATGGCCCGCTTCGGCTCGGAGGTGTTCCGTGCCAGCCCCCGGCAGGCCGACGTGATGATCGTCGCCGGACGCCTGAGCAAGAAGATGGCCCCGATCATGCGCCGGGTGTATGACCAGATGCCCGATCCCAAGTGGGTGATCAGCATGGGGGCGTGCGCCAGTTCGGGGGGCATGTTCAACAACTACGCCATCGTCCAGAACGTAGACAGCGTGGTGCCGGTGGACATCTTCGTGCCGGGCTGCCCGCCGAGGCCCGAAGCCCTGATTTACGCCGTGATGCAGCTTCAGAAGAAGGTGCGCGGCGAGGCCTTCGATCAACTGGGCCACCAGCTCCCAATGGTGGATGCGTGGACCAGATGACGGGCGACAAGGGTGACAGGACCACCCCGGAGCCTGAACGCCTGACCGGGCGGAACGCAGGGATGCAGTCCTCTCAGTCGCAGGGACAGCCCCCACAGGCCCAGACCGTCGTCCGCAGCCAGCCGCCGGCGATCACGGTCACGCCGGACTCGGTCCCGGTGGTGACGGTCAGTCCCGCCGCGGTGGAGCCTGCGCCGGTCTCCGCGCCACCCGCAGATCCGCGCGACGTGACCGGATTGATCGCCGAACTTGGCCTGACCGCGGACGACTCGGCGGAACCCACGGCCCTCGTCCCCCCGGAGCGGCTGCGTGAGGTGGCGCAGGCCCTCAAGGAGCGCGGCTTCATGCTGATGGACTCGGTGGGCGTCGATTACCTGGCTTACAACCAGCCCCGGCCCAAGCGCTTTGCCGTGCTGCACAACATCTACCATCCCCATTACCACCGCCGCGTGTTCCTGCGTGTGTGGCTGGACGAGGGCGAGACGCTGGACAGCCTGTACCCGGTCTGGAAGGCCGCCAACTATCTGGAACGCGAGGTCTATGACCTGATGGGCGTCGAATTTGCCGGCCACCCCGATCTGCGCAAGGTGCTGACCCCCGACGATCTGGAAGGTCACCCTCTTCGCAAGGACTTCCCGCTGGGCGAGACGCCCACATTATTCCGCGACGGGCGTTTCCTCGACCCTGCCGCCTTCCGTGCCGGCGTCACCGGGCAGCAATCCGGCCTGACCGGCTACCGGGGTGAGCTGAGGCGCGGGCGCGGCGAGGACCGCCTGCCCCCGGTGATGCCGGAGGGAGGGCCGAAGTGATGGGCGAGGTTCTGTTCCGGACCTGTTGTCCGCGTGAAGGAGGGTTCGCATGACCAGCAGCAAGGACCGCACCACCGTCAAGGAACGCGAGACCCTGCGTGACCTGAGGCAGAACCCGGATTCGGGCACCCTGCCGCGCCGCCAGATGACCCCGGACCACCAGGAATCCATCTCCGGAGAGCGGATGCAGGGGCAGACTGGAGCGCTGCTGCACACCGAGATCATGTCGCTGAACGTGGGGCCGCAGCACCCCAGCACCCACGGCGTCTTGCGGCTGGTGGTGGACATGGACGGCGAGTACGTGGTCAAGGTCACGCCGCACATGGGTTACCTGCACACCGGCTTCGAGAAGACCTTCGAGCACCGCACCTACCAGCAGGGCGTGACCTACGCGCCGCGCACCGACTACCTGCACTGCTTCGGCCATGAGCTGGCGTACGTGCTGAGTGTAGAAAAACTGCTCTCGGCCGAGGTGCCCGAGCGGGCCACCACCGTCCGCGTGATCCTGCACGAACTGGGGCGCATCCACAGCCATCTGGTCTTCGTGGGCACGGGCCTGCTGGACCTCGGCGCGCTGACGCCGTTCTTCTACGCCTTCCGCGAGAAGGAGAGCTGCCAGGACCTGTTCGAGGCTGTCTGTGGCTACCGCATGAACCAGGGCTATCTGTGTGTGGGCGGCCTGAGCCGTGACATTCCCGAGGGCTGGCCTGCCATGGTGTCGCGCTTTCTGGACCAGATGGAAAAGGGCGTGCAGGAGTACACCACGCTATTTGCCGAGAACCCTATCTTCCAGGACCGGGCGCGCGGCGTGGGCATCATTCCGCCCGAGGTTGCCCTGGATCTGGGCCTGACCGGACCGAATCTGCGGGCTTCGGGCGTGCCGCTGGACAACCGCAAGGACAACCCGTACTGCGGCTACGAGACCTACGACTTCAACGTCGTGACCAGCCAGGACGGCGACAGTCTGGCGCGCTTCAACATGCGCCTGTGGGAATTCGGCGAGAGCATCAAGATCATCCGGCAGGCGCTGGCGCGGCTCAGGCCCGGCCCGGTCAAGGATCCTAACCGCAAGATCTCACTGCCGCCGCGCCAGGAGCTGGAAACCAGCATGGAGGCAGTCATCCACCACTTCAAACTGGTCACCGAGGGCTTTCACCCGCCCGTCGGCGAGGTCTACGTGCCCACCGAGTCGGCGCGCGGTGAGGTGGGTTACTACATCGTCAGCGACGGCGGCAGCATGCCGTACCGGGTCAAGATTCGCGCCCCCAGTTTCGTCAACCTGCAGGCGCTGGAGTACGCCTGCGTGGGCGCGCAGTTTGCAGACCTGATCACCATTCTCGCCACCATCGACCCCGTGCTTGGGGACGTGGACCGGTAAGGGAGCCAAAGCTTGAGTTACTTCGCCGATAAACAAACGCTGGTGGCCGATATCTTCTCGCGCTACCCGGACTCACCGCAGGGCCGCCGCAGCGCGCTGATGCCCCTGCTACGCGAGGTTCAGGATGCCGAGGGCTTCGTAAGCGGCTCGCGCATGGACGAGATCGCCGCGCTGTGCGGCACCACCGCCACGGAAGTCCGCAGTGTCATGAGCTTTTATTCCACCTACCACACGCTGCCCACCGGCAAGTACCACCTGCAGGTGTGCAGCACGGTGATGTGCTCGCTGGCCGGTTCGGACGAACTGTGGGATCACCTGGTCTCGGAGCTGGACGTGCAGCCGGGCGAGGTTTCCCCTGACGGACGTTTCAGCGTGCAGAAGGTGGAATGCCTGGGCTCCTGCGGCACCGCGCCGCTAATACAGATCAACGACGACGGCTACTACGAGAAAGTGACGCCGGGCAAGTGCGCCAGCATTCTGAAAGCCCTGCGCGCCGATCTTCAGCCGTTGCCCGACAACCCCGTGCCTGTGACCGTCAACGCCGAGGGCCGTCAGGTGCTGGCGAGCGGTGAGGCGGTGGGGGCCAGCGTCACCGGCCTCAATCAGCTTCCGCCCTTCCACGGAGGTGAAGCGTGACCGCCACCTTTCCAGACACTGCCCCCACGCCGCCCAAGCCGATCACCAGCGGCAAGGACCCACGCTTTGCCCCCACCCTCTACGCCCACGTCGGGCAGCCAGACAGCTGGACGCTCGGCTACTATCGCCGCAACGGCGGTTACGAGGCCGTGGGGCGCGCCTTCGGCATGGGGGCGGACGCCGTGATCGACGAGGTCAAGAAATCCGGCCTGCGCGGACGCGGCGGGGCGGGCTTCGCCACCGGTCTCAAGTGGTCTTTCATGCCGCTCAACGACGGTAAGCCCCACTACATCATCTGCAATGCGGACGAGTCCGAACCGGGCAGCTTCAAGGACCGCTACCTGCTCTCGGAAGACCCGCACCAGTTGATTGAGGGCATGATCATCGCCGGGTACGCCATGCGCGCCAGCGTGGGCTACATCTATATCCGGGGTGAGTACGTCCACGCCGCCCAGCGCATTGAGGCCGCCATTCAGGAGGCGCGCGGGGCCGGACTGCTGGGTCAGAACATCCTGGGCAGCGGTTTCGCCTTCCAGCTGCACCTGCACCGGGGAGCCGGGGCCTACATCTGCGGCGAGGAAACCGCCCTGATGAACAGCCTGGAAGGGCTGCGCGCCAACCCCCGACTGAAGCCGCCCTTTCCCGCCGCCGCTGGCCTTTACGGGCTGCCCACCACCATCAACAACGTGGAGACGTTCTGCGCCGCCACCCAGATCCTCAAGTTCGGGGCCGAGTGGCACGCGGAAATGGGCACCGAGAAGAGCAAGGGCATGAAGCTGTTTCAGGTGTCTGGGCCGGTGGCGCGGCCCGGCGTGTACGAGTTGCCGCTGGGTACCACGTTCCGCGAGCTGATCTACGACTGGGCGGGCGGCCCGCTGGAGGAGATGAAGGCCATTATCCCCGGCGGCTCCAGTTGCCCGCTGCTGCGCTGGGACGACAAGACGCTGGACACGCCGATGGATTACGAGAGCGTGGCCGCCGCCGGTTCCATGCTCGGCACGGGCGGCGTCACCGTGATTCCCAAGGCCGACTGCATCGTGAACGCCACCTGGAACATGGTGCGCTTCTACGGCCACGAGTCCTGCGGCAAATGCACGCCGTGCCGTGAGGGGATCTCGAGCTGGATGACCCGCATGTACGAGAAGCTGGTGCGCGGTCACGGTCAGCCCGGCGACGTGCAACTGATCCTGGACATGTCCGAGAACATCGGAGGCCGCAGCTTCTGCGCGCTGGCCGACGCCTGCCTGGGTCCAGTGCTGAGCAGCATCGCGCTGTTCCGCGAGGAGTACGACTCGTTGGCCCAGTTCCAGACGCCCACCTACCCGCCCCGCAACCGTTGGAGAGACGCATGAAAGTTCATGTAGACGGCGTAGAACTCGACCTCCCCGCTGGAACATCCGCCATTGACGCGGTCTTCGGGGCGGGCGGGGACGTGCCGTATTTCTGCGCGCACAAATACCTGAGTCCGGTGGGCGCGTGCCGCATGTGTCTGGTGGAAACGGGCTCGCCGCGCAAGGAAAAGGACGGCTCGTTCGTGCTGGATGAGGCGACGGGACAACCCAAGATCTTCTGGTTCCCCAAGCCGATGGCCTCCTGCACCATGCAGGCCACCGACGGCATGCATATCAGGACCGCCCGCAGCAGCGAGGTGGTGGCCAAGGCGCAGGCAGGCATGATGGAGTTCACCCTCCTGAACCACCCGCTGGACTGCCCCACCTGCGACAAGGGCGGCGCGTGCGAATTGCAGGACCGCGCCTTCGAGTACGGCTACGGAGCCAGTCGCTTCGGCTTTGACCGCCGACACGCCGACAAGCACTACCCACTCTCGGACTTCGTGATTCTCGATCAGGAACGCTGCATTCACTGCAAACGCTGCGTGCGCTATTTCGAAGAAGTGCCGGGCCAGGAAGTGCTGGACTTTATCGAGCGTGGCGGGCACACCTTTATCGACACGGAAGAGGGCGGTCTGCCCACCGGCTTTCAGGGCAACATCACCGACATCTGTCCGGTGGGGGCGCTGCTGGACAACGTGGCGCGGTTCCGGGGGCGCAACTGGGAGTACGACCACACCCCCACCACCTGCACCCTGTGCCCGGTGGGCTGCTCCATCACGGTGGACGCCCGCAACGGGCGCTTGGAGCGCATCGTGGCCCGCGAGAACCGCGAGGTGAACGAGGCGTGGATCTGCGACGCCGGCCGCTTCGGTCACGCTTTTGCCTCTGAGCGGCGGCTGACCGTGCCTCTGGTGCGCGTGGACGGCGAATTGCAGGAGGCGAGCTGGGACGTGGCGATTGCCGCCATCCGCGCGGGCATGACCCGCCACAACACCGCAGAGCTGGCCCTGTACCTGAACGCCGACAGCACGCTGGAGGAAGGCGTGGCGCTCGAAGCGCTGGCGGAAGCGCTGGGCAGCGTCCATGTGGATCACTGGCCCCGTTACGAGGTGGCGCTGGACGCCATGCCGAATGGCGCCGCTACCCTCGGCGACGTGGCCACCGCCGACGCCGTGGTGGTGATCGGCGCGGATCTGGGCGAGGAAGCCCCGGTGCTGGAACTCCGCATTCTGGAAATGCTGCGCGGCGGTCTCCTTCCACCCGAGTACGCGCACGGCACGGCGATTGCCGACCTGCGGCTGGTGGAACGCCCGGCACGCAAGCCGGAAAAACTGGCGGTCATCGGCAGGGAGTCGCGGCTGTGGGCACATGCGGGGATCCGGGTGTCGTCTAACGGGTACAACGCTCTGGAACGCCTGAGCCGCCCCGACACCGCCGAGTTGCAGGCCGCGCTGAAATTGCTCACGGACGCCGAGCAAGCCGTCATCGTGCTGGGGGCAGACGTGCTGAACGGCGCTTCGGGATCGTTTGCGGCGCAACTGAGCACCCTGGCTGCCCGCACGGGCGCGAAGGTCATGGCGATTCCCGCCGGGGCCAACAGCAAGGGGCTGGCCGCGCTGAGGCTGGTGCCGCGTGAGGGTGGCCTGCCGTATGCGCGCGTGGCCGAGGCCCCCGCCGCCTTCATCAGCCGCCTCGATCCGGGCGTGCGGGCACGCGGCCTGACCGTCGTTCACGATTCGCACCTGACCGCCACCGCGCGGCTGGCGGACGTGGTGCTGCCCGCCGTGACCAATTACGAGAAGCGCGGCACCACCGTCAATCTGGAAGGCCGCCTCCTGGAACTGGAGCAGGCCGCCCTGAGTGCGGGCGAGGCCGCGGACCTGATCCGCACGCTGACCGCCGTGGCCGAGGCGCTGGGTCTGCGCGCCCCGGTGCGCGGCCTGAAGGGAGCGCAGGCGCTGGCGGCTCAGAAGCTGGGCCTCAAGCTCGGTGGCCAGCCGGAGCGCGGTGTGATCCACCCTTTCCGCACGGCCCACGTCGCTCCCACCGAGCAGATCCACACCCCACAGTTGTGGACGGAGCGCATGCAACCCTCGATCCAGACCCTGGTTCCCGCCAGTCTCCAGCCGCTGCCGATGCTGGGCGCGGCCCCCGCAGGAGGGGATGACTGATGCCCGACTGGCTGATCGCCGCTCTGATTACCCTGCTCAAAGCTGTGCTGGTGGCGCTCGCACTGCTGACCACCTTCGCCTACATGACCCTGATTGAGCGGCGCCTGCTGGCCCGCATGCAGATCCGCTGGGGACCGAACCGGGTGGGGCCGATGGGCCTGCTGCAACCCCTGGCGGACGCCATCAAGAGCATCTTCAAGGAAGACCTGCAGGTCAGCATGGCGGACAAGCTGGTCTACACCCTGGCCCCGATCGTCGCCATCGGGATGGCCCTGACCGCCTTCGGGGGCATTCCGGCTGGTCCGGCGGGCAGCCTGTTCGGCGCCGATCCCTGGGTCTACAACCTGGACGCCGGACTGCTGGCGCTGCTGGCCCTGACCTCTATGGGCGTGTACGGCATCTTTCTGGGCGGCTGGGCCTCGGGCAGCAAGTACCCGATTCTGGGGGGCCTGAGAAGCAGCGCGCAGATGATCAGCTACGAGCTGGGCATGGGCCTGAGCATCCTGGGCACCCTGATGCTGATCGGGTCCATCAACTTCCGGGTGATCGTGGAGTGGCAGGCGCTGGCGGGCTGGACCGTGCTGTATCAGGTGTTTGCCTTCGCGCTGTTCCTGGTCAGCTCGTTTGCCGAGGTGAACCGTACGCCCTTTGACCTGCCCGAAGCCGAGCAGGAAATCGTGGCGGGCTACCTGACCGAGTACACCGCGATCAAGTGGGCGCTGTTTCAGATGGCCGAATACGTCAACATGATCACCGCCTCCGCGCTGATGTCCACCCTGTTCTTTGGGGGCTACCGCGGGCCGGTGTTCCTAGACGGCCTGATTCCCGGCATCAGTGGCTGGCCGATCATCTGGCTGGTGGTCAAGATCGCCTTCTTCCTGTTCGTGTTTATCTGGGTGCGCGCCACCCTGCCCCGCTTCCGGTATGACCAGCTGATGCGTCTGGGCTGGAAGCTGATCCTGCCGCTGGCCCTGGGCAACACCATGCTGGTGGCCTTTTACCTGGCCTTCCTGAAGCCCGCTGGCCTGGGCTACTGGTTCCTGGGCCTGTTGAGCCTGGCCGCCCTGCTGGGCCTGTTCCTGATGAGCGACCGCGTGCGGGGGCTGTGGAGTGCGCCCGCCGCGCCGAAAGTGGCCGAGAAGGGTGCACGGCCGGTTGGGGGCGACTGACATGCACGGTGTCGTTCGTTCCCTCTCTCGCTTGCCCGCACTGCTGATTTCCCCTCACTCACCCTGCAAAGGAGTTCCACATGGGCGTTCTTGACATTGCCAAGGGCATGGGCCTGACACTGGGCAAGCTGTTCCAGAAGCCTGTGACCGTCAGCTACCCGGAGGAGCGGGCCACGTTGCAGCCGCGTTTCCGGGGGCGGCACATCCTGACCCGTCACCCCGGCACGGGACTGGAAAAGTGCATCGGCTGCTCGCTGTGCGCCGCCGCCTGCCCGGCCTACGCCATCTACGTGGAGGCCGCCGAGAACGATCCGGCCTCGCCCCACAGCCCCGGCGAGCGTTACGCCAAGGTCTACGAGATCAACATGTTGCGCTGCATTTTCTGCGGCATGTGCGAGGAGGCCTGCCCCACCGGCGCCGTCGTAATGGGCAACGAGTTCGAGATGGCCGACTACCGTTACGGCGACTTCGTGTACGCCAAGGAAGACATGCTGGTGGGCGTGACCGGCAGCATGCCCCAGCGCCGCGAGGCCGCCAAGACGGGCAAGCCTGTCCGCCTGGGGTTCCAGCTTGACGGCCCACCACGCGCCGAACTGGAAGGGGTGGAGTACAGGTGATGTGCTTGAACAAGGGTCAAAAGGTCAAAACGACAGGACGTCTGAACGCTCCCTCGGTGCTCAGGCACGCCCCAGGTGACGCGCCATGATGATCGCCTTTATCCTCCTCGGCGCGCTCACGTTGGTCGGCGGCGTCATCACCATCGCGGCGAGGAACGCGGTGCACGCGGCGCTGGGGCTGGTGGGCACGCTGATCAGTGTGGCGGGGCTGTTCGCCACCCTGAACGCGTCGTTCCTGGCGGCCACCCAGGTGATCGTGTACGCCGGGGCCATCATGGTGCTGTTCCTGTTCGTGATCATGCTGCTCAACGCCAACTCGCCCATCACCGGACGCGATCCGATTCCCTTCGTGCGTGAGCTGGCTGGGCTGGGGGGCGTGGTGCTGGCCGGATCGTTCACGGTACTGGCCTTCTCGTACAAGGATCCGCGTCCGGTGGCCGAGGCGACGGTGGCGCTGGGTGGAGGCTCGGCGTCGGTGGTGGGGGAGACCCTGCTGACCCGTTTCCTGCTGCCTTTCGAGGCGGTCAGCATCCTGCTGCTCGTCGCTATCGTGGGCGCGGTGGCGCTGGTCAACCGGCCCGCACCGCAGCCAGACAACGTGCCGGACAGCGAGACCGAGCCGCTGGCCCCGCAGGTGGGTTCAGCGTCCAGGGGCGGGCCGCAGCCCGTGTTGCAGCACCGAAACGACGAAGGGGAGGTGCGCGCGTAATGGTGCCCACCGGTTACTACATTGCCCTGTCGGGCATTCTTTTTGCACTGGGCATGATCGGCGTGCTGACCCGCCGCACCGCGATCATGGTCTTCCTGAGCGTGGAACTGATGCTGAACGCCGCGAACATCGCGCTGGTGGCCTTTGCCCGCTCGTGGGGCGACCTGACCGGGCAAACGGCCGTGTTTATCGTGATGACCCTGGCCGCCGCCGAGGTGGCGATCGGCCTGGCAATCATCGTCGCCATCTTCCGCAAGCGCGAGACCACCAACGTGGACGATCTCGCGGCGATGAAAGGCTGAGTGGCGAGCATGCTGCCCCTTCTGTATCTGCTTCCCCTGCTGCCTCTGATCGGCTTTGCCCTGCTGATGGTCTTTCCGCGCGTGTTTCCCGGCAAAACGGGCGGCTGGCTGGCGACTGGCCTGATCGGCGCGGCCTTCGTGGTCGCCGTGCTGCGTTACCTGGGCCAGACCGACACGCCCGCGCAGGAAACGCTGTGGACGTGGCTGCCCAACATGGCGCTGAACGCCAACCTGAGCGTCGGCTTCTATCTGGATCAACTGAGCGCGCTGATGGCCCTGATCATCACCGGCATCGGCTTCCTGATCCACCTGTATTCCATCAGCTACATGGGGCATGACCCCAAATTCACGCGCTTCTTCGCCTTCCTGAACTTCTTCGTCGCCATGATGCTGATTCTGGTGCTGGCCGACTCCTACCCGCTAATGTTCGTCGGCTGGGAGGGCGTGGGTATGGCGTCCTACCTGCTGATCGGCTTCTGGTTTAACGGGCGCGGCAGCGAGTCTTCCGACGGGGACCTGCGCGCCGCAGGCGAGCGCGAGGGTGTCAACAACTCCAACGCGGCCCGCAAGGCGTTCATCATGAACCGCATCGGCGATCTGGGTTTCATGCTGGGCATGTTTTTGCTGTACAAGCTGTACGGCACCCTGAGCATTCCCGAACTGGCGACGCGGGTGGAGGGCGTGTCGGTGGCCACCGCCGGGGTAGAGCTGGCCTGCCTGTTCCTGCTGGTGGGCGCGATTGGCAAGAGCGGTCAGTTGCCGCTGACCACCTGGCTGCCCGATGCGATGGCTGGCCCCACGCCCGTCTCCGCGCTGATCCACGCTGCCACGATGGTCACGGCGGGCGTGTATCTGATCACCCGCAGCCACTTTCTGTACGAACTGGCCCCCAACGCCTCGCTGTGGGTGGCCTGGGTTGGGGGCCTGACGGCGCTCTACGGCGCGCTGGCGGCGCTGAACCAGCACGACATCAAGAAAATTCTGGCCTTCTCCACCGTCTCGCAGCTGGGCTACATGTTCCTGGCCGTGGGCGTGGGAGCGTACTCGGCAGGGGTGTTCCACCTGCTGAGTCATGCCTTTTTCAAGGCCCTGCTGTTTCTGGCGGCGGGCGCAGTGATCCACGCCCTGCACGACGAACAGGACGTGCGGCGCATGGGTGGCCTGCGGAAATTCATGCCGTTTACGCACCTCGTGTCCATCGCAGGCGTCCTGGCCATCAGCGGCATTCCCATCTGGAGCGGCTTCTTCAGCAAGGATGCCATTCTGGCCGCCGCCTTTGAAAGCCAGCCGCTGCTGTACCTGATTGGATTGATCGTGGCGCTGCTAACCGCCTTCTACATGGGCCGCTGGTATTTCCTGGTGTGGCGCGGCGAGTACCGGGGCGCCGCGGCCACTGGCGTTGCCCACCCGCACGAGGCCGATACGATCACCAAGATTCCGCTGGGTATTCTGGCCGCAGGCGCCACCCTGATCGGCTTCCTGAACATTCCCACTTTCCTGGGCGGCGGCCACGCCTTCGACACCTACCTGGGCCGCGCCATTCCGCAGGAGGCGCACGAGATCGCAGCCTCCACCGAGTGGTCCCTGACCGTCTTCGCCGTCCTGGCCGGGGTGGCCGGGCTCGGCTGGGCCTACCTTCAGCACCGCAAGCAGCGTCTGGACAACGGGCCACTGGGCCAGTTCAGCGCCAGCGCTCTGTACCTGGACAACGTGTACGACGGGCTGGTGGGCGCCCCCAGCAAGGCGATTGCTGGGGCGCTGGACACCGTGGACCGGGGCACGGATGGCCTGATCGGCAGCGTGTCCCGCAACGCGGCGGCTCCAGGCGGCCTGTTCACCCTGTGGCAGAGCGGCTTCGTGCGGGCCTATGCGGTCAGCATGCTGCTGGGCACTGCCGGGATCATCGGCTACTGGGCGCTGAAGATGATCGGGAGTGGGGCGTGAAGGGCGTGCCTGTTTCTGCGACCTGTGCAGTGGCCCCCTGCCCCCCTCTGCCCTCGCAGCGTCCCTTCCCAATGTGGGAAGCAGCGAACCGGGTCATTCCTTTCAGAGCTTCAGCCCTTTTGACCTTCAGCGCCGATCTTCATGTCCCGGAGGCCCTGCATGTTTGACCCCCAATGGCTTCCCACCATCATGATCTTCCTGCCGCTGCTGGGCAGCCTGTTGATCCTCCTGTTCCCCGACCGCTGGCGCGACGAGGTGGCCGGCTTCATGTCCGCCGTGACGCTGGGGCTGGGCCTGATGATCTGGTACGCGGGCGGCTCCGGCCTCCTGAGCCTGAACTGGATTCCCGCTCTTGGGATTACCTACAGCGTGGAACTGTCGGGCGTCAGTCTCGCGCTGGCGATGGTGACGGCCTTCATGTCGTTTATCGCCATTCTGTACGCCGCACGGCGCATTCCCAACCCTGGGACCATGCTGGCGCTGATTCTGGCCATGGAAACCGGGCTGCTGGGCATCTTCGCGGCGCGTGACCTGATCCTGTTCTACGTGTTCTTCGAGGACGCCCTGCTGCCCTCGCTGCTGATGCTGGCGATCTACGGCAAGGCGCACCGGATGCGGGCGCTGGTCAAGTTCGCGGCCTACACGCTGTTTGGGAGCCTGCTGATGCTGGTGAGCATCATCGGCGTGCGCTACCTGGGCGGCAGCCCGACGTTCGCGCTGGTGGACCTCAAGCAGAATCTGGTGACGGGCCCGGCGCAGACGTGGCTGTACCTGGGCTTCCTGACGGCGATGGCGGTCAAGCTGCCGCTGTGGCCGCTGCACGCGTGGCTGCCCGATTTTCATGAGCAGAACCACGACAGCGGCATCCCCGACGTGATGGGCACGCTGTACAAGGTGGGCGGCTACGGCCTCTTCACCTTCGCCATTCCGCTGTTCCCCGACGCCTCGCTGGAACTGCGCCCGATTCTGATGGGGCTGGCAGCCTTCACGGCGCTGTATTCCGCCTGGATCGCCTTCGGGCAGCAGGACTGGAAGCGGCTGCTGGCCTATGCGGGCTTGTCTCACATGGGTTTCGTGGCGCTGGGCGTCTTTTCCCTGAACGAAACGGCGGTGATCGGCGCGATGTACCTGCTGGCTTTTCAGAACCTGTACACCGGGGCGCTGTTCCTGAGCGTGGGCATGGTGCAGGAGCGCATCGGCAGCCTGGACACTCGTGTGGGCGGCCTGATGACCGGCGCCGGGGCGCTGGGCGGCCTGACGATGGCGTTGTGGTTCGCCTCCATCGCCGTGCCGGGCTTCGCTGGCTTTATCGGCGAGTTCTCGGTGCTGCTGGGCGCGTATCAGGTCTCGCCCTGGTTGGCCTTCGCGGCGGGCATCACCACCATCGCTGCCGCCGCCTACGCTCTCACCGCCTTCCAGACCACCTTCTGGCAGGCGCGGCCGCTGGGGGGGGTCATGGTGCGCGACCTCATCCACACCGAGTGGCTGATCCTGGGTCTGCCGCTGGTGATCGCCATCTTCTTCGGGGTCTACAGCGCCCCGGCCCTGAACTTGATGCAACCCGCCGTGAAATCTGTGCTCGCTGCCCTGGGAGGCAACTGATATGCCTCAACTCGTCGCCCCCGACGTCGCCTTTCTGCCCATGCTGCCCATCCTGCTCGTGCTGGCCGGCGCACTCCTCAGCACGCTGCTGGGCTTCTGGGTGGGCCGCCGCACGCTGACCGCCATCAACATCGTCGCCGTGCTCCTGTCAGGCGCGAGCATGGTGTCCCTGTGGAACGGAGGGCTGAGTTCCTTTGCCGGCGGCTTGCAGGCCGACAACGCCGCCGTCCTGCTGGGTCTGACCGTGCTGGTGGGCACCCTGATGACCCTGCTGGTCTCCCTGGACACCGCGTGGCGCGAGCGGGTGTCCTTTCCCGAATTCGACGCCATGCTGATGTACGCGGTCACCGGCTGCCTGCTGATCGTCTTTTCCGGTGACCTGATCGTCATGCTGATCGGGCTGGAAATCATGAGTCTGGCGGGCTATGTCCTGGCCACCTTCCAGGGTTCGCGCCGCGCCGAGGAATCGGGCCTGAAGTACTTCCTGCTGGGCGCGGTCGGCAGCGCCATCCTGATCTACGGGATCGCCTTCGTGTACGGCGCCACAGGCAGCCTGAATTACGCCGCCATTGCCGCCAGGGTAGGCAGTGTGAGCAACCTGACCCCCGAGAACGTGGGGATTCTGGTGGGCGGCAGTCTGCTGCTGCTGGCCGGCTTCGGCTTCAAGATCGCCCTGGTGCCCTTTCACCAGTGGACGCCGGACGTGTATAGCGGCGCGCCCACCACCACCTTCCTTTTCCTGAGCACCGTGGTCAAGGTGGCCGCCTTTGCCGGCATGCTGCGGGTGTTCGGCGGCGCGCTGACGGACGCTCCCGGCTGGGCCAGCACCTTGCAGATCCTGACGGCGGCAACACTGATCATCGGCAACACGGCGGCGCTGTTCCAGACCAATTTCAAGCGCATGCTGGCATATTCGGCGGTGGCCCACACCGGCTTCCTGGCGATGTGCCTGCTGGGCACCCCGGAACTGGGCGGCGCGGCGCTGGGTTACTATCTGCTGGTCTATACCCTGATGACTGGCGCGGCGGCGGCCGTGGTGGCGGCCCTGCAACGCACCGAGGCGGGCTTCGAGATCAACGATATGCGCGGGCTGTACTACCGCCATCCGGGCTACGCCATCGCGCTGTCGGTGTGCCTGGCGTCGCTGGCGGGCCTGCCGCCCTTTGCGGGCTTCTTCGGCAAGTACCTGGCCTTCCAGGCCGCCTTCCAGAACGGCTATGTCTGGATCAGTGTGCTGGCCGCCATCACCAGTGTGGCCGCGCTGGTGTACTACCTGCGCCCCGCCATGCTGATGTTCATGCCCGACCGCACCCCGGCGCGCGAATACGCGCACGGCCAGCGCTTCCCCACCACCTTCACGGTGGGGCTGGGCGTGGCGGGCATCACGGTGCTGGGCATCCTGCCGAACGTGTGGTACAGCTGGGTGGCGAACCCGGCTATCTGGAGCTTTCTGGCCGGACGCTAAGGGAGTCTCCTTTCCAGCCCTCTCCGCGTGGGAGAGGGCTTTTTCTTTCCCGTACTGTTGACACTTTCTAAAGACGACCCCGTAGGCATTCACCCATGAGCGCGAAGACCGCCTTCATAGACTGCCGGGATGTTCAACACGACTGCTGGTCAGAAGCTCCTCCCATGACGCCGGGGGAAAGAAACGCCATCCTCGCCCTGCTGAATTCGGCGTCTGTCACGGAACCGACGCGACGGGCATTGGTGGAACGCCTGGACGCACGCTATGAACGGCAATTTTTTGATGAGGCAGAATTTGCCGTGCTCAGGGCTGTGGCCATTCGTCTTGTTCCCCACGATCCCGACGAGATGGACCTGACCGGGACGGTCGATCACCGTCTGCACTCTGGCGTGGGCGACGGCTGGCGCTACGACGCCGCGCCGCCGGATGGGGAGGCGTATCAGGCGCTGCTGAGCGCCCTGCCAGCTGGATTTGAGACCTTGGAAAGCGTGGCCCAGGACGCAGCCATTCATGCTGTGGGGATTTCCCATCCTCACGCTTTTGAAGACCTGCTGGCCGAGCTGACCGAAGCCTTCATGGCTCATCCGTTGACGCAGTACCGCTTCGGCTACGTGGGCTTCGCGGACGCGCTGAACTGGCTGTACGCCGGCCCGAACGAACTGGAGGCCCAGGAGGAAGCGTATGGTCCCCGCTGACCTCCTGCCCACTGATCTGGACGTGCTGGTCATCGGCACCGGTGCAGGCGGAGCACCGCTGCTGGCGCGGTTGGCACAGGCCGGATTGAGGGTGGCCGCGCTGGAGGCCGGGGTGCGGCATCCCCCGGGGGGCATCGCCACCGATGAGATCGCCCAGGCGGGGATTTTCTGGATGGATGAGCGGTTGTCAGCGGGCCAGAATCCGGTGTCCTTTGGGCGCAACAACAGTGGGCGCGGCGTGGGGGGCAGCACCCTGCACTACACCGCTTATACCCCGCGTGCCCAGGCCGACGACCTCAAATTGCGAACCGAGTTCGGGGTAGGGCAGGACTGGCCGCTGGAATTTGCTGATCTGGAGCCGTATTACGATGAGCTGGAGTTTTTTCTGGGCGTTTCCGGCCCTGCCGAGTATCCGTGGGGGCCGCCACGCAGGCGGGCCTACCGCCACCCGCCGCTGCCGCTGAATGGGGCCGCGCGGCTGATGGCGCGTGCCTGCGCCGAGATCGGTCTGCGCACCTCGCCCGCAGCCAACGCTGCCCTCAGCCGTCCGCAGGATCAACCCGGCTACGGCATCCGCCATGCCTGCACCAACCGGGGTTTTTGCCAGGCGGGCTGTTCCGTGGGCGCGAAGGCCAGCATGGACGTGACCTTCCTGGCGTTGGCCGAGGCGCACGGTGCGCGCATCGTGGACGGCGCGCAGGCCACGGCCCTGACCATGAAGGACGGACGCGTGACCGGCGCAGAATTCATGCGTGGGGGAGAGGTTGAACACCTCGGCGCAAAGACGGTCATCCTTGCTGCCGGAGCCGTGGAGACGCCGCGCCTGTTGCTGATGAACGGCCTAGCCAACAGCAGCGGACAGGTGGGGCGCAATTTCATGGCGCATGTGGGCGTGCAGGTCTGGGGGCAGGTAGAAGACGATCTGCGACCCTACAGGGGCATTCCCGGCGGCCTGATCAGCGAGGATACGCACCGCGTGCCGGGGTTGATTGGCGGCTACCTGCTGCAGTCGCTGGGCGTGATGCCCGTGACCTACGCCGTCCAGTACGCCCGTGGAACGCACCAGTGGGGGCCCGAACTGGTGCGGCACCTGAGCGGCTACCGCCACGTCGCCGGAATCAACATGCTGGGCGAGTGCCTGCCCTCCGAGCACAATTATCTGGAACTGTCCGACGAACTCGACGGGCGCGGGCTGCCCAAGCCGCGCGTTCACTTTTCCTTCGGCGAGAACGAGCGGAAGATGGCCGATCACGCCGAGGCGCTGATGCGTGACCTGTGGGACCGGATTGGCGCGCGCGACGTGTGGGCGCTGCCGCGCGCCGCGCACACGCTGGGGACGGCCCGCATGGGCGCGGACCCCGAAACCAGTGTGGTCAATCCTTCTGGCCGCACCCACGACATTGAAAACCTGTGGATCTGCGACAATTCCACCTATCCCAGCTCTCTGAGCGTCAATCCCGCGCTGACCCAGATGGCCCTGAGCCTGCGGACAGCGGACGCGCTGCTGAAAGAGTTAAAGCGAGTCTGAAGTCACTGAACGCGCCGGTTGCGTTGAAATGTGAATCTCAGACACCCCTCCGAGCCACCGTGCACCCCAAGGAGTTCCATGACCAAGCAAAACGCTGCCGAACGCAAAGATCTTCAACCCCTGCCTGAGCCCCGGAAGGAGCAGATTGGGTACGCCGTGCTGGGGGTTGGCACACTGACCATTGACGAACTGCTGCCCGCCTTCGCGGTGGGTCAGCGCTCCAGACTGGCGGCGGTTGTCAGCGATGACCACGAGAAAGCGGTGGCGGCGGCCCGGGCTTACGGCCTGACCGACGCGGACGCCTACGACTATGACCGCTTCGAGGAACTTCAGGCCCGTGACGACGTGCACGCGGTCTATATCGTGCTCCCCAACAGCCTGCACCGCGAATACACCGAGCGGGCCGCAAAAATCGGCAAGCATGTGCTGTGCGAGAAGCCGCTGGCGGCGAATCCCGAAGACGCCGAGGCGATGGTGAGGGTCTGCGCCGAACACGGCGTCAAATTGATGACCGCCTACCGCTGCCAGTACACCCCACACCATTGGCGGGCGCGTGACCTGATCCAGAACGGCGATCTGGGACCCATCAAGCTGATTCACTCCGTCAATGTGCAGGTGGAGCCGGACGAGGGCCAGTGGCGCCTCAAGGACAAACTGGCGGGTGGCGGCTCATTGCTGGATGTGGGCCTGTATTGCCTGAACACCATCCGTTTCCTGCTGGCCGAGGAACCGTCGTCCATCTACGCCCAGACCTTCAGCACGCCGGGTGACGCGCGCTTCAAGGAGGTGGAGGAAACGGTGGCGTGGCAGATGACCTTCCCCAGCGGCGTGATCGCCCACTGTTCATGCTCCTACGGCACGGCGCAGGCCCGCACGCTGGATGTATTCGGAGCCGAGGCCCGCCTGACGCTGGACCCGGCCTTCGACTACACCAACCTGCGCCTGAACGTTCAGACGCCCGCAACCCTCACCGAACACCGCCTGCCCGAAACCGATCAGTTCGCGCTGGAAATTGACCATTTCTCGGCCTGCATCGCGGAAGACCGCGAGCCGTTCACCCCCGGCGAGGAGGGCCTGCAGGATCAAAGGCTGATGGCCGCCATCTACCAGTCCGCGCGTGAGGGCCAGCCCATCAAGCTGGAGGGGGAAGGGAAAAAGGACGCCTTCCGGGGTTCGCTGCCCAGCCAGGATTTCGCCGGGAGGGCCTGAGATGCGAACGGGCCCCAGGTGACGGCCACTGTTCTCGTCCACGGCTTCGGCACCTCACGCCACGTCTGGCGGCGGGTGCTGAAGGATGTGGAGGCGAGGGCGGTGGACCTTCCCGGTTTTGGCGACGCGGCGGAGATGGGCCGGGCCGGACAGACGGTGGGGGACGGGGCGCGGGCGCTGGCGAACATGCTGCGCGAGTCGGGAGACGCGCCCTACCGTATAGCAGCGCATTCGATGGGCGGCAAGGTGGCCCTGCTCCTGGCTGCCCGGGATCCCGGGCTGGTGTCCGAACTGTTCCTACTCGCGCCCTCACCGCCCACCCCTGAGCCGATGACACCGGAGGGCCGCGCCACGCTGCGCGCGGCTTACGGGACGCCCGCTGCTCTGGGCGCGCAGTACCAGGACATCACCCGCCAGCCCATCCCCGAGCAGGATTTCGAGCAACTGATTCAGGACGGTCTGCGTGCCAGCTGCGAGGCCTGGACCGCCTGGACGGACGTGGGCAGTCGGGAGGACATTTCTGGAGAGCTGCACGGCCTGAGGCTGCCCATCACGGTCCTGTATTCGGAGGATGACCCTGCCATTTCGCGCACCACCATCCGCTCAGAGGTGCTGGCGCGACTGCCGGAGGCAAGAGCACTTCCTCTTCAGGGCAGTGGCCATTTGATTCCCCTGGAGCAGCCGGAAGCGGTCGTGGCTCTCCTTCAAACAACGGAGGGCAGACCATGAGCCTGAAATTCAAGCCCGGCGACGTGCAGGACGGTGGCATGCACACCTTTGAGGTGGGCGATCAGAAAATTCTCGTGACCCGCGACGGCGACGACTTTCGCGCCTTCGAGGGCATCTGTCCGCACGCCGGGGCCAATCTAGGCGACGGTGTGCGCTGCGGCTCTCGCATCGTTTGTCCCTGGCACCACGCGACTTTCCACGCGGACAACGGTTCCCTGATTGAACCGCCCGCGCTCGAAGGTCTGAAACAGTACCGGGTCCAGCGCGACGGCGAGGATGTAAGCGTCGATCTGAACGACGAGATCAAAGCTCAGCCTCCCCAGCCCAAGCACGAAGGTCACCACACCGTGATCATCGGCGGCGGTGCCTCCGGCTTCATGGCGGCGCAGACGCTGCGCGACGGCGGTTACGCGGGCAGGGTCACCCTGCTGACTGCCGAACACCGCGCTCCCTATGACCGCACCGCGCTCAGCAAGGCGTATTTGAGTGGTAAAAAGCCCGCCGATGGGTTACCGCTGGGCGGTGCCGACTGGGCCAAGCACCATCAGATCGATCTGCGCGAGGGTACAAAGGTCACGGAGGTGGACCGGGCCGCCCGCACAGTGCATCTGGACGGCGAGGCTCTGGGTTTTGATGCAGTCATTGTGGCGACCGGCGCAACACCCCACACCCTGGACCTTCCCGGCGCGGAGTTGGACGGACAGTATCAACTGCGCTCCCTCCATGACGCTCAACGGTTGAAAGCTGCGGCGCAGGACAAGGACATCGTCATCATCGGCTCCAGCTTCATCGGGCTGGAAGCGGCGTCCAGCCTGATCGAGGGGGCCAGATCGGTCACGGTGATCGGGCAGGACGCCGAGATCATGAGCCGTGCCGTTACCCCGAGGGTGGGCCGCGCCCTCCGCCAATTGCACCAGGATCAGAGCGTGAAGTTCCATCTGGACGCAGAGGTCCAGGCCATAGAGGGTTCGGAGAAGGCCGAGGCGGTGCGCCTGAAGAGTGGCGAGCGGATCAACGCCGACCTGATCCTGCTGGGCATCGGCGTGAGCCCCAATTCTGATCTGCTGGCTGATCTCGCCAATCAGAAGGGAGCCGTGCCGGTGGACGCCCACTTGCAGGCCGCGCCGAACGTCTATGCCGTGGGAGACATTGCCCTGGCACCCACCGCGCTGGGCGAGATGCGCGTGGAGCACTGGCGCGTGGCCCTGCAGGAGGGTATGACCGCCGCTCAGAGCATTCTGGAATCCCCCGATCTGGAGCCCATGAATCGGCGGGTGCCCTTTTTCTGGACCCAGCAGTACGGCAAGAGCCTGCGCTACGTGGGTCACGCCGCGAGCCTGGACGACACCCACATCTGGGGCAACCCGGACGAGCTGAAATTCATTGAATTCGCTTTCAAGGAGGGCGAAGCGGTGGCCGCCAGCGGCATGGGCATGGATCAGGATCTCGCCGCCTTTGAAGAATTGCTGCGGCTGGGGCGTGCGCCGGGGGCAGACGAGATCCGGGGGGGGCCTTTCAGCTTGGTGGAGCGCTTGAAGACCTGAAAAACCACGATGCCACTTCCGGAGAAGGGGCGTGCATGGGGCGCTGTCCGTCGAAGCCGTAGGAAGGTGAAATGGGCGGTCTCAGAGGTGTTAGGTGCTGAGAATGCCCGGTGAGGGGTTGGGGAGCCAAACCCCAGATGCCGCCCTGTCCGTCTACACAAGGCGCAGCCTTTTCCCTGCTATGAGGTAGGTTTCCACCCGCGCAGGTGCGCCCCCGCCGTTATGGCGGCCTATGCGGGCAGTTCGGTCAACGGGTTGGCCTGCTGAGTCTCTGTCTCCAGTTCCCGGCGGCCTTTGCCAGCGCTCCACCTGTTTTTGCAAGTCGCGGCTGAGGATGACCGGCAGAATTTGTACCTCGCTGTTGCTGTAGCGCGTCTGCCGCTGTGAGACAATATCTGCGGCGCGGCGCACAGGTCCAGCATGTCACGGCCATGAACTCTCAGAGCAACTGTTGTAGATTCTCGGCGGGTTCCTCGCCTTCGTGCACCAGCATGTTCCGCACGATCCGTTCCTCAAGCTGAGCGGCGCGTTTTTGCAGGTCGGCGCGTTCGATCAGTGCCTAGACCAGTTTCATGACGGCATGGTAAAGCGCGTTGTGCTGGCCTAAGCCACAACGCGCACGATTTTCCCCCCCCCGCGTTGTTATGCTCCCCAGTGAGATGCCGTTCGATGCCCGCGCCCTGACCGCCCTGGATTTTCCCCGTATTCGTGAAGCCCTCGCGGAGCGCAGCAGTACCTCGCTGGGCGCGGAGCGGGCACGTAGTCTGTCTCCTTCCGCCGATCCGGGTCGGATTGCGTGCGAACTCGATGAAGTGGAAGACGCCCTGTTCGGCGTCAGCCTGAGCCTGGGCGGCATTCAGGACATCCGTGAATTGCACGCCCGCACGCAGGAGGGCCGGGTCCTGAGCGGCCAGGAGTTGCTGACCGCCGCCTACTCGCTGGACGGCGCGATGACCGTCAAGCGGGCCATCAACGCCAATTCGCGCGGGCCGCTGCGCGAGGTGGCGCTGGGCCTGGGCGAACACTCCGAACTGATTCGCCGCGTCCTGTCGGCCCTGGACCGCGACGGCGGCGTCCGCGACGACGCCAGCCACCGCCTGCGCGACCTGCGCAAACGCATTGAGCCGCTCCGGGGGCGCATCCGCGAGCGGCTGGCAGCCACGCTGGAAAAATGGGCCGACATTCTTCAGGAGAACATCGTCACCATTCGCCGGGACCGCTACGTGCTGCCGGTGCAGGCCAGCCGGGTGGGGCAGGTTCAGGGCATCATTGTGGACGCTTCCGCGACAGGCCAGACCTACTTCGTGGAACCGGCCGCGGTGACGCAGCTGAACAACGAGCTGACCCGCCTGATTCTTGACGAGGAGGCCGAAGTTCGCCGCATCCTGATCGAGCTGTCGGGCCTGCTGGCCGCCGACGCCGACGTGCCGATGACCCTGACCACGGTCGGCGAGCTGGATCTGATTGCCGCCCGCGCCCGGCTGGCCCGCGACTGGCGATTGAACCGCCCGGAAGCCGTGACGGACGGCACATATGACCTGCGTGAGGCGCGCCACCCGCTGATCGATAACCCTGTTCCCAACGATATTCAACTGGGCGACACCAAGGTGCTGCTGATCACCGGCCCCAACATGGGGGGCAAGACGGCCACCCTCAAAACGCTGGGACTGGCCGTGCTAATGCACCAGTGTGGGCTGTACGTGGGCGCTGCCAGCGCCAAACTCCCTATCGTTAGCGACGTCCTGGTGGACATCGGCGACGAGCAGAGCATTGAGGCGTCCCTGAGTACCTTTGCCTCTCACCTCAAGCACCTGCGCTACGTGCTGCGTTACGCCTCGCCGGACACCCTGGTGCTGGTGGACGAGCTGGGTAGCGGCACCGATCCCAACGAGGGGGCCGCCCTTTCGCAGAGCATCATCGAGACGCTGCTGGCGCAGGACGCGCGCGGCATCGTGACCTCTCACCTGTCGCCGCTGAAGCTGTTTGCGCTGGAAACCCCCGGTCTTAAGAATGCCAGCATGGGCTTCGATCTGGAGACGCTGGCCCCCACCTACGCCCTGCAGGTGGGCCAGCCGGGCCGCAGCTACGCCCTGGCGATAGCCCAGCGCATGGGCCTGCCCGAAGAGGTGCTGGAGCGGGCCACCTCGCTGCTGGGCGAGGACGCCGGGATCATGGAACGGATGTTGGAGGGCTTGGAACGCGAACGGGCCGAACTGGCGGCTCAGCTTGAGGGCACCGCCTCCGCCCGCCGTGAGGCCGAGGCCGAACTGGGCCGCGTCCGTCAGGAGCGCGAGACTTTGGACCTTCGCCGCAACGAAATGCTGGCCGAGGCGGCGCAGAAGGCCGAATCCCTGTACGCAGACGCAGTGGAGCGTGTCCGGACACTGCGTGCGCGCGCCCAGGAGGACAGCGCCCGCCCCCGCGTGATGCAGGAACTGCGCGAGCTGCGAACCGCCGCCCAGAAGGCTCGTCCCGCCCCCGCCGTGCGCGAGGAACGCGGTGATCCGATCCGGGTGGGCAACATGGTGGATGTGCCGGCCTATAACGCCGGGGGCCAGGTTCTGGAACTGCGGGGCGACGATCTGGTGGTGCAGTTGGGTGTCATGAAGGTGGGCGTCAAGCGGCGCGACGTGAGGCTGCGTCCCGAACCTAAGGTCACGACCCCAAAAAGCCGCGGCCAGCGTACGGCGTTTGCGGGCACCACGCCCAACAACTTTGCTGCCGAGCTGCAACTGCGCGGCCTGGGGGTGGAGGAAGCCGTCGAGGAACTGCGGACGGCCATCCTGGAAGCTTCTGCGCTTAAAGAAACGCCGCTGCGGGTGGTCCACGGTAAGGGTCAGGGGGTGCTGCGCCGCTTGCTGCGTGAGTACCTCAAGAACGACAAGAAGGTGGAATCCTTCCACGACGCCGAACCCAACCAGGGTGGGCACGGGGTCACCGTGGTAAATATCCGGGTTTAAAGTCTTCGTCTGGGTGATGCGGCGGAAATCTCTTCCTGACACTGTTATTCCCTGAGGGAACCGCTGAACTTTCTTTACGCCTTTGGGCCACAAGGGGGCCGCTGTTCTGACGAATGATCCAGCAGCTGGCTGTGAGCTTTTGCGCCCGGAGCACGCAAGGTGTCATGCAGCCGAAATAGAAATTCGGCAAGATGGGGAGGTGAGCCTTCACCGCCCCATGTTCAAAACCTTCGCCGCTCTGCGGTCCCGCGTCTCCTGCACGTTGCTCGGTACCTGTCTGCTGAGCCTGGGGGTCGTTTCCGTTGCCGGAGCACAGGCCGCGCCAGCCAACAACTCGCTGTTCGGTCTGAAATTCCCTTCCGGCTATTTCAACCGCTTCGATCGTATGGAGGTGGTGGCCTCCAACACGGACGGCTACGGGGCCCGCTATCTGCCGGTGCCGATCGCGGCGGACCTGCGTGTCACGCTGGTCAAGACGCCCACAGCGCTCAATTACGGCCTGGGCACACAGATAGGCAACCTCAGCGTCTCGGTGGGCGTGTTCGGCGGCGTTCCCAGGGCCGAGATGAGTCAGTACCTGCCGTCCGGCTTCCAGTGGACCGGGCTGGTCCAGGGCAAGGGGGCGCTGTCGCGTTTTGCCCTCGGCTACAGCCACACCGAGAATGATGGGCGGTTCCGGATCCTTAATGCAGTGGGTCTGGCCGCCGTGTCGGGCATCGACGCCACCTACAGCTACTCGGAAGTCAGTAACTTCGCCCCCCGGTCCTTTGGCAAGCTGAACACGGCGGTGGGACTGACAGGGCGACTGTATACCTTCCCCCTGCAGATGGACGCCCAGGCCAGCTTCGATCTCAACCTGAGTGCCAATTACTCGCCCCTGCCGGGATTGGTGTTGGAAGCGTCACACCTGGAGCGCGGGGTGGCGGGCAGCGTACCTATCGGTGACTTCGGTCTGGGCCGGGTGCAGGCGAGCAATTTCGCGGTGACCTACCGTCTGGCCGGCCCGGAGACGGCCTTGCGGCTGGGGGCGGTCCGTAGCCGGGTGGCCCGCAACTGGACTGGCGATACCACCTCGGTGGTCGGCGACATCTTCCTGCGGAGTTCTGCGTTGCCTAGCATGCTTGGTCCCAGCGTCGGCTACTGGTGGGGGCCGGGTGGCAAGGACGGCCACTGGATGATCAGCTTGGTGGCGCTGCCCAAGTAGAGAAGCGCAGGGGCGCGGGCGGGCCGTGCTACCTTCTCCCCCGTGATGGCCCTGTGATTCCCCTATGACTGCCCACCACACCCCCCCTTCGCCGCCGCTGACGATGGTTCTGCTGGCGGCGGGCACGGCGGCATTTTTTACGCTGGGCGTGATTCAGGCGATGTACGGCCCGGCCTTCACGCTGTTTCAGGATCGCTTCGGGGTGTCCACGGCGGGGGTAGGGCTCATCGCCAGCGCGCATTTCGTGGGCTCAGCGCTGGCCCCGCCGTTGGTGGGGATTTTGCTGATCCGCTTCACCTTGCGCCGGGTGGTGGTGGCCGCGCTGCTGATGCTGGCCCTGGGGGTCACGCTGGTGGCGCTGGCTCCCAGCTGGCCGCTGGCCATTGCTGGGGCGCTGCTGGGCGGCTTTGGCCTGGGCGGTGTCAGCGGCGGCCTCAACGCGGCTTACGCCAGTATTGGGACGCGGGCGGTGAATCTGGTCAACGCGGTCTTCGGTTTGGGGAGCATCCTGTCGCCGCTGCTGGTGGCCGGGGCCGGGGGCAACCTGTCGGTCCCCTTCCTGACCGTCGCCGCGCTGTGCGGCCTGACGCTCCTGAGCGCGCGGATCTGGGGGTTTCCGGCTATGCGCGAGCAGGCGCTGCCGCCCGGGCCGGGCCGGGCCGGGGTGCAGGTGGGCTTTTTCCTGGTGTTGCTCGCGTGTTACGTGGGCCTGGAGGTGGGCTTCGGTGCGTGGGCGGGCCGTCACCTGCAAAGCCTGGGCTACACCTCGTTTGCCGTAATTGTCGCGGGGTACTGGGGCGGCATGACCGTGGCCCGCGTGCTGACGGGCCTGTTGGGCGCGCGGGTGCGTCCGGAACGCCTGGTGCTGGTCTGCACGGCACTGACGGTCCTGTGCGGACTGGCGGCCACCCAGGCGGCGCTGGCCCCCGCCGCGTACATTCTGGCGGGGCTGGCGCTGGGGCCGGTGTTCGGCACCACACTGGTGTGGACCACCCGCAGCCTGCCCGCGCGCTGGGTGCCCTTCCTGCTGACATCCGGCAGCGTGGGCGGCATCGTGGCGCCTTACGGGCTGGGCGTGCTGGCGGCGCGTTTCGGCCAGGAGGCCATTCCACTGACCCTGGCAGGGCTGGCCGCCGCGCTGGTGGCGGTGGTCTGGGGAACCCTGCGCGTGACCCGTCCGGCCTCAGCTTCTCCGTCCGCAGCATGACCATGAATTGCCACTTGGCAGGGGGTATGCCACAATGCGCGCTACTTCTCACATTCGTCGATTTATTCCACTCCCGCAGGCCAAGGCCAGCGGCGTAACGGAGGACCCACAATGACGCAAGCGACCAAGACAGTCAAACTGACCCGTGAAGGCTACGAGCGCCTGCAACGCGCCCTGGGACAGGAACAGGCCCGCCTCGCGGAGGCCACCCGCATCCTGCAGGAGCAGATGGAAACCAGTGCCGACAGCGAGGACACCGGCCTGGAAGACGCCAAGCGCGAGAAGATGAACATTGAGGCGCGCATCGATGAGCTCGAAGACACCCTGAGCCTGGCCACCATTATCGAGGACCATGAGAACGACGGCCGGGTGGAACTCGGAGCCATCGTGGTCCTGAGCAACGAGACCACTAAGAAAGAGACGAAGGTCATGGTCGTCAGCGCCCCGGAAGCCACTGTCACGGGCGGCAGCCTGCCACGCGTGAGTGAGGACAGCCCGGTGGGCAAGGAACTGATGGGCCGCAAGAAGGGCGAGGCCTTCGTGGTCAATCTGGACAACGGCAAGCAGATGAAATACAAGGTCAAGAGCATCGATTACTGAGGGCGTGGACTAAGGGGCAGAGGGTGTTACCACGCACCCTCTGCCCCTGCCCTTCCTTTCAGCTGCCCGTCATCTCCGACGCCACCCGTGCCAGTTGACCGTTCGCGTCCTCATAGACCACGCCGCCGTGGTAGGTCACGATGGTCTGCACGTCCAGTCCGGCCATTTTTTCCACCGACTGCCCTGCCGTGTGCATGTCCGGGGTGACCCGTTCGCTTGGGGAGCGCAGTTGCCCCGCGTCCGAGGTCAGGGCGTCGCCCGTGATCAGCGCTCCCGTGCGCTCCAGGAATAGACTCAGGTGGCCGGGGGTGTGGCCCGGCGTCATGATCACACGTACGCCTCCGGCCAGGGGCAGTTCCTCGCCGTCTTGCAGGGCGCGGTCCACTTTGACGGCCACCCGCGGCAGGCTCAGGCGTGCGCGGACGTGGGGCGGCGTCTGCGGATCGGCCAGCAGGGCGGCCACCTGATTCTGCGGCGGCATTTTCTGGGGCCATTCCTCGCCCTGAATAAAGGGCGTCTCGCGTGCCGAGGCCCAGACCTGCGCGCTGCTGGCTCTGACCACCGCTTCCAGACTGCCAATGTGGTCCAGATCGTGGTGCGTGACGATCACCTGCCGGATGTCCTTTAGGGTTGCGCCAACCTCGGCCAGCGCCTCCTCAATCGCGCCCTCCATTCCGGGAACGCCAGTGTCCACCAGGGTATGCCCGGCCTGCGAATCCAGGATCAGGGCAGCATGGAGAATGCTGGGGCCCGTCCCGAAATCGGTGGTCAGTTCCAGGATCAGCAGATCGTCGCTCAGTTTCATGGGTGGAGTATTGGCCTGCGTCTGGGAAGGGAGCTGAAGGCGAGGTCACAAACTCTCTGCTCCTCGCAGTGGGCCTCCACAGCGGCGTCTATACTCGCCCACATGTCTGATGTTCCCGCCACGCCTGCCCCCACCGCTGTCCGCGCCGCGCCGCCGCGTCCCGACAACCTGCACGAGCAGACCGTCAGCCGCCTGAACAACCTGGACGCGCAGGTGGCAGCGGGTTTCGAGGCGTCGCCGTACTCGTATCCGCGCACGCACTCCACCCGCGACGTGCTAGCGGCACATCCCGGTGAGCTGGAGGCCGGTCAGGAGTGGCCGGAAGAAACCTACGCGCTGGCCGGGCGAGTCACGCTGCTGCGGCACATGGGCAAGGCGGCCTTCGCCGACCTGACCGACGAACACGGCAGCCTGCAACTGCATCTTTCCAGGCAGGAAACCGAGAACTTCGATCCCACCAAAAAGATCGACCTGGGCGACATCATCGGCGTGCGCGGCGTGCCCTTCGTGACCCGCACCGGGCAACTGACCCTGCGGGTGACCTCCTGGCAGCCCCTCGTCAAGAGCCTGCACCCACTGCCCAGCAAGTTTCACGGCTTGCAGGATGAGGAACTGCGCGCCCGCCGCCGCTACCTGGATCTGATGATCAATCCCGAGCGCCGCGCGGCCTTCCGGACCCGCTCGCGCGCCATCCGCTACATCCGCAATTTTCTGGACGAGCGCGAGTTCATGGAGGTAGAAGGGCCGACGCTGCAGGTCGTGGCGGGCGGCACCGAGGCCAAGCCTTTCAAGACGCACCACAACGCGCTGTCGCACGATTTCAGCCTGCGGATCAGTCTGGAGCTGTACCTCAAGCGGCTCCTGGTGGGCGGCTTCGAGCGCGTTTACGAGATTGGCCGCAACTACCGCAACGAGGGCGTGGACCGCACCCATAATCCCGAATTCACCATGCTGGAAGCCTATTTTGCTTACGGCGACTACCAGGACATGATGCGGCTGGTGGAGGAGATGCTCTCCGGGTTGGTTCAGGAGGTCACTGGGTCCGACAAGCTGACCTACGGGGGCCACGAGATCAGCTTTGCGCTGCCCTTCAAGCGACTGGATTTCGTGACCGCCCTCAAGGAGGCGGCAGGGCTGGACTTCGAGCCGACGGACCTTGCCCGGTTGCGCGAATGGACCGACGCGAAGCACCCCGAACTCCGCAAGGTTCCGGATTACAAGCTGCTGGACAAACTGTTCGGCGAGTACGTGGAAGACAGCCTGATCCAGCCCACCTTCGTCGCGGACGTGCCGCTGGCGATCAGCCCACTGGTCAAGGCGCACCGCAGCCGCCCCGACCTGAGCGAGCGCGCCGATCTGTTCGTGGCCGGCTTCGAACTGGCCCCGATCTACTCCGAGCTGAACGACGCCCTGGATCAGCGTGCCCGCTTCGAGGCACAGAGCGCGCGGCGGGACGCCGGGGACGACGAGGCCCACGAGCAGGACGAGGACTTCCTGCTGGCGCTGGAATACGGCATGCCCCCGGCGGCAGGCATGGGCATGGGCATGGACCGGCTGGCCATGCTGCTGACCGACTCGGACAGCATCCGCGACGTGTTGCTGTTCCCGCTGCTGCGTCCAGAGGGCCATGGGGCAGAGGAGAGGGCAGACACGTAAACGGGAAGGCGCAATCCAACCGCGACTTGTGGCCCTCTGAGACGAGAGGGCCGCCCCAATTGCTTGCTTCTCCTGTTCACTCCGCAGCGTGGCTTTGCAGGTCCGCCCGGAGTTCAAATTGACGGATCAACCTACTTACCGGAATCCATCCGACACCAGGGCGAGAGCCGCGACGTCCTGTGATGGAATTCACACTGGTAAGAGCCGCAGGCATTAATTCGCTCAGTTGACAAATCAATAGGGCAGGTGCAGGATGGTCCTGTTTCCATCTGCCGCTCACAATCCGCTGTGTTCCTGCCCCAGATTTCCCCGCCCTGACGTCGGCTCGGAGTTCAGGTTGATGTGTCAACCTTGCCCCCGGAGTCCGTATGAGGTTTGTTGCTATGTGCTCTGCTCCCGCCCCCCTTGATCAGGCAGCCATCCGCGTCAGGCACACGCTGATGCTGCTGGCGCTGCTGTGGGATGCGGACCGCGCGCGGGTAGATCTGGCTCACGAGTTGCGTCTGTCCCGCAGCGCCACCGGCAACATCGTCAACGAGTTGCTGGCGGCGGGCCTGGTGCAGGAAGTGGGGCAGCGTGAGGACGGCAGTGTGGGCCGCCGCGCGACCCTGCTGCGGCTCAAGGCCTGCGCTGCGGCGCTGCTGGCCGTTGATCTGGGCGCCAGTCACGCGCGGATGGATCTGCTGGATCTGCGCTGCCGCACGTTGGGCACGCGCACCGTGGCGCATGACATCACGCGGGGTCCTGGCGCGACGTACAGCCTGCTTGCCGGACTGCTGGAGCAGCTGCTTCTCGAGACCCGAATCGACCGCAGCCAGATCGCACTGTTGGGCATCGGCGTCCCTGGCCCGGTAGACCACGATACGGGCTGTGTGGTTCAGCCGCCGAACATGCCGGGCTGGGACAGCGAGAATATCGCCGCTGAACTGGGCCGGCTGGTGGCGCTGCCGGTGCTGGTGGACAACGACGCCAATCTGGGCGCACTGGCGGAATCCCGTTTTGGCGCCCACGCGGGCCTGAGTGACCTGATCTACATCAAGGTGGCCACCGGGATTGGCGCTGGCATTTTGCTGGGTGGGCAGCTTCACCGGGGCGTGCGTGGCGGGGCTGGCGAGATCGGGCACATCAGCATCAACGAGCAGGGACCGGTGGGCCGCAGTGGAAATCCGGGCAGTCTGGAAAGCTACGCCGCCGCGCAGGTGGTGCCGGCACTGGCCGCGCAGCTGCGGGCCACAGGCCTCCAAACCCGGTTGCCCGATCCGGCCAGCCTGCAGGACCTGCTGACGCACGCGGCCCACGACCCGCTGGCCCGCGCCGTGTGGGAAACCACCGGGCATCATGTGGGGGTGGCGGTCAGCACCGTGCTCAACCTGTTCAATCCACAGGCGGTGGTGATCGGGGGCCGTCTGGCACTGGCGGGCGAGGTTTTCCTGGACGCCGTGCGTGCCAGCGCCGTGGGGCGCACCATGCACATCAATGCCGCCCGCGCCCACATTGCCCTGGGGACGCTGGGCGCAGAGGTGGGCGTGCTGGGAGCCGGCGCCATGATGGTTGATCACCTGTTGACGCCACGCGGTTTGCCGCTGCTGTACAGCATTGCGCGGCGCGCGGGACAGCCGGTGGCAGAGGCCACCCCCCTGGCACAGGACGCGGCAAGCCGTGCGCCCCCTGCCGTTTCTGCGGTTTACACCCCGCATCCGTCGCCCCCTCGGTCCCATCCCTATTCTCCCCGGAGGAACACATGAGCAAAGCACCCGTGAAGACGTCATCCCTCAAAAAAGCCTTTCTGATCGCCGCCGCCCTCGCCACCACCACCAGCGCCCTGGCCGCCGGGAAGCTGGAAATCTTCTCGTGGTGGGCCGGCGACGAGGGTCCGGCCCTTGAAGCCCTGGTCAAGCTGTACAAGGAGAAGTACCCAAGCGTGGCCGTGGACAATGCGACGGTCACGGGCGGCGCGGGAACCAACGCGCGGGCTGTGCTCAAGACCCGCATGCTGGGCGGTACTCCCCCTGATTCCTTCCAGGTGCACGCCGGACAGGAACTCATCGGCACCTGGGTGGTGGCCGGGCGCATGGAAGATCTGAGCAGCCTGTTCAAATCCGAGGGCTGGACCAAGGCGTTCCCCGCCGATGTGGTCAAGCTGATCAGCTCCAAGGGCGGCATCTGGAGCGTGCCCGTCAACGTTCACCGCAGCAACGTCATGTGGTACAACCCCGATAAGCTCAAGGCCTGGGGCGTGAGCGTGCCCAAGACCTGGCCCGAATTCATCAGCACCTGCGCCACCCTGAAGAAGAAGGGCGTGGCCGCGCCACTGGTGGTAGGCGAGAACTGGACCCAGCAGCACCTGTGGGAGAACGTGATGATCGGCACGCTGGGCACCCAGAACTGGGAAAACCTGTGGGCGGGCAAGCTCAAGTTCACCGATCCCAAGGTCGTGGGGGCGTTTACCACCTTTGGCAAGGTCATGGATTGTGCCAACAAGGACGCCAGCGGCCTGAGCTGGCAGCAGGCCAGTGACCGGATCGTCAGCGGCCAGAGTGCTTTCAACATCATGGGCGACTGGGCTGCCGGGTACTTCACCACCACCAAGAAGCTGGCCCCCGGCAAGGGCTTCGCCTGGGCCACCGCGCCGGGCACCTCCAAGACCTTCGTGATGCTGGCCGACTCCTTCGGACTGCCCAAAGGGGTCAAGGACCGCGCCGAGGCCATCAACTGGCTCAAGCTGCTGGGCAGCAAAGCAGGTCAGGACACCTTCAACCCCCTCAAGGGCAGCATCGCCGCCCGCATCGACAGTGACCTGAGCAAGTACAACACCTACTCGCGCAGCGCCGCCACCGACTGGAAGAACAGCAAGATCGTCGGCAGCATGGCCCACGGCGCCGTCGCGCCCGAGACCTTCACCAGCGCCTTCGGGGCCGTGATCGATCAGTTCGTCGCCACCAGGAACAGCGCCGGGGCCGCCGCCGCCGCGCAGGCGCTGGCCGTTCGCTCGGGCTTCGGCAAGTAACAACCCGGGAGCCGCAGAGGGCGGTGCGCGGTACGCGGTGTGAGGACTGCGTACCGCGTACCGTTTCCTGCGTTCCCACAAAAGGAGGCCTTCCACTGTGAAACGCCTGAGCAAAGACCGCCTGTGGGCCATCGCTGTGCTGACCCCCAGCATTCTGCTGATCGGCATTTTCGTGTACTACTTTATCGGGCGCACGATCTACGTCAGCCTGACCGACTGGGGCAACGATCCGGCGCAGGCGCTGGCGCTGAACCCGATTATCCGCTGGGTGGGCCTGCAAAATTATTCTGAGCTGTTCGGCGGCTTCCTGCAGGGCCGCTTCCGGCAGGAGCTGGTGAACACGCTGTTTTTCACTCTCTTCTTTATTCTGGGCTGCCTGGGTGTGGGCCTGGGCTTGGCGCTGGTGCTGGACCGCAACCCCAAAGGTGAGGGACTGTGGCGCACCATCTTCCTGTTTCCCATGAGCCTGTCTTTCATCGTGACCGGCACCATCTGGCGCTGGATGCTGCAGCCACAGGGCGGCGTGAACCAGGCCCCCACGTTGCTGGGCGGCCAGCCTTCCACCTTCGCGTGGTTGAGCAGCAACGACTCCGCGCTGAAGTTCGACTGGAACGCCCTGCCGCTGATCACCGCGTCGGTGGTGGGCGTGGTGCTGATCGTGGTGGCCGTGCGCGCCGCCCGCGAGGTCAACCGCGCCCGCATGCTGGTGGCTGCCGTGTGTGCGGCGCTGCTGATCGGGTGGGCGGTGTTGATCGGCCCACGCGTCAAGATGTTGCCCACGCCGGAACTGCACGGCTTCAACTTCGCCATCATCGGCATCATCATCGCTGCTGTGTGGCAGATGAGCGGTTACACCATGGCGCTGTATCTGGCCGGGCTACGCGGCATTCCCGAGGAGCTGCGCGAGGCGGCGAAGGTGGACGGCTCGAACGACTCTCAGATGTACCGCCACGTCATCTTCCCGCTGCTGTCGCCCATTACCCTGAGCGCCATGATCATCCTGGGGCACATCAGCCTTAAGATCTTCGATCTGGTCTACGCGATGGCTGGCCCCGACAACGTCGCTGCCAGCGTCCCGGCGCTGAACATGTACCTGACCAGTTTCCGCCAGAACCAGTTTGCGCTGGGAGCCGCGATCGGCACCATCTTGCTGATCCTGGTGGCCTTCGTGATCGTGCCGTATCTGGCCAATCAGTTCAGGGGCGAGGAGGGCCACGCATGAGGGCGGCCCGTGACTGGCCGGTGGCTGTGGCCCCTAAGCCGCTTCTTTCGATGTTCCGGAGGCTTCCATGACTGCCGTTCCACAGCCGACCGTCGCAGCCCCCCCCCGGCGAGTGGGTGGGGCAGGGCGGGTATTGACCTATTTTCTGCTGATCGTTGCCGCGCTCTTCTTTCTGATTCCCATCTATCTGGTGTTCGCCACCGCTCTCAAAACCCCCGAGTCCATCGAACTGGCCACTGCCTGGTACTGGCCCGCGCAGCTCAACTGGGCCAGCTTCTCCGAGGCCTGGGACAAGGTGGGCGGCAACATGCTCAACAGCCTGTTTCTGGCCGTTGTCGCCACGCTCCTGAGCGCTCTGCTGGGCAGTCTGAACGGCTACGCGCTCAGCAAGTGGCGCTTCCGTGGGGCCAATACCCTGTTCGCGCTGATGCTGTTCGGCATGTTCATTCCGTACCAGGCAGTGCTGATCCCGCTGTTCCAGTTCATCAAGGCGCTGGGGTTGTACGGCAGCATCTGGGGGCTGATCCTGGCCCATGTGGTCTACGGCATTCCCATCACGACGCTGATCTTCCGCAACTTCTACGCCGACGTGCCGGACGCGCTGGTGGAGGCCGCCACGATTGACGGTGCGGGCTTCTGGGAGATCTACGCCCGCGTGATTTTCCCGATCAGCATCCCTGGCTTCGTGGTGGTGATCATCTGGCAGTTCACACAGGTCTGGAACGAATTCCTGTTCGCCGCCACCCTGACCAACACGGGCAGCCAGCCTGTGACCTACGCACTGTCGCAGCTGGCCGGTGGACAGGCGGTGTCGTGGAACCTGCCGATGGCCGGGGCCATTCTGGCGGCACTGCCCACCCTGCTCGTGTACATCGTGCTGGGCCGGTACTTCGTGCGCGGTCTGCTGGCGGGGAGTGTCAAGGGGTAACGGCACTAAAGGTCAGGGGTCTAGAGAGCCATTGCAGACTCTTTGGACCCCTCACTTTTTCTTTTCTCAGAGTGCTGGCAGGTGCCGTGCGTGGTCATTGATCAGTCCGCCGCCCAGCAGTCGCGGGCCGCTGTAAAGCACAGCGCTCTGGCCAGGTGCGACAGCGAACTGCGGCTCGTGGAACTGCAACTCGAAGCCGTGTTCGTCGGCGCGCAGCACCGTGGCGCGCACCGGCTTCGTGCGGTAGCGCACCTGGACCTCCACCTCCTGCGGCAACTCTGCCAGATCGCACAGGTAATTGGCCTCCGACGCCCTCAGGCCGCTCCACAGGCAGTCGTCGTAATCGCCGACCCAGACCGTGTTGGTGGCCGGGTCCAGGTGAACGATGTGGCGCACCTTGTGCGACTGGTACAGCCCCATCCCCCGCTTCTGGCCCAGCGTGTAGAACTGCGTGCCCAGGTGATCGCCCACGATCTCGCCCGTGGCGATTTCGCGGATGAATCCGGTGGCCTGCGGCAGGTGTTCGGCGACAAAGTCCTGCACCTTGCCCGGCACGAAGCAGATGTTCTGGCTCTCGGGCTTGCGCGCGGTCAGCAGACCACGTTCCTCAGCAATCTCGCGCACGCGGGGCTTTTCCAGCTCGCCCACCGGGAACAGGATGTACGGCAGGGCGTCGCGCGGCGTGCCCCACAGGAAATACGTCTGATCTTTGCGCGGATCATCGCCGCGGTGGAATTCAACCCTCTCACCGTTGTCCACGCGCTTGACGTAGTGACCGGTCGCCACGTAACGGCAGCCCAGCATCTTCGCTTTCTTGACCAGCTCGTCGAATTTGACCTTGGTGTTGCAGTTCACGCAGGGGTTGGGCGTGCGTCCGTGGGCGTACTCCTCGATAAAGGGGCCGACGATGTGCCGCTGGAACTGTTCGCGGTAGTCCAGCAGGTAGAACGGCACACCCACCTGCTCGGCCACGCGGCGGGCCTCGTAGGCGGCGTCGGGCGAGCAGCAGCTGTCGAAGGTGTCCGTGCGCTTGTCGTCGGGCCAGAAGCGCATCATCGCGCCTACGACATGGTAACCGGCGTCCTTGAGCAGCGCCGCCGTCACGCTGCTGTCCACGCCACCAGACATGGCGCACAGCACGCGCTCGCCAGTGGGGGGCGTGGTGGGGTTGGTGGTCGCTATCGTCGGGGCCGTCATACCAACCACAGACACTAACAGGCTGTCCTCAGCCAGCGCGGTGAGGGGAACGGCAATTGCGCCAGACAGGAGGGGCAAAACCCGTTCGGTTCTCTTTTTTTCATGCGGCCTGCACTATCATGCCCGACATATGCCGTATACGATCCTCGTCGCCGACGATGAGCCAGCCATCCGCACCATGCTGGAAGTCATTCTGTCCGCCGATGGACACGAGATCGTGGCGGTGCCCGACGGCAAGGCGGCGCTGGACTACCTGCGCGACCACACCCCGGACGTCATGCTGCTGGACATCAAGATGCCGCACATGGACGGCTTCGAGATCTGCTCGCGGGTTAAGCGGGTCAAGCGGCTGCGCGACACCCCCGTGCTGCTGCTGACCGGCTTCGACGACGATCAGACGCGGGACCACGCCAAGCTGGTGGGCGCAGACGACATCGTGTACAAACCACTCTCCGGCAAGAATCTGCGCGGACGCGTGAACCAGCTCGTCGCGGCCCGCCGCCCCTGACCGCCCTCAGCCGTTTTTCCACGAGGTTGTGCCCATGATCTTTTTCGTCCGTTTCCTGAAGTTTCTGACCTCGTTCCTGATCGCCGCTCTGTTCGCGGGGGCCGGGGTGGCCGCCACCTACGGCCTGAAGTGGTGGCGTGAGCTCCCCGATTATCGCCAGCTCGACAGCCTGTCGCTGGGCGCGGAAACACGGGTGTTTGCCCGCGACAACACCCCGCTGGGCAGCCTGATTCCCAAGATCGGCGAGCAGGCCATCAGCCGCACGCTGGTCAACCTGAACGAGATCAGCCCCTTCATGGTGGCCGCGCTGGTCAGCAACGAGGACCGGCGTTTCTTCGAGCATTACGGCATCGATCCCTACGGGCTGGGGCGGCAGTTTCAGCGCCTGGCGGCGGGTGACAGCGTGCAGGGCGGCAGCACGCTGACCAACCAGCTGATCAAGAACACCCTGCTGCTGGACGAGTACCAGCAGGCCCGCACGCCGGACCGCAAGATCAAGGAATGGCTGCTGAGCGTGCAGGTCGAGCGCAGCTTCACCAAGGCCGAGATCCTCCAGAACTACCTGAACACCATTTACTGGGGCGACGGCGGCCCCGTCGAGTTGTACGGCATTTACTCGGCGGCCCAGGCCTACTTCCGCACCACCCCCAGGGACCTGACCCTGGCCCAGAGCGCTTACCTGACGGTGTTGGTGCCCAGTGCAGGGCGGTACTTTGACTACAAGGCCATGCGGCCCCTGATGAAAACGTTGCTGGGACGTATGGTGGAGGACCGGTGGATCACCCAGTCGCAGATGGACGCGGCGCTCAGGGAAGACCTTCAGCCGCGTGGCTGGAAAGTGCTGTACGACAAGGCCGGCAACATCACCAGCGCCAAACTGGTGGACCGCACCCAGAAAGAGCTGAAGGCCGTGACCACCGTCCGCTATCCGCATTTCATGGGCCAGGTCGAGCAGGAACTCGTGCGGCGTTTCGGGCGCGATAAGGTCTACGGTAGCGGAGGCCTGCGGGTCTACACCACTGTGGATCCCAGAATTCAGGCGGCCGTGGAAACCGCCAGCCGCGAGGCCACCGGCCTGCCCCCCGGCGCGACGCTGGGCGCCACCATCATTGACCCCTTCACGGGCGAGGTGCTGGGCATGATCGGCCAGAAACTGAACGGTTCGGGACCGCCCGCCGCGTGGAACAACGCCGCGCAGGGTCAGCGCCAGATCGGCTCCACCATCAAGCCGCTGCTGTACACCACGGCGCTGTCTACCGGACTGACCCAGGATCACCGCGAGGACGACAAGCCGATCACCTTCCCCTGCCCCACCTGCAAGGAGGGCGTGTACGCTCCAGAGAACTTCGAGGGCAACACCACCTACCGCAACATGACCATTCGTGAGGCGCTGGACCGCTCGCTGAACCTGGTGACCGTGCGGCTGGCGGACCGAATCGGATTGCAGACTTTTTTCGGCAAGCTGCGGGAACTGGGTGTTCCACCTAACGACGGAACAGGGCTGGCGGCTGCCCTGGGCGCGGTTGAGACCACCCCGGTCAGGATGGCGGCGGCCTACGCCCCCTTTGCCAACGGCGGGCTGTACCGCGCCCCCCGGTACCTCACGCGGGTGACCACCGCGCGCGGCGAGGTGCTGTACGACGACGGTCTGAATCCGGTCAAGCCCACCCGCGTGTGGACCCCGCAGATCGCCTGGCTGGGGCTGGACATGATCCGGGGTGTAGTTAACGATATGACTGCGGCACAGGGCGGCCTGGCCTGGCCCGCCAAGTTTGGGGACTGGCCGGTGGCGGGCAAGACCGGGACGAGCAATGGTCCCAAGGACTTCTGGTTCGTGGGGACCACTCCGCTGTATACCGGGGCCGTGTGGGTAGGCAAGCAGCAGGGTGGCGACATGCCCGAGCGCGGTTATTACTCGGGCCTGATCAACGGGCCGATCTGGCGGCGCATGATGGAACTGGCGCACCAGGGCCAGACTGTGCGTGCCTTCAGCGAACCCTCCGGCATCCAGTACGTCGACGCGCCGGACCAGCAATTCCTGCCAGGCGTGAGGATGGCGGTGCTGGACCCCAACTACAGTGACGCTGCCAACACAGATCTGCAGGAAAATACCCCGCCTCCGGTCCAGTACACCGAATCCCGCTACACATCGGTCTACAACGACCCGCTCACCGTCCTGATCGATGTGGACCGCACCACCAACCGGCAGGCCACCGAGTTCACCCCGCCGGAAAACATTGTTCAGCGCCGGGTGTACATTGAGCAACTGCCCGCCTACGCTCCCGATGACAATCCGGCTCCGTTGACCGACGAGAAGGCTGATCCTGCCGCCGTGAAGGCCGTGAGGAACCAGAACGCCGTGCCGCAGATCCCTGACCCGAAAGACAAGGCTTCAGAAGACAAGGCGGCGACGCCAGCCAAACCCTGATCGCCACATGGATGGACTGGATTCCGTCCATCCAAAGTGATCCTCACCGCCCCGTCATGCAACTTGACGGGGCGGCGCGGCATCATGCTGTGCATGAGCCACCGACATGCCCCGCTGCTGACGCTCCTTCTCGCACTGGGCACCGTGCCGTCTCTGAGCACCGCTGAGGCCCGTGTGCGCCTGGGCGATACGCTGCCTGCACACCCATGGGCCACGAGCCTCGACGCTGGGGGGCGTGAGGTGGTGGTCGTCTACAGTCACGACTGCGGCGATCTGGGCGAGTTGTGGCAGGCCGTGATGGACAGCGATCTGCCCGTCCGGGCCGTGAACGCCGAGGGCACACCTTCACCCGCCCCGGCTGGCCTTAACCCCTGGCGTGGCGACGGCGCCACGGCCTTTGCACGCGCCCTGAAGGTCAGCGCCTACCCTACGGTGCTGCTGGTGCAGGGTGACCGCATCCTGAACGCCTGGGAAGGGGATTTCACGGGAAAACTGGAATAGCGACAAGCGACAGCAGGGCTCAGACTCTGGCTCCATGCGCCTCCGGATTAGCGCAATGTCTCCGAAGGAATATACATTGTGGCTGGCCACGCTGAGTACAGGCTTCTTGCCTGCTGTCCAGCCGGGTTCATAGGCAGTAGTTGGGTCCTAGATGCGCTCAGCTTTGCCCGATTACGTGCGATTCGTCGCAGCTGTAGCGTGAAGCGCTACTCCCTGCCCCCGCACAGGAGACTTACCTACTCTTCCTCGTCCGGGTAGACCTTCAGTTCGGTGATGTGCGCGCGGTCCGGACGGGTCAGGAGGTGGGCGACACTCTTGGCAAGCCCACGGGGGTCGATCATCGTTTCCCACTTCAGGCCCGCGTCGCGGTTGGCTGGAGTGTCGATGGCCCCCATCGGGTACAGCACGCAGCCGCGTACACCCCGGGCCTTCAATTCGTCGTTCAGGCTGTTCAGGTACGCGCCCAGCGCCGCCTTGCTGGCGGTGTACAGCGCCGCGCCGGGGCCGCTGCCCCGGGCCGCCTGCGCCGCGCTGACCCCCAGAATGATGCCGTCCTTGTTTTTCAGCATGTTGGGCAGCACGCCCTGAACCGCGTGGAACAGGGTCAGGAAGTTGGCGTCCAGCATGGCCCGCAGGTCGTCGGTGGTGGCCTTTTGCACGGCTTGCATGGCGTACGCGCCTGCCGTGTGCACCAGGATGTCCACCTTGACTTTTTTCAGTTGTGCCACGCTGGCAGGGTCGGACAGATCGGTGTCGATCACTTCGGTGGCGGGGAAACGGTCTGCGGCGCGGGCCAGGGTCTCACCGCGCCCCACCAGCACCATCTGTGCGCCCGCATCGTCGAGTTCCTGGGCAATCGCGGTGGCCAGCGCCCCGCCCGCCCCCGTGAGCATTACTGTCGAGGAGCTGAGGTTTGCCATGCCCTCAGCCTAACCGCTCCGGGGCGCAGGGGTGGCGGCGCGGGCTTGTGGGAACGCTAAAGAAGCGTGCCAGTAGACCTATTCCTCGCCGTATCCCGCCGCCCGAACCGCCGCCCATTCGCCCGTGCCCAGGACGAAGGGCTGGCGCTGGAGATCGGTGGTGACCTCGGGCCGGTCTGGCGACAGGTACACGTCGACCTCGGTGCGGATGCCGAAGCCTTTTGCGGCGGGGTAGGTGCCGGGTTCCACCGTGACGGCCAGGCCCGGCGTCAGGGTGCGGGTGTCGTGGGTCTCGTAGTCGTCGAGATTTGCGCCCGAGCCATGGATCTGTACGCCCAGATCGTGGCCGGTGCGGTGGAGGAAATACCGCCCCCACTGTGGCCCCATCGCATCCCGTGCGGCGCGGTCCAGTTCCCAGCCCTGCAGGTTGCCCCAGCCCTCGGCCTCGAATCGGGTCTTCAGGACGTCCAGCGCCGTGTCGCGTGCGCCCCGCACCGCTTCCCAGGCCTCCTGGTACTCGGCACTCGGCTGGCCCGCGTACCCCACCCAGGTTACGTCGGCAAAGGGGCGGCCCGGCTCCTGCGCCCAAAGGTCAATCAGCACGCACTGCCCAACCTGCAGGACGGCATTCTTGTCCCCACCCGGCTCGTAATGAGAATCTGCCGCGTTCACGCCGAAGCTGACATTGACCGGATGCCCCGCGTCCATCCCCGCGCCCGCGATGGCGTCCATGATTTTGGCCTGGACCTCCAGCTCGGTCACGGCCTCGCCCGCTTTCAGCCGCTCGTGGATCAGCCAGAAGGCGTCGTCCTTGGCGTGCATCAGCAGGGCGGCGGCCCGCCTGTGGGCGGCCAGGTCTTCTTCGGACCACGCCAGGAACGATTGCAGCAGGTCCGCGCTGCTCAGGATCGCTGTCGCCCCTGCCGCCCGCACGCGCTCCAGCGTCCCGGCGTCCACCCGGCTGACGTAGGGCACCGCTCCGTTCGGGCTGTATTCCATCGCAATTCTCTGCCCGTTCACCACCTCTTTGAGGGCTGCGTCCAGTTCCGCGTGGGAGCCGAAGGCCCGCCGCTCAATGTCCCAGCCCCGCGTGATCTCACTCCAGGTGCCGCCCTCGATATGGTTATGCAGCAGCACGGCCTGTCCCTGGCGCGGCACGTACACGAAAAACCGCCGGGTCAGGAAAGCGCCGCCCGGCATGTCCAGCACGCGGTGGGCGTGTGGATTGAGGTTCTGGAAGTCGTAGATCAGCCAGCCGTCCAGATCGGTGGGCTGGAGGGCGGCACGCATTCTTTCGACAGGTGAGGTCATGCTCCCGATTATGGAGCGCGCCGCAACTCCTCGCGCAGCCCCGCGATCTCGCCGCGCAGTTCGCGCAACTCGCGGCGCAAGACTTCATCGTTGACCTCCTCGTGATCCTCAGGCGGCCACTCCTGATCCGCACCCACGAATAGGCTGGCCAGCGCCGCCGTGATGTACCCGAAAACGGCGAACCCGTACAGGGCCAGCAGGAAGGTCAGTGCCCGGCCCTCGGCGGTGACCGGCCAGTATTCGGAGCCCAGGCTGGTCAGCAGCATGCCCACCCAGTACAGCCACTGCCCGAAACCTTGCGGCGCACTGCTCTGCTCTGCTTCGAAGGACGCCATGCCCGCCGCCCCGGCCAGCGCCACCAGAACAGTTGCGCCCACCACGAAGCCCAGACCCCGGCGGCGCAGGGTTCGCCGCAGCGTCCGCAGTCCCCGGTTCAGGCTGGTCAGAATCCGCAGCAGGTTGGTGCCACGCGTCAGCCGCAGCACCCGCAGAGCGCGCAGGCCCCGGAACACCCGCAGGATCCGCAGTGCGGGCAGCAGCAGGCTCAGGACGGTCAGCCAGTTGCGCTTCAGGTATTCGGATTTGTCGGGCGCAATACTCAGGGACAGCAGGAAATCCACGATAAACAGCCCCCAGATCACGTTGCTGATGATCTGAAGGAAGGGCGGCAACCCCTGCACTAAGTCCAACACCAGCAGGCCCAGCCACAGGAAGCTCAGGACGATCATGGGCCGTTCCAGCAGGGCGTCCAGGTGGGCCAGGGTGGTCAGGCGAGCGGTCTTGAGTTCCTCATGCGGGGGAGGGGCTGAGACGGGCATGGCCTTCAGGGTAAGGCGGTCCATGCCCCCGCACATTGGTGGCGCCTTGGCTGTTTACCACGCGGTCTGAAACGATCCTGCCCCCGTGTGGACATGGCGGGCAGCGTTCCCGCCCACCCGCGCCAGATGGCGGCGCACCAGCTCGTACCCCAGGCTGTAACCGCTCCAGCGTGTCAGCCCGTCAGCTTCAGAACCGTAGAACCACGCCTCAAAGCGGTGATCGCTGCGGTCCAGCAAGGGCAGGGCACGCGTCCATAACGCTTCCAGATCAACGTCGGCCTGCGCGTAGGGCGGCAGTTGCCCGCCGCGCTCGTCCAACTCGTTCATCTGCGCCAGTCCCTCGCTGACCAGCACTTCTAGTAAGGTCTGACCGTATCCCGGGCCCTGCCAGCGGCGGGCATGGTGCAGTTCGTGGGCCATGGTGGCGGGCAGCTCGGTGCGCCAGCTGGCGGCAAAATGCGGATGTCAGGATTGAGCCTGACCTCCACCAGATGGTCCAGTGGCGCGTACCTAAAGATCCCCGTTTCGGGCAGGTCCCAGGGCGAGACGTAAACGGCCACGTCCACTCCATCCAGCTCCAGGCGGGCCGCCTGACGGGCCAGAGTGGCCTGCACCACCCCACGCACTTCGGCTTCCAGAACGGGGGAAAGGTGACCGCCAGCGTTCATCAGGTGCAAGGCGTTGGGCATGCTCCATTCTGCAGGGTTGCCTCTACAGCTTCACCAGATCAGCGCCCACCTGTTGCATGTTCTGTTTGCCGCTCAGGGCCATCGCCAGCCGCACCTCGTCGCGCAGCAGCGTCAGCACCCGGCGCACGCCGTCCTCGCCGCCCGCTGCCAAGCCCCACAACGCGGGGCGGCCCAGGAACACTGCCCGCGCGCCCAGCGCCAGCGCCTTGAGGACATCGGTGCCGCGCGAGATGCCGCCGTCCAGGTAGATCTCGGCGCGGCCCGCCACCGCGTCGGCGATTTCGGGCAGGGCCGCGATGCTGCTGACAGCGGTGTCCAGTTGGCGCCCGCCGTGGTTGCTGACCCAGACATGACAGCCGTGCTGGACGGCCAGTTCGGCGTCCTCGGCGGTCAGGACGCCCTTGAGGATCACCGGCAGCCTGCTCAGGGAGCGCAGCCACTCCAGATCGCGCCAGTTCAGGCTGGGGTCCACCAGTCCCTGGAAATGCCTGACCAGCTGGGAGCCGCTCTGGGTCTCCAGTCCTGCCAGCGCCTCACGCGATCCGGCATTCGGCACCTGAAGATGCGGCGGCAGATTGAAACGGTTCCGCTCATTGGCCTCACGGCGTCCCACGAAGGGTGTGTCCACCGTCAGCACCAGCGCCCGTGCGCCCGCCGCCTCTGCCCGGCGCACCAGACCCGCAGAAACCTCGCGGTCCCTGTACAGGTAGAGCTGAAACCACAGTCGTCCTGCCGCTGCCTGCGCCACGTCCTCAAGGGGCGTGTTGGAAAAGGTGCTGAGGGTCATCACGCTGCCCAGTCCGGCGGCGGCCCGCGCGGTGGCCTGCTCCGCGTCCGGGTGGGCCAGGCCATGAAAAGCGCTGGGCGCGATGCCCACCGGAAAATCCAGATCAAGGCCCAGCACGGAGGTCTTCGTCTGAACGTCCGACACGTCCACCAGCAGACGCGGGCGCAGGTGGATGCGCGCGAAGTCTTCCCGGTTGGCGCGGTGGGTGTGGCCGTCATTCGCGCCGCTGGCGTAGTACTCCAGCGCGTTCTGATCCAACCGGGCGCAGCCCAGCGCCTCGATTTCGGGCAGGTTGACGGCCCGCTCCAGCGCCTGGAGCTGTTCCGCCGTGGGGAGGCTAGAGGTCATGGCGCAGGGTAGCAAGTGCTCGATGCAAAAGGGCCAGGAGAAAAGCCCTGTACCGGGTTTCCACCTGGGGCGTGGGCTGGAACAGGACGCAGCCCTTGCCTCTCCGTAACTCCCCTGACAGCGCCCAGGATCGGTTCCCGCGATGCTGCCTCCATGTTTCGTTCCAGACCCAGACCTGAACCACCGCGCGCCGGACAGGAGAGCGTGTGGGACTATCCGCGCCCGCCCCGGCTGGAGCGTACGCACAAACGCCTTGAAATCTGGCTGGGCGGCGAGAAGATCGCCGACACCACGGGGGCATACCGCGTGCTGGAAACCAGCCACCCGCCCGGCTACTACCTGCCCCCCGAAGCCTTCAGACCGGGCGTGTTGAGCCGCGCCAGGGGCAGCAGCATGTGCGAGTTCAAGGGCGCGGCAACGTACTGGACGCTCTCGGCGGGCGGCAAGGTGGCCGAGGCGGCGGGCTGGAGCTACGAAGCTCCAACGCCTGCCTTCCGCGAGATGGCCGGGTTTGTTGCCGTCTATCCGGGCCGCATGGACGAATGCCGCGTGGACGGCGAGACGGTCACCCCGCAGCCCGGTAACTTCTATGGCGGCTGGATCACGGAGGATGTCGCCGGGCCATTCAAGGGAGGGCCGGGGACAATGGGCTGGTAAAGCCTCTGAGTGGGTGTGGCTGCCTTCCTTGATCAGCCTTCTGCCAACGGCCCCCCTCCACCGGCCTTGCTACCCTGAAGGTATGACCGACGCTTCCATCCGCACCCGCCTCGACGCCCTGGTTCCGGCGCTGCGCCATTTTCATTCTGCGCTGCTGGACTTCGCCAAGGGTGAATACGAGTTCCTGCACGGCCCGGTGGGCAGCCCATTCGAGCTGTACTCGCTGGTCATGAACAACCCCGATTTCCAGTGGTTGCGCCCGCTGTCGGGCCTAATGGCGACATTGGATGAGGTTCTGGACGCCAAGGACAAAACGTTGACCGAGCAGAACGTGAGCGATGTGCGCGGCGCGTTGGGCCTGCTGTTCTCGGACAGCGACACCCGCTTTGCGGACTTCCGTGCCGGATACGCCCGTGCGAAGACGGACCACCGTGTGCGCGAGACCGAGGCGAAATGGCGTGAAGTGCTGAACAGCCTGGAAGCCTGAATGAAGCTGGTGGTGGGACTTGGAAATCCTGGCCTCAAGTACGCCCAGACCCGTCACAACGTCGGCTGGCTGGTGGTGGATGAGGTGGCCCGCCGCGCCGGGGCCGCGTGGTTGAAGGCGAAGGACGCAGAGGTCTGCGAGGTCCGTCTCGGTCCCGCGCCAGGCGAGAAGGTGCTGCTGGTCAAGCCCCAGACGTTCATGAACGCGTCGGGCAAAGCGGTTGCGCCGCTGTTCTCCTTCTACAAACTGGATCTGGGCGACGTGCTGGCGGTACAGGATGATCTCGACAGTCCCTTTGGCCTGCTCAAGTTCCGGATGGGCGGGCGGCACGGCGGCCAGAACGGTGTGCGCGACATCATCCGGCTGCTGGGTTCGGAGGCCTTTGCGCGTCTGAAGATCGGGATTTCCCGTCCCCCTGCTGGCCGTGATCCGGCAGACTGGGTCCTGAGCAAGTGGCACCCTGACGAGGCCGCCACCCTGGCTGAGCTGGTGCGCCTGGGCGCGAATGCGGTCGAGGTCTGGGCGGCCCAGGGGCTGGCGGAGGCGCAGGGCGGGTTCAACGGCACCGATCTGCGGCCCCGGCCCGTGCCCCCGGCCCCGGTGGCCAGCCAGCCAGGGTCCAGTCACTCAGTGTCCAGCGAAAGCGAACCTCAAGACGCAGAGGCATAGGCAAAACCCACTTAGGGCGTACCCTGAGCCACATGGCAAAATCCAAGACTGTTTCCGTCCCCGCCTCCGTGTCCTCAACCGATGCGGAGCTGCGGCTCGATGTCCTGATGCACCTGTCCAACCTTCCCGGCGTGCCCGGCCAGGAAGACGCCGTGCGCGACTTCGTGCTGTCCGAGCTGGAAGGATTGGCCGACGACGTGCGCGTGGACGCGCTGGGCAACGTGATCGCCACCCGCACGGGCAGTGGAAAGGGCAGCGGCAAGAAGAAGGACCGCCGCGAGCGCGTAATGGTCAGCGCGCACATGGACGAGATCGGCTTCCTGGTGCGCTTCATTGACGACAAGGGCTTCCTGCGGGTGCAGGCGCTGGGCGGCTTCGACACCCGCAACCTGTTTGCGCGGGACGTGACCGTGCATGCGCGCGGCGGCACACTGCCGGGCATCCTGACGCCGGGCGGCAAGCCGGTACACATCGCGAGTGCCGAGGAGCGCAAGAAGATTCCCGAGGTCAAGGAGTTCTTTATTGACCTGGGGCTGGACGAGGCTGAGGTCAAGCGCCGCGTGCGCGTGGGTGACATGGTGACCCTGGATCACACGGCTCGCCGCGTGGGCTCGCTGGTCTGCGGCAAGGCGATGGATGACCGCGCCTCGGTGTTTATGCTGCTGGAAGTCCTGCGTTACTTCCGCAAGACGCCGCCCAGGCATGATCTGGTCGCCGTCTTCTCGGTGCAGGAGGAAGTGGGCCTGCGCGGGGCGCACACGGCGGCCTACGGCGTTGAGCCCACCGTGGGCATCGGCCTGGACGTGACCCTGGCGGTGGACACCCCCGGCGTCGGCCCGGACGAGGCGGTCACGCGCATGGGGGAGGGGATCGGTATCAAGGTGTTCGACTCCAGCATGATCTCCACCCGCAGCCTGGTAGATGAGTTCTACGATCTGGCCGAGGGCCAGGGCATCCGCGCGCAGATGGAAGTGCTGGCTCAGGGTGGCACGGACGGCGCCGCCATTCAGCGCAGCCGTACGGGCGTGCCGACGTTGACCCTCAGCCTGCCGACCCGTTACATCCACAGCGTCGTGGAGTCCGTGCACGTTGACGATCTGAGGGCCGGCGTGGACCTGCTGGTGGCCTACCTGGAGTAAGAGCAGGGGCGGGACATTTTGTCCTGAGACCGGTTTCGTTGTTTCGTGGACAGAGTGGGGCTGCTAAGGTGCTCCACTCTCCGTCCCGCGCCCATTGCACGCGCTCCGCTCGGATTTGCAGATGTTTTCAACCCTTTCCAAGCAGTGCCTCTATGACACGGTAAAAACACAGCAGAACCCCCAGGTCAGACTGGGGGTTCTCTTATTTCACCCGGCGCTGCGGACGAAAATTACCGGTTCATGATGTGGATGGCCTGCTTGTGTACGGCCTCCGCCGCTTCCAGCACGGTCTCGCCCAGGGTGGGGTGCGCGTGGATGGTCAGGGCGATGTCGCTGGCGGTGGCGGCCATTTCCAGCGCCAGACCCGCTTCGCCCAGCATGTCAGAGGCGTGTGGGGCCACGATGTGCACGCCCAGCAGCAGGTCGGTGTCCTTTTCCACCACCATTTTCACGAAGCCGTCGGTGGATTGGAGGGTCATGGCGCGGCCCGAGGCGCTCATGGGGAACACGCCGGTCTTGACCTCGTAGCCCTTCTCCTTCGCCTCGGCCTCGGTCAGGCCCACCCAGGCCAGTTCGGGGCTGGTGTAGACCACGCCGGGAATCGCCACGGCGTCCTGCTCGGCGGGTTTGCCTGCGATGACCTCGGCGGCCACCAGCCCTTCCTTCATGGCTTTGTGCGCCAGCATCGGGTTTCCAGCCACGTCGCCGATGCTGTAGATGTGCGGCACATCGGTCTGCTGGCGGGTGTTGGCGGGCACAAAGCCGCGGTCAGTGACCGTTGCGCCCGTCGCCTGGATGTTCAGGCCATCGGTACGTGGGCGGCGGCCCACGGCCACCAGCACGCGGTCGAAGACTTCCGTGGTCTTCTCGCCGGTCTTGACGTTCTCCAGCTCCACATGCACGCCGTCACTTTTCTTCTCGGCCTTGTTCGCCTTCGTTTCCGTGGCGATCTCAATGCCCTGCTTCTTCATGATCTTGGCGAATTCCTTGACCGCGTCGGCGTCCGCGCCGGGGATGATGCTGGGCAGGAACTCGATGACCTTCACCTTGCTGCCCATGTTGTTGTAGACGTGCGAGAACTCGAAGCCGATCACGCCGCCCCCCACACACAGCATCCGCGCGGGCACCGGGTCCGGCATCATCAGCGCGCCGGTGCTGTCCACGATGACCTGCTGGTCCACCTCCAGCCCCGGCAGCTTGGCGGGCTCGGAACCGGTGGCGATGATGAAGTTAGAGGCGGTGTAGGTCTTGTCGCCCACCTTGACGGTGTGGGCATCGACGAAGCTGGCCTCGCCGATCAGGTGCGTGACCTTGTTGGCCTTGAACAGCGCTCCCACCCCGCCGGTCAACCGCTTGACGATGCCGTCCTTCCAGCCGTTGAGCTTGGCGATGTCCAGATTCTGCTCGCCGAAGGTCAGGCCGAAGTCGGCGGCGTGGCGGGCGGCGGCGATCTGCTCGCCCGCGTGCAGCATGGCCTTGGTGGGAATGCAGCCCACGTTCAGGCACACGCCGCCCAGGTACTCGCGCTCAGCGCAGGCGACTTTCAGGCCCAGCTGCGCGGCGCGGATGGCCGCGTGGTAGCCGCCGGGACCAGCGCCGATCACCAGTACATCGAAATCCATCTGTTTGGTCATAGGGGCAGTCTAACGTCCGTCTGGAGGCGCGTCAGTAACCTGCCGGAATAGCTGGACACGCAGCATTGACAAGACGGAGTGGTGGGTGGCCGGGGCGCTCGGGCGTCTCCAGCGTGATCCTCAACTCACCGTCACGTCCAGGCGCTGAACACCGCGCAGCACCGGGTTGGGCTTGAAGAGCGGATTGCTGTCCGTGACGCGCAGACTGGGAAAGCGCGTGGCGATGGCCGCAAAGGTTTCGCTGATCTCCAGCCGTGCCAGGCTGGCCCCTAGGCAGTAGTGCGGCCCGGCGGCGAAGGCCAGGTGGCGGCCACTGTTAGGGCGTTCCCAGTCGATACGGTCAGGATCGGCGAACACCTGCGGATCACGGTTGGCGGCCCCCAGCATGATCTGGGTGAAACTGCCGCCGGGTAGGGTCACGTCCCCCACGCTCACGTCCGCGCCCAGCGTGCGGCCATCGAATTGCACCGGGGAGACCACCCGCAGCAGCTCGTCGGCCACGTTGGGGCGGCGGGGATTTTCCACCAGCGCGGCCCAGGCCTCAGGCTGGCGGGACAGTTCCAGCAGGCCGCCGGGAATCAGGTTGCTGGTGGTCTCGTGCCCGGCGGCAAGCAGCAGCACGGCGTTGGACAGCAACTCGTCACCGCTTAGGCGCTCGCCTCCGTCCTGTGCGGCGCTCATGGCGCTCAGCAGGCCCGGCTGGGGGTGGGCGCGCAGTTCCTCGGCCAGATCTTGGAAGAAGGCGCGCATCTCGCGGGCGTCGGCGTCAATGCGGCCCATCAGTTCGGGCGACTGGTTCATGCCCCCCAGCAGATCGGCCACGCTCTGCGTCCACCCCACGAAGCGGGCCTCATCGTCTCCCTTTAAGCCCAGCATGCCCATGATCACGCGGGCGGGCAGCGGGTTGGACAGATCGGCCACGATGTCCCCGCCGCCACGCGCGGCCATGTCGTCCAGCAGGCTGTCCAGCAATGAGCGCACCAGTTCGCGCTGCTCCTCGACCACCCTGGGCGTGAAGGCCGCGCTCACCAGTCCGCGCAGCCGCTGGTGCGACATGCCGTTGTGGAACAGCATCATGGATTGCAGCAGCCGCACCCCCTCCGATGCCTCGCCATTCAGGTTCTGAATGCCGTTGCCGCTGATGGCATGCGGGGAGCGCAGCACCGCCGAGCAGGCCGCATGTCCGCTCAGGAACAGCGCGCGCCAGTCGGGGAACTGTGCCTCCAGCACGCCGTTCTCGCTCAGTGCCCGGACCCGCTCGTAGCCGGGGTAGGGATTGGCCAGAGAGCCCGGCTCCCACAGGGCATTGATGGCGCTGCCGACAGCGGCGGCGCGGGCCTCGGTCATGGGGGCAGAAGGAGTCATGCTGTAGCCTGCGCCTTTCTCTACTCGACGCTCAACCCACTGAATCGAGTAGCCTGACGTGTGGCCCAATCCTGGCAGCAGGTGACGAATCCGGACGCCGTCAAGGTCTTCCTGTCGGGGCGTGATCTGCCCGTGCTGGCGGCCCTTATGGCGGGCGAGTGGGCGGTGGCGCCGCTCTCTGCCACGCTGCACCTGCCGCTGAACGCCACGCATCACCGGGTGCGCCGTCTGCTGCGGCTGGGGCTGGTGCATGAAATGCGGCAGGAGGCGCGTCGGGGCCGCCCGGTCCGCCATTACCGGGCCAGTTCGCAGGCGTATCTGGTGCCGTACCACGCCACGCCGCTGGGGTCCCCGGAGGAGCTTGTCGGCGTGCAGGAGCGGGACTTCACGGCCCGGTTCCTGCACGCTGTGGTGCAGGCCGCGGCCCCCCTGGTCAGCAATGAGCGCGACGTCGGCCTGCGCGTCTTTCTGGAAAACGGTGAGGTGTGTTTTGACGTGACCCCCACCGCCGGGGCCTTCCAGTCCGCCGAATTGCTGCGCCCGGATCGCCCGGCCCTGCTGCTGAATTGGGGAACCCTGCACCTGAGCCCGGCGGACGCCAAGGCCCTGCAGCGCGAAATGAGCGAACTGCATGCCCGCTACGCCGCCCGGCAGGGCCCTGACCGCTATCTGCTGCGATTGGGCCTGACGCCCGACGTACCGGGGGACGACGCGGGGGGCTGAGCGGGTTGTTGAACTGGCCGTGAGCGGGCGGCTGGGTCTTACTTTTGCGCGCTCCGGGGTGAACCGAAGCGCGCCTGCAGCGCCCACAGCGCCAGCACGGTGGCGATCACGTCCAGCAGCCCGCTCACGCCGTAGACCAGTTGGGCACTCAAGGCCACCTCGCCCGAGAATCCCGCTATCGGGACTACATTCAGCACGGTCATTCCCAGCGCCAGCGCCGCCGAGAGGTTGAGCCAGTCCATGAGCCGTTTGCGGTTGGCCGGGTTCTGCGGTTCCGGCGCCAGGCGCACCAGCGAACCGTTAACCGCGTTGCTGGCCAGAATGGCCGCGCCCCAGACGGTCATCAGGGCGGTCAGGGCCACCGAATTGGCCTCTGCCGCGCCGCCCGTGACTAGCATCAGCAGCGTGATCCCCCACAGCGCGGCCCGGAAGGAGGTGAGCCACGGAAACGCCACGGCCAGGGCGCGCAGCGTCCCGTTGCCCGGCGTGGTGGCCCTTCCGGTGCTCAGCTGAGTGAAGATCAGGGTCCACCACGTCAGCACCAGGCCAGCCAGAAAAGCGTCCGCCGCGTTCAGCCAGCCCTGCGTCCCGAAGTCGTCGCGCCACAGCGCGAAGGCCGCCGTGCCGAACACCGCCACCACCTCGGCCCACAGAAAGCCCAGCGCCAGTCCCCGCCAGCGCGTAGCCGGCAGCCTGGGCAGCAGGTTCACTGTCCCAGCCCCATCGTTCCGGCCTTCACAGGCCCAGCTTGTGCGTCAGGCGTTCGCGCACCACTTCAGGCTTGGCCTTGCCGCCCATCGCCTTCATCACCGGGCCGAACAGCGCGTTCATCGCCTTGGCATTGCCGCCGCGCACCTTATCCACCGTGGCCGGATCACTGGCCATGGCGACGTCGATGGCCGCGTCAATGGCGTCCGTATCGGTAACCACGCTCAGGCCGCGCTCCTGCACCAGCGCCGCCGGGTCAGCGCCTGCCAGTACATCGGGCAGCAGTTCCTTGGCGATCTTGCCGCTGATGGTCCCGGCGTCGATCAGCCGCACCAGCGAGGCGAGATGGGCGGGGCGCAACGAGGACTGCGCCAGGCTCTGCTCGGTGGCCGCCAGCGCTCCCGTCACATCAGTCAGCAGCCAGTTGGCGAGTTTCTGGGCGTCTATTCCTTGGGCAGCCACTCCCTGTGCATCGGCCCCGGCGGTCAGCGCCTCGTCGTAGAAGCGCGATAGGCCCACATTCAGGCTCAGGGTGCTGGCGTCGCCTACGCGCACGCCCGCCGCCAGGTAGCGCTCCAGCTTCTGCGCGGGCAGTTCGGGCATTCGCGCCCGCACCCGCTCGATCCACTCGGGGGTGATGTCCAGTGGCGGCAGGTCCGGCTCGGGAAAGTAGCGGTAGTCGGCCTCGCCCTCCTTGGTCCGCATCAGGAAGGTCTTGCCGCCGCCCTCGTCCCAGCCCAGCGTGTCCTGGGTGATGCGCCCGCCCGCCTCCAGCACGCGGGCCTGCCGCGCCGTCTCGTACTCGATGGCCCGCTCCACGCTGCGGAAAGAGTTGAGGTTCTTGACCTCGCACTTGGTGCCCCACGGCTCGCCGGGTTTGTGAACGCTGAGGTTCACGTCGCAGCGCATCTTGCCTTCTTCAGGGGTGGCGTCGCTGACGCCCAGCGCCTGCGCGATGGCCTGCACGGTCTCCAGGAACGCGCGGGCCTGAGCGGCCCCTGTGATGTCGGCCTCGGTGACCATCTCGATCAGCGGCGTTCCGGCGCGATTGAGATCCAGCAGGCTGTAGGGCGCGTATGCCGGGTGCATCAGCTTGCCCGCGTCGTCCTCCAGGTGGGCGCGCTTGATCCGCACGCGCGTGCCGCCGATATCCAGAAAGCCGTCGCGCGCAATCGGGCGGTCGTATTGAGACAGCTGAAAGTTCTTGGGCGCGTCGGGGTAGAAGTAGTTCTTGCGGTGAAACTGCGTAAAGCCCGACACGTCGCAATTCAGGCCCAGACCGAACATCAGGCCCAGTTCCACAGCCTCGCGGTTCAGGGTGGGCAGCGTGCCGGGCAGGCCCAGCGTCAGGGGATCGGTAAAGGTGTTGGGGGCTGCGCCGTGGTAGTCGGCGGGACAGTCGCTGAAAATCTTGCTGCGCGTCCGCAGTTGCAGGTGAACTTCCAACCCGATCACCACCGCGTAAGCCTGGGCCACTTGAGACATGCGGAAGAGGATAGCGCCGGGGCATGGGCTCAAAGAGGACCGAGACCCGCGTTCCTCGAATCGACTTATCCCAGGACAGAACCTAAGTGTAAAGTTGTGTCACGCATAAGGAGGTCCACCCATGATCGAGACCGATCTGACCCTTGACGATGGCCGTACCCTGCATGTCTACGACACCGGCGCGGAGGGGTCAAAGAACCCGCTGACCGTGTTCTGGCACCACGGCACGCCCAACGTCGGTGCGCCACCGCAGCCACTGTTCGGGGCGGCGCGGCGCCTGAACATCCGCTGGGTGTCGCATGACCGGCCCGGGTACGGCGGCTCGTCTCCACTGCCGGACCGGAACGTGGCCTCCGCAGCTCACGACGTGCGGCAGGTCGCGGACGCGCTGGACGTCGGCAAATTTGCGGTCATGGGTCATTCCGGCGGAGGGCCGCACGCCCTGGCCTGCGCTGCGTTGCTGCCCGGGCGGGTGTTGGGCGTGGTCAGCGTGGCGGCCCCGGCCCCATATGGCGTGCCTGGGCTCGATTACTTCGGCGGCATGACCCCTTCCGGCGCAGCGTCCTTACGCGCAGCTGTGGCAGGCCGTCTGGCGAAAGAGGCCCACGAGGCTTCAGCCCCCGAGTTTGACCCGGAAATGTTCACACCCGCCGACCACGCTGCCCTTTCCGGCGCGTGGAACTGGCTGAACAGCGTGGTGGGGCCAGCCATGAACAATGGTCCCGGCGGCTTGATCGCCGACGATCTGGCCTACGTCTCGCCGTGGGGTTTCAATCCGGCGCAGATCGAAGCGCCGGTCCTGCTGTTGCACGGCGGACAGGACCGGGTGGTGCCGCCTTCTCATGGCGAGTGGCTTCTGGCCCATGTCCCCACCTCAGAGTTGTGGCGTTGCCCGGAAGACGGCCACATCTCGGTCCTGGGATCTGGCGAGGCGGCGCTGGAGTGGCTGCGGGCGCGGGCCGATCAGGCCGGCGAAATGGCACGCTGAGCCACCACCAACTCTAGTGGCCGCTACGCTCAGGCCCGTCTGCTTGCCGCCGTTCACCCGGAAACCTTTTGGCAAGGCGATGCCGCCTCAAGCGGATTCGCACTTGCATAATGAGCCTGCGCCGATGTCGCATTCCACAATAGTCCCCGTACGGTTCAGTTCCACCCCCTGTGGGCAGGGACGGGGCTTCTCCTGTTTACCTAGACCACCAGCATGACCCGGAGGACATTGCCTTGGACTGACCTCATGGCGCGCCACATGAAAATCCCCACCCCGCTGCCGATTCGTTGGGCGCCTGGATGGGGGAGAGGGCGGTTGTTCTCGGTTGCCCGTGATTCAGGTGGGCGGCGTGGCCTCGTTACCCCCGGTCAGTTCTACCAGCCACTGGAACAGCTGGATAAAGGCCAGCGCCAGCGCTGGCAGGCCCGCCAGCATCATGATCCAGCCGGACAGCTGCTGGTTTTGCAGCGGCGAGAGGTTCCACAGGCACAGCGCATTCACATAGGGCGTATACAGCACCTGTGGCGCGTACAGCCACACCGACGCGACGGCCATCATGGGAATGGCGGCCAGCAGGCCGAACCCCCCGCGTGAGCCCATTCCGGCAGGCTGCACATTGGGCAGCGGGCGCAAGATCACGCTCCAGACCAGCAGGCTGCTCAGCAGGTACAGCGCGGGCAGGAGCGCGGCGGCGGTGTTGGTCACCACGCTGGCGTTGAAGCCGGCGGGTACGTTCCAGAAGATGATCACGGCGGCCCACACCGCCAGGGCCACCCAGGGATCGAGCAAAACGCCCAGGATGCGGGCTGACGCGCCGCGTGGATCGAGCTTCACGGTGCGTGGGATGCCCAGCACCAGCAGCGGCGGCACGATCTCGGCCAGCAGCATCAGGCGGCCCATGTACAGTGCCATGCTGCTGCCCGTCAGGGTGGCGGCGCGGCTCTGGGTGGTGATCAGCAGCAGCACAATGCCCAGACCGAACATCACGGCCCGCCAGATCGGCCAGCGGGCGCGGTCTTCCAGGGTGCGGCGGGAGATGATGAAGCGCCACAGGTAGAACCCGGCCACCAGCAGCGTGGGAATCAGGAACAGCAGATCCGGGGCCGGGATCAGCAGATCGAGCAACGTGGGGTCAAGATTGACGGGGGCAGGGGTCCTCACGGTCTTCTCCTCACAGGGTCAGCCTCACGGTGAAGTCTCCAGCACCTGACGCACGTCGGCCACTACACGGTCCACCTGGGGCAACTGCGTGTAGTCCCACAGCACGCGCAACTTGCCGGAGGCGTCGATCAGGTACGTCGCGGTGGTGTGGTTGATCTGGTAGTCCGCGCCCTTGACCTCCACGCGCTGGTAGCCCACGCCGTAATTGCTGGCGACCTGGCCCAGTCGGGGTTCGGGCACGCGGACCCCCGTGGCTTTGCCGAAATACTCCACGTATTCCTTAAGGCGCTCTGGGGTGTCGCGGGCCGGGTCCACGCTGACCAGCACGGTCTGAAAGCGGTCACGCTCCTCGGCGGGCAGGGCGGCCTTGACCTTGTCGAGGTACGCCAGCGTCAGGGGGCAGATGTTGGGACAGTGGGTAAAGCCGAAGAACAGCGCCGTGACCTTGTTGCCCTGTCCCGGCACGAAGGCGTAGGGCTGACCGTTCTGATCCGTGCCAGTGAAGCCTGCCGCCACCGTATTGCCGTTGTAAGCCGTGCCGTAGAAGGGGTAAGGACTCTTGACGCGTGCAAAGAGCCAGGCCGCGCCCAGCAGCAGCGCCACAGCCACCACGGCCATCAGCGCCGAGACGTACCACGGGCGCTGGGGGGGTGCGCTCTGACCCTGGATTCCAGAGGATGCAGGCAGTTCGGTCATAGGCTCAGGGCTTCTTGACGGTGGCTTTGAAAGTAAAGGTCCGCCCATCCGCGGCGCTCAGGGTCACCTTGACTTGCTCGCCCACTTTCAGCGCCCGCCTGAGTTTCATCAGCATCAGGTGGTCGCCCGTGTCGCTCAGGACCAGTCTGCCCCCGGCGGGGATGGTCAGGGTTTCGGCCATGCCCATGCCCTGCATGCCGCCGGACGATTTCGTCGTGACCATCAGCATGCCGTGCTGGGCCACAGCGGTCTGCACGCTGTTCAGGACGACCGGGGTCTTGCCGTTGTTCAGAAGCGTGCCGAAGATGCTGGTCTCCTTGATCATCGGCGGCACCGCGACCACCGTGGCGTTCACCGCCTTCAGAGGCAATGTTCCGGTGGCTTTATGGGTTGGAGATTGCTGCGCCGTGGTGCTCTGCGAAGGCATGGTATGGGTCATGTGCTGGGCGAGTGCTGACAGGCCCAGGGTCGTCAGGAAGGTCGCGCCGATCAACATTCGGCGGGAGGTTAGGTGGGACATGGCAACTCCTTGTGAATGGGGGCAGCGGATGACACAGGGACCGTCTGCCAGCGACGGCTGCAGTCTAGATCACGCGTGGGGGCTGAATTGTCCCCCCGTTCCGGGCCCATCAGGACCGTGGATCGTTGACACCACGACGAGGCAGACCGGGGCCGGGTTAGTTCGAGCCGAGCAGGTCCAGCGCTGGAGCGTGGGCGGCCAGGGTCTCGCCCGGCGGCGCGGCGACACCCCCTCCAGTTTCCCGCAGTTCGTCCATGTTCATGCGGTTGCGTCCCGCGTGCTTGGCCCGGTACAGGCGTCGGTCTGCCAGATTCAGCAGTCCCAGGGCGTCCCCAGCCTCGCTCGACAGGGCCGCGCCAATGCTGACGGTCACGTGGGGCAGCCCCTCTGGACGATTTCGATCGTTCAGTGCCCGCTGAATGTGCCTGCCCAGTTGCTCCAGTCTGGCGCGTTCGCCCTGCGAGATCAGCAGCACGAATTCCTCGCCGCCCCAGCGGGCCACCAGATCATCGGAGCGGACACAGGCGCGCAGGGTCTTGCCCAGCGCCACCAGCACCCGGTCACCGACCTCGTGGCCGTAGGTGTCGTTGACCGTCTTGAACAGATCGATGTCGACCAGCAACACCCCAATGGGCGTGACTGACGGGGAGGACTGTCCAGCCCCGGCCGGATTGCCGTAATGATTCGCAAGCCGCTCTTCCAGCGAGCGACGGTTGGGCAGGCCGGTCAGTGGGTCAGTCAGGGCCAGGTCCGCGTATAGCGCTGTGCGGGACAGTTCCTGCTGCATTTGCCGTCCGGCGACCGCCATCTGCCCGATCAGGAACAGCAGAAATCCGGTATACAGCAGCGGCACCGGATCGCCCAGTCCGTGGCCGAGCACCAGGGCGATCAGTGCCGCGTAGAGCAGGCCGCCCCGCATTGCGGCCTGCTCCAGAGACAGCAGGCCAAACCAGACCACGAAAAACAGGGTCACAGTCAGTGACTCCCGAGCCCCCAGTGCCAGACCACGTCCGTAGAAATCCCACAGAAAGTAGGTGGCCCCGATATTGGCGCACCACACCACCAGCGTGTCCAGCCGCTGTGCCGAGACGCTGCGGCTCAGGACGGCGGGCAACAGCGCGGCGCTGAGGACGGCCACCAGCGCGGCCCGCCAGTTGCCCTGCGGCAGTTCCCCGGCAGCAATGGCCGCGTGAACAGCCACCGAACACGCGCACAGCACCAGATAGCCCCGCCGGCGCGTGGCCTCCAGCCTCCGTTCGCGCAGGGTGTTCTCTGGCATAGTGCATGCTAAATGAGCGGTTTGATGACCGCTACTATATTTGCCACAAATTCTATTCTCATTAAGTTGTGGGGCCGCAGCGATTACGTCAGCACCCGCTCCCAGGTGATCTACAGGCGCTCCACGCGGTAGCCCAGCCGGGAATTGACCCGCAGCATTGGCAGATTCAGCACGGTGCCGCCGGTCCCAGCATGGGTGTGACGTGTCGCCCTGGCCCACTCCAGTGCATGCGCCTTGACCAGCGTCGCCAGCCCGCGGGAGCGGTGGTGGGGGTGAGTGACGGTGTTCTCGCTGTCAATCTTGTCTCCACGTGGGGTCAATCGGGTCAGGGCGACGATCTCGCCGCGCCAGCGCATCACGAACGCGGCTTCCTCACGCATGATCATCTGGCGTAAGTCGGCGGCGCTCAGAGGGTCCGGCGTGGTGGTGGGATTGCGCGGAGCGTCGGCCAGCCCGCGTTCGTGCAGGGCGTACAGGGCTGACCAGTCAGCTTCGGGGGCGTCCTTTGACAGACGCTCTACCTCGTAGCCGCTCAGGAAAAGGCATTCTTCCAACGGTCGGAAGGCGGCGAAGTCGAAGCTGCTCAAGTCCAGGTGGGCGCCCCAGGATTGCCAGGCGTTGCGGAAGCCCGCCGCCCCGAAAAAATCCATCTGCTCGCCAAAATCCTCACGCGTGACGCCCAGCAGCCGCGAGAAACCGGGGGGAAGGTCAGCCAGCAGCGCCAGATAGAGCGGTGTGAAGGCTGCCCCGTCTCCGGCGAGATCCAGGCGCAGGGCATCCGGCGTGCCCTCTGCAAAAGGCAGCAGGTGGGCGGTGGCGACGACCTCGGAACCGCTCGAGGCGACGAGGCGGCGGCGCAGCGGATCGGCTGTTTCCCAGAAGTGTTCCGGGAGGGCGGCCCATTGGCCACGCACGCCGTCTGTAACGATCCTGGCGACGGCGGGGGCATCGGCGTTCTGGAAAGGGCGTAACGTGAAAGTGCCTGCTGCACTATGTGTGTGGGAATCAGTCATCGCTTCATCCTGGGTGTCAGGCGAGGCCCAGAGCGAATGGCTCGGCTAAGCCAAATGGCGCAGTCCATGCATATGCGTCGGATGAATGATAGTGATTGTAGTCACTCAACGAGAAATTCCTGTATCCAGTTCAACTTATACTCGAGCACCATACACAGAGGTGATTGACAAAATTACGCGTCTGGCGTATTCTGTTCCTACCGGAATGGGAACGCCAACGGTGTGTTCGCAATCCAGCCCGGAGGAAGCCTCGCCTTCCCAGTACCAAAGATCAGAGCAGCGCCAAAACAAGCCGCGCCCCCAGTGATTGTGGGGCGCGGCTTCGTCGTGTGTGCCTGCCAGGGCCGGAACGTGACGTTTACCCCATTAGGCATGATGGCCTATCCCCATTTCGCTCTAGCCGATTCCCTGCTACGCTCCTGGCATCACCAATCAAGGAGGTGCGCATATGACTGAAATCAACATCACTGGTTTTCCGATGGCCCGAAGCATAGGAATCCTCACTCCCGCAAATTGGAGCTATTTTGCTGATTCAAGTTTTGTCGCTGCCTCTGACGTTGGTCCCACGTTGGCCTGATCCCCAGAGGCATCCATGAATGCCCGCTGGCTCGATGCCGAGCTGGAGGATGCCGACCGCGCGCCGCAGCGCCGCGGAACGTCCAAGAAAAAGAAGCTGCTGGGCCGCCGCAGGCTCGATGACCTGACCGCCGAGGATCCCGACAGGATCGCGGATGACACCATTCGCCGACTGATCGATCTGGGCCACATCACCGAGATCGTGGCCGAACTCAAGAGCGGCAAGGAGGCCACCGCCTACGTGGCCCGGGGCCCGCGCGGCAGCGTGCTGGTCAAGTTGTACCGCGAACTGGAAGCCCGCAGTTTCAAGAACGACGCCGTGTACCGCGAAGGCCAGGTCATTCTGGACGAACGCGCCGCTCGCGCCATGGGGGCCCGCAGCCGCAAGGGGCTGGAGATGCTTCAGGCGGGCTGGGTCAGCGCCGAGTATGCCCATCTGTGGACGCTGTGGCGGGCAGGGCTGAACGTGCCTGAACCGCTGGTTGGCCCCTTTCCGTTCGACTACGACGCCACCACCCCCGCCGTGCTGATGCGTCTGATCGGCACCGAGGACCACGTGGCCCCGCGCCTGAGCGAGGCCCGGCTAACTCCGGAAGAAGCGCAGAGCGCTTGGCAGCAAGCTGTGCAGGGCCTGGCCGATCTGCTGCGACTGGGTTACGCCCACGGCGACTACAGCACCTACAACCTGTTGTGGTGGGAGAACAAGGTGATCATGATCGACTTTCCACAACTGACCACGCGCCAGAATCCCCACTTTCAGGAACTGCTGCGACGCGACGCCCACAGTCTGGCCACTTCCTTTCGCAAGCACGGTGTCCAGGTCGACGGTGAGGCCACCCTACGTGAGGCCCAGCGTCTGGCCCGCGGCAAGGGGCCTGAACCCCGGATCGTGCTGCCGTGAATATTCCTGAAACCTATGCCTATCTCATCCGTGCCCGGCGTGACCTGTGGGCCGTGCTGGAAGGAGTGCCGGACGAGGTGCTGTCCAGGCCCATGTTGGACGGCCAGCGCTTCCACTGCGTCAAGGACCTGATCCTCCATATCCCCATGGTCGAGGATTCCTGGATTCACGAGGATTTCCTGCGCGATACCCCCATCTGGGCCGCGTACCCGGCCCTGGAGCAGGCGGGCGACGGCCCCTTCTTCGCCGAGTTTCCCCTGGCGACCCTGTTGGACTATTGGAGAGCCGTGGAGGCCAGCACCCAGCGCTATCTCCCGAGCCTGTCTGCGCCAGAGCTGGGGCGCATGGTGACGCTGGGCGGTTCAGACGGCAAAGATGCTGCCGTGCTGGACGGCTTGGTGTGGCACGTCCTGATTCACGAGATGCGCCACACCGCCCAGATCGGCGTGATGCTGCGCCTCTCGGGGATCAAACCACCGTTCCTGGACCTGCTGAACTATCTGCCGATTACACCAAAATGAACAGCCGCGTTTTGAGACGCCCGTTGACCTCGCCGCCATCGCAGAGGACACGCGGTTGCCCTGACCTCTGACGACGGTGTGAGGGAAAACAGGATGCTGACTGAGGGATCGCCGAACACGTCAGTGTGATCGCCGCCGATCCGCGCAGCGACGAACAGAAGGCAGCGTACCTCTAGCGGACGCTCTTCCTGGAGTCGCTCAGGGTCTTGCCCGCCTTCCAGCGCCAGGGTTGTCGGCCGCCGCCTGGTCCGGGCCGCGTTGCTGCCCGACAGAGCGGTCGCGATGGTCTTTCCACCTGAGAATGGCCAGACGAACCAGGGGCGAATGGCGTTTATTGATTTTCGGGGGCCACCCCAGCTCCACCTAATTTGTGATTCGTTGCGCTCTTGAGTTCCTTATGATGTTGCCATGAGAAACGCTCTGATCCTGACGGCCCTTCTACTCGGTACAGCCACCACGGCGCGGGCCGCCTCCCTTTCCGAGCAGTTGCCCGCCGGGGCGCTCCTCACGCTGGAGACGAAGAATGCGGGCGGGGCCATTGACCGTTTTGCCGGGTTGCTGGCCTCGGCGGCCAACAGCATGACCGGGGGCGAGGAAGGCGGCCAGATGATCGCTGGCTTTCAGCAGATCGTGAAAGGCTCGCTGGGTCAGGAAGCTGTGGCGGGCGTCTTCTCCGTGGGCAACGCCGGCAGTGTCTTCTCGCCAGAACTGCTCGCAGTCTCGCGCGTGGACAGGCTGTCCGGCGAGTTCTTCTCCAGCCTGATGGAACCCACGAGGGGTGCGCGGGTGGGCAACTACACCTTTTCGCGGCAGGGCGAGACCTTTGCCGGGATGTCCAATGGGCTGGTCTACGTCTCCACCAACAAGGATCTGCTGATGGGCTACCTGGGCCGCCTGAGCGGCAAGGCGGCCCCCCGGCTGATGAATTCGGCGGCCTACACCGTGCCCCAGCGGGCGCTGGGCCAGCAGGAACTGTCGCTCTTTCTCAACTTCTCGGCCACCGCCAAGGTCATTCGCGGCGCGCTGGGCAAGGCCACCATGCTGCCGCGCCTGCTGTCGCCGGTCGTGGATGCGCTGGACACGCTCGGACAGTACGTGGCGGGCTTCACCACCAGGGCCGGAGGGCTGACGGCCACCTCGGCGCACGCCGCCAACGCGCAGGGCAAGGACCAGCCGCTGTACCGCATCTTGACCGACAGTACCGATTTCGCTGTACAGGACATCATTCCCGCCGACGCCGAGAACGTGGTGGCCTCGGCCTGTCACCGCGAGTCCGGCGCGTACCTGGGGCGCTGGCTGACCCGCGTGGATCTGCTCGATCCGCTGGGATTCCTGACCGACAGCCAGCTCGCCAGCCACCTGGAACGCTCGGCGGCGTGGCTGGGCCACGAGTGCGCGCAGGTCACGCTGGCGGGGGGCCTCAAGTCCGGGCTGACGGCCAGCGACCCGCTGTCGGGTCTGAAGTACAGCGTGACCTACCAGCGTGTTGCGGATATGGACGCCGCAAAGGCGCAGATGCCCGCATACGCCAGCAGCGTGAACGCGGCCATCGCGGGCGTGTCTGACAGCCTGAAGGGCATCATCAAGGACGACGCGCTGGGCAGCGTGGGCCGGTCCATGCCTGACGGGATGGGTGCGGCGGCCAGCAGCAGCCTGAAGATGGTGGATGACCTGCTGGGACAGCTGAACATGGTCTACGCCTTCCGGGGCGACTACCTGATCACCGCCTTCAGCCAGACCGCCCTGGAGGCTGCCCTGGACGAAAGTGCCGGGGCGCTGGCCCAGGACGCGGGCTTTATTGCGGCTGGCATCAACCCGCGTTCTTCCGCCGGCTGGACCTACGCCCCCAATCCACAGGACGTCAGCGGCGAGGAAATCTCGAAACTCATGCTGAGTGGTCTGGGGAGCGGCGAAATGCTGGACGAGATGGACAGAGCGGATGACGATGCGGCACAGATGCCGGAAGCTCCCGCCGTTGCGGACGTTCCGGCGGCTCCCAGCCGCTCGGGCAAGGGCCGGGCGGTCTCCACCGGGACGAACAGCACGGACGACATGGATGCGGACATGATGTTCGAGGATGAGGGACTGAGCGACGGCGAGATGATGTCGGGCATGATCGGCGGGGTCAGCGATCTGATGGCGGACCTGATCAATCGCTACGACGGCCAGACGGTGCAGCGTACCGTGCAGGGCAACGTGATCACCAGCAAATCCAGCGTGTTGTACCGCTGGTAAACTGCTCCGCCCAGCGCCCGCCCCGGCAGAACGTGAGCCGGGGCGGGCGTCGCCCTGCGCCGAGCGTGGATAATAGGCAACCGGGCCGGGGGACGCTGGGCGTGTCCTACGCTCCGCACCATGCACTGCACACGCCATGAAGTGCGTCCTGTGAGGCGCGAATGGAAGGGAGAACCATGATCAGAAAAGAACGCGCGATTCTGGCGCTGGAAGACGGCACGGTCTACCGGGGCTACGCTTTCGGCCACCGGGGTGAGACCGTAGGCGAGGTGGTCTTCAACACCTCCATGACCGGCTACCAGGAAATCATGACCGATCCCAGCTACAACGGGCAGATCGTGACCATCACGTACCCACACGTCGGCAACTACGGTGTGGCGATCTACGACATGGAGAGCAACAAGCCGTACGTGCGCGGCTTCATCTCCCGCGAGTTCTCCGGCGAGTACAGCAACTACCGCGCCCAGCAGTCGCTGGAGGCGTTCATGCAGCAGTACGGCGTCGTGAGCATCCAGGGCATCGACACCCGCGCGCTGGTGCGCCGCCTGCGGACCGGCGGCGTGGTCAAGGGCGTGATCGCCCACCGCTCGTACACCCATCCCTCAGACCCCTACGGCGAGTTCTCCCCGGCGGAGGAGCAGGTCTACGTTCAGCGCGCCCTGGATCATCAGGACATCGATGGCCACGACATGACCAAGGACGTGACCACCGCCCTGCCCTACGCCTTTCCTACATTGCGGCACGGCAAGCGCGTGGTGTTGATGGATTTCGGGATCAAGCACACCATCATTGAGCGGCTCTCGGAGGTGGGCATCGAACCTATCGTCGTGCCGGCGCACACCACCCCGGCGCAGGTGATGGCGCTGCAACCGCACGGCCTCTTCCTGAGCAACGGCCCCGGCGATCCGGCCCCGCTGGAGTACGCGCACAAAACGGCCTGGGAACTGATGGGTCTGCTGCCCACCTTCGGCATCTGTCTGGGCCACCAGATCCTGGGCCTGGCGGCAGGCGGCCAGACCTTCAAGATGAAATTCGGCCACCGGGGGGGCAACCAGCCGGTCAAGAACCTGCTGACCGGCAATGTGGAGATCACCGCCCAGAACCACGGGTACGCTGTGGATCTGGACAGTGTCCCTAACGGGGCCTTCGTCGCCACCCACATCAACCTCAACGACGGCACGCTGGAGGGGATGGCCCACAGCCGCTACCCGGTCTTCTCCGTGCAGTACCACCCCGAGGCCTCGCCGGGGCCACACGACAGCCGTTATCTGTTTGACCGCTTTATCGAGGAAATCGACGCCTTCGACGGCACGACGGGCAGCCCCGTCGAGAAGGCGCTGACCGGACGGCTGGGGGTCTGAGCCAGGCATGGGCGTGGCCCCGCGTGTCCTGCTGACCGGACTGGGGCTGGCTGGGCTGACGCTGGCCCAGTCGGCCCCTGGACCAGCGCCAGTCATCAGGAACGGTGTGAGCTTCGTCATGGCGCAGGATCTGGTCAAGGTCAGCCTGCAGGGCGGCAAGCGCGTGGAGCAGTTCATCCAGAGTCCCCGCGCCGTGCAGTCCGGCGACATCCTGCGTGAGGAGATTACCGTGCGGAATGTCCGGGGCAAGGCGATTGCCCAGGTCACGGTGGGGGTTCCCATTCCCCGCGAAACCGTCCTCAGCGGTGGGGTGACCCCGGACAGCGCGCGCTGGACGGTGGCCTACAGCGTGGACGGAGGCCGCACGTACAGCCCGAAACCGACGCGGGGCGTGACCGTCACCGAAAACGGTACGGGCATTACGCGGCAGCAGCCCGCGCCGCCGGAAACCTACACGAACGTGCGCTGGACGGTCACCGATTTGAAAAAAGATGAGACCGTGAAGCTGGGTTTCCGGGTCAGGGTCAGGTAGGTTGCTCTGTCAGGGTGGGCTGCCCCAGGAGGGGTGGTCCGCCTTCAGATTTGGCTAAGCCCCAACCGGTGTCTTCTTACCGTCCCTGTTGCAACCGTGCACAAGACTGCGGCGTGCCTCTCTCCGCACATTCCGGTCCTGTTCAGCTCGTATGGTTCAAGAAGGACCTGCGCGTGGCTGACCATGCGCCGTTGCGTGAGGCGGCGGCGCGCGGCCCAGTCCTGCCGGTGTTTGTCTATGAGCCGGAGCAGCTTGGGCACGAGGAATTTGCCGGCTCGCACCTGACCTACCTGAATGATTGTCTGCGGGAACTGGACGCCAATCTGCGCGGCCTGGGAACGCCCTTGGTCCTGCGGCACGGCGAGGTGGTCGACGTTCTGGAGAGCCTGAGCCGTGAGGTGCTCCTGGCTGGCCTCTGGGCGCACCAGGAAACCGGCAACGGTGTGTCCTTCGCGCGGGACCGTCGCGTGCGGCGCTGGGCGCGGGCGCGCGGTCTGCCGCTGACCGAGCTGCCGCAGAACGGCGTGGTGCGCGGCTTGAAGAACCGCGACGGTTGGGCCGATGCCTGGGAGGAGCGGCTGGGCACGCCGCCCCTGCCCGCCCTGGAGGGACTACGTGGCATCGCCATTCCGCCCTGCCGCATCCTGTCGCACGCCGAACTGGGGGTGGAACCGAACGACAAAAGGATTCCTCCCGGCGGCGAGTCGGTGGGCCGCTCCATCCTCCATTCCTTCCTGACCGTGCGCGGCGTGAACTACATGCAGGAGATGAGCAGTCCCCTGAGCGCGGAGGAAAGCTGTTCGCGCCTGAGTGCGCCGCTGGCCTTTGGCACGGTGTCCCTGCGGACCGTGGTGGGGGCCACCCGGCAACGGCTGGCTGCCGTGCGCGGCGACAGCTGGGCTGACCCGCGCTGGCTGCGCTCCCTGCGCAGTTACGAGAGCCGTCTGCACTGGCATTGCCACTTTATGCAGCGGCTGGAATCCGAGCCGGGGATGGAGTATCGCAACCTCAACCGCGCCCTGGACGGTCTTCGTGAGGACGACTGGAATCCAGAGTTCTTCGATCGCTGGACCCACGGGCAGACCGGCTACCCGCTGATCGACGCCTGCATGCGGATGCTGCGCCAGACGGGCTGGCTCAATTTCCGCATGCGGGCCATGCTGGTGTCTTTCGCCAGCCAGCACCTGTGGCTGCACTGGCGGCAGCCCGGGCTGTTCCTGGCGCGGCAATGGCTGGACAACGAGCCCGGGATCCACTGGTCCCAGATGCAGATGCAGAGTTCAACCGTGGGTATCAACCGTGTCCGCATCTACAGCCCCACCCGGCAGGCCAGGGAGCAGGACCCGGAGGGCATATTCATCCGCCGCTGGGTGCCGGAACTGGCGGACGCGCCGGGTGACTTTCTGCACGCACCGTGGGAGTGGAGCGGGGCGGCTCGCCTGAACTATCCCCCCCCGGTGGTGGACGAGAACAGGGCGGGGAGGCTGGCCCGCGCCCGGATTGCCGCCGCCCGGGCCTCTCCCGAATTCGAGGCCGAGGCCCGGCGTATCTACCTCAAGCATGGCAGCCGCAAGAAAGCGGTCATCCGCGCCGAACGGATCGCACAGGGCCTGCCCCCCACGCCGCAAAAAAAGACCTCTGCCAAAATTCCCACCCCCAGGAGACTCCCCATGAGCGATCAGCCTGACCTTTTCGGAAACACACCAGACGCCGCCAAGCCCATCATTCCTGCCGGACTGCCGCAGTCGTGGAAGGGCGCGCTGGCCGCTGAGTTCGCCGCGCCGTACTTTCACGAACTCAAGGACTTTCTGGTGGAGGAACGCGCAACGCACACTATTTACCCGCCCGCCGCCGACGTGTTCAATGCGCTGCGTTTCACGCCGCTGGATCGGGTCAAGGTCTTCATCCTGGGCCAGGACCCCTACCACGGCCCCGGTCAGGCGCACGGCCTGAGTTTCAGCGTGCGGCCCGGCGTGCGCGTGCCCCCCAGCCTCCAGAACATCTACAAGGAGCTGCAAACCGACATTCCCGGCTTTACGCCGCCGCGCCACGGTTACCTGCGGGCCTGGGCCGAGCAGGGGGTGCTGCTGCTGAACGCCGTGCTAACCGTCCGCGCCGGGCAGGCCAACAGCCACGCCAACAAGGGCTGGGAGGGGTTTACCGACGCGGTGATCCAGGCGGTGAACGCCAGGGAGGAGCGGGTGGTCTTTGTGCTGTGGGGCGCGTACGCCCGCAAGAAGGCCAAACTGATTACCAACCCCCAGCACGTCATCGTGGAATCCGCTCACCCCAGCCCGCTGAGCGTTACCAAATTCATGGGCACCAGGCCCTTCAGCCGGGTGAACGCCGCACTGGAGGAGGCCGGGGAAACGCCGATCGACTGGCAACTCCCCATGCAGGCGGAGGAGTGATGCCGGGCCGTACCGACCTCCTGCAGGAGGAGTACCTGCGCCGCGAGGGCAACGATCCGAAAAAATTTAAGTACTTCTGGCCAGATGGAACGCCCTACCAGGATGAGGACGGGATCTCGCGCATCGCCAGCCTGGCCGTGCCGCCCGCCTACACCGACGTGTTTGTCTCGCCCGACGCCGACGCCGAGTTGCAGGCCTTTGGCCGGGACGCCGCCGGACGGCTGCAATACCGCTACCATCCCGATTTCGTGCAGGCCGGGGCCCTGAAGAAGTGGCAGCGGCTGACGCGTTTTGCCACCGCGCTGCCGACGCTTCGCGAGGTGACCACCGGCGACCTGCGCCTCCAGGGCCTCCCGCCGCGCAAGGTGATGGCCCTGATGACCCGGCTGCTGCATGTCGCGCATTTCCGGGTGGGCAGCGACGCCTACGCCCGGCGGCACAAGACCTATGGCCTCAGCACCTTGCGCCAGCAGCACGTCACGGTGGAGGGCAGCCTGGTCACCTTCCACTTCCGGGGCAAGCACGGCATCGAGCAGCACAAGGCCACGCGCAACGCCACGCTGGCGAACAACATCGGGAAACTCCTGGAACTGCCCGGCCCGTGGCTGTTCCAGACGGTAGCAGAGGAGAGCCGACGCCGCGTCCACGCCCCGGAGCTGAACAATTACCTGAAAGAGGTGATCGGCCCTTTCACGGCCAAGGACTTCCGCACCTGGGGCGGCACGCTGCTGGCGGCCGAGTATCTGGCCGAGGCTGGCGTGGCGGAGACCGAGCGCGCGGCCCGCAAGGTGCTGGTGGAGTGCGTCAAGCATGTGGCCGAGGATCTGGGCAACACGCCTGCCGTCACGCGCGGCAGCTACATCTGCCCGGTGATCTTTGACCGTTATCTGGAGGGCAAGGTGCTGGACGACTACGAACCCCGTGCCGGACGCCTCCCCGCGGAACTCGAAGGCCTGAGCCGCAGCGAGGCAGCCTTGAAACGGCTGCTGGAGAGCGAGAAAGCACTGAAGCAGGGGAGAGTCAGGCGGGCGCGGGCAGCCTGACCCTGACCCGTTAGCTTCCCCGCGAGAAGCGCCGTTCCAGCCGCCGCTGCACCACTTCCAGCGCGCTGGAGATGGCCCAGTAGATCAGCGCGGCAGCCAGGTACGGACCGAACGGCTCGAAGGTGCGGGCGATCACCAGTTGCGCGCTGCGCAGCAGTTCCACCACCGTGATCACCGACACCAGCGAGGTGTCCTTGACCAGCCCGATCAGGCTGTTGCCGAGACTGGGCAGCGCCACCCGCGCCGCCTGCGGCAGGATCACCAGCCGCATGGTTTGCGCGCGGCTCAGGCCCAGGCTGTAGGCGGCCTCGCGCTGGCCCCTGGGAATGCTCAGGATGGCGGCGCGCATGGTCTCCGACAGGTAGGCAGCGGCGTTCAGGGTCAGGGCCAGGACTCCGCCCACCACCGGACTGAGGGTGATCCCCAGGCTGGGCAGCCCGTAGTAGATCACGAAGATCTGCACCAGCAGCGGCGTGCCGCGGATGAACGACACGTACAGCGACGCCAGTCCGCGCACCGGTCCCGGCGCGTACAGCCGCAGCAGCGTCACGATCAGGCCCAGCGGCAGGCCCAGCACCATCGCCGCCAGCGCGAAGCCGATGGTGAGCTGCGCTCCGACGAGCAGTGTGGGCACGGCGGCCCAGGCACTTTGAAGAATCAGTTGTAGTTGTTCGGTGTTCAATGGAGCGGCTCCTTCTGTGGTCCGGTTCAGGGCTGGAAAGTGGGACGGTCAGACCGTAAGGAGGCGGCTTCCCGTTGACCCTTATTCCCCCAGCGCAAGCCCCTCCCAGTCTGACGGGGAGGGGCGAGGTTTTCTGCAGGTCGGAACTTCAGGGTTTGCTGACGTCCTGCCCGAACCACTGCTGACCGATCTTTGCCAGCGTGCCGTCGGCTTTCATGCTCTTGAGCGCGGCGTCTACCGCCGCCTTGAGTCCCGTGTTGGTCTTCTTCATCGCTATGCCCATGCTGTCCACCGAACCGGCGTCGCCGACACCCTTGATGGGCAGGCCCTGCGATTTGGCCAGGTAGCCGATCAGCAGGCGGTCGTTGTAAATGGCGTCCAGGCGGCCACTGGCCAGGTCTGCCAGGTACTCCGGGGTGCCAGGGTACGTCACCACGGTGATGCCGCCCGCGTCGCGCAGGTCCTTCTCGAACACGGTGCCCAGCCCGACGCCCACCCGCTTGCCCTTGAGGTCCGCCAGCGTCTTGTACTCCTGTCCCCTGGTGCTGTGGACGGCGATCTGCGGGCGGCTGAAGACGTAGGGATCGCTGAAGGCGATGCTCTTCTGCCGCTCGGCGGTGATGCCCACCTGGTTGATGATCACGTCGTATTTATTGGCCTGCAATCCTGCCAGGATGCCGCTCCACTCGGTCAGCACAAATTCGGGCTTGAGGCCCAGCTTGGCCGCCAGCGCCCGCGCCACATCCACGTCAAAGCCAGTCAGATTACCCTTGTCGTCCTTGAAGGTAAACGGCGCGTAGGTGCCTTCCACGGCGATCTTCAGCACGCCTTTGGTGAGCGTGGGCGCGGTCTGGGCCAGCGAGGACGTGGCGATCCCGAAGATCAGAGCGGTGCCCAGAACGACCGTGGAACGGAGTGCGCGCATGGTTTCTCCTTGATGACGGCCTACTGTTAGGACCGCTGAGAGGGGCGGAGGACAGCTTCACTGGCAGGACAGGAAAGGAATGGGTCTTACTATAAGCCTCCTGTCAGGGGCTGTTCCCTCGCGGTCTGCCATCCAGCCCCGGAGGGCAGCGCGAAGCGCGGCAGGTGCCAGGGATGTCGCTCGCCCAGCGCCTGAGCTGCCAGCAACTCGCCCAGCAGCGGCGTGAACTTGAAACCGTGGCCCGAACACGGCGAGGCCAGCGTGACCTGTGGGCAGTCCGGATGCGGCGCGAGAATAAAATCGCCCCCCGGCACGCGGGTGATCAGGCAGGTCTGGCGTTCCATGACGGCGCTGGCGCCTGGCAAAAAGCGCCGCATGAACGTGTCGGACGCCTCGATGACCCGCGCGGGGACCTCAAAGGTGCGGGTCTCGCCAGTGGTGACGGGGCGCACCACGTCCACGCCCAGCTTCACGCCGGGGACGTCGAATGCTGGAAAGCCGTACGCCTGAAATTCGTCGTGGGTGATGAACACCGGAAAACGTTCCGGCCCAAAGGCGCTCAGGTTGTCCGGGCGGTAGAAGCTGGAGGCCGCCAGCGTTACGCTCAGCACAGCCTGTAACTCCGGCACCAGGCTCGGCAACCACGCCCCCGCCGCCACGATCAGGTGATCACAGGTCACCACGCCCGCGCTCGTCACGACGGTGGGGCGCTGGCCCGGTTCGATCTCCAGCGCCAGCACGCCTTCCTTGACCTGTGCCCCGTGGTGGCGCGCGAGGTCCGTCAGCGTCCTCAGGGTCCGTTGCGGACTGACGATGCCCGCCTCGGGCGAGTACACCGCTTCCCAGTCGGAGGGCACCTGCCACTGCGGGTAGCGCCGGGCCAGTTCACGGCGGCTTATGCGTTGTGGAGACACCTCCAACGTGCTCAAGGAAGCGTAAACCGCTTCCAGACTGGGCGTTCCGGCAGGGCCGAGATCCAGTCCCCCAGTCTGCCAGTACAGTTGCTGGCCCGACTCGCGTTCCAACGCCCGCCATGACGCCAGCGCTGCCTGCGCCAGTCCGGCATAATCCGGTTCCTCGTAGGCCAGCCGGAAGATCCGCGACGGCCCGAAGCTTGAGCCGCGCTCGTGGCCGACATGGAACTGTTCCAGCAGCAGCACGTCCTGCCTACGTCTGGCCAGCGCATAGGCCGCCGCGCTACCTGCCGCCCCCGCCCCGATCACCACAAACTGGACATGCTGCCTCATCTCCCCAGTCTAGAGTCCATCAACATGAACAGCGCCGCCCGCAAAATGGAGGGGGCGGCGCTGCAGTGCAGAGGGGCTTCAGGGCTTGCTGACGTCCTGCCCGAACCACTGGCGACTGATCTTGGCGTAGGTGCCGTCGGCCTTGAGTTGCAGCAGCGCCTTGTCAATGGCCGCCTTCAGCCCGGTGTTGGTCTTTTTCACGGCAATGCCCACCGCTTCCGGCTGGCCGATCACGCCCGCGCCGCGCACTGGCAGCCCTTCTTTCTTGATCAGGTAACCCACCAGCAGGCGGTCATTGTAGGCCGCGTCCAGACGGCCAGCAGCCAGATCCGCCAGGTATTCGGGGGCGCCGGGGTAGGTCACCACGTTGATACCGCTGGCGTCACGGAGCTGTTTTTCGAAGTTGCTGCCCAGGCCCACGCCCACGCGCTTGCCTTTCAGGTCCGCCAGCGTTTTGGGCGCGAAGTTGCCCGTCTTCTTCACGATGATCTGCGGCGAGGAGTACGCGTAGGGCGCGCTGAAGCCGATGGCCTTTTCCCGCTCCGGCGTGATCCCCACCTGGTTGACGATCACGTCGTATTTATTGGCCTGCAGTCCCGCCAGAATGCCGCTCCATTCGGTCAAGACGAACTCGGGCTTCAGACCCAGCTTGGCCGCCACTGCCTTCGCGATATCGACGTCGAAGCCAGTCAGGTTGCCCTTGTCGTCCTTATAGGTGAAAGGCGCGTAGGTGCCCTCCATCCCAATTTTCAGCACGCCCTTGGTCAGGGTGCTGGGTGTCGTGGCGGCAAGACTGCTGGAAGCGAGAACGAGGGCGGTCATTAGGAAGAGGTGCTTCATAGAACTCCTTGGGGGGTTGAGAGGACAGCACATTGCGAAGGGACAAGGCCCTTTCCGAGCAACATCCTAGTTTACAAGAAAGGTCAACTGATTAGGCGTGTCTATGCACGGCTGATCTTGATCAAATCGTTATCTTCGGCCCTGGCCCCATCCCGCCTTCCGGTACGGTTGACCCGCCCCCGCCGCCCTATGCTGCCCCACATGGCCTTTCCCGACATCCAGAGCTTCATGCGCCTGCTGGAAGAACGTGGCGAACTGCTGCGCGTCTCGGTGCCCGTCAGTCACGAGCTGGAAATCACCGAGATCGCCGACCGTCTGGTGAAGTCCGGCGGCCCGGCAGTGCTGTTCGAGAACGTTCGTGGCAGCGACCACCCCGTGGTGATCGGCCTGATGGGCACCCGCGAGCGCACCGCCCTGGCCCTGGGCGTGGGTGACCTGGACGAGCTGGCGGCCAGGGTGCGGGCCTTGATCGATCTGAGCGGCGGCGGGAGCAAGCTGGGCCTGCTGAGTAACGTGACCAAGCTCAAGGACGCCATGAACCTGCCTCCCAGGCGGGTCAAGACTGGTCCGGTGCAGGAAGTGGTGTGGCGCGGCGACGAGGTGGACCTGTCGCGCATTCCGATCCTGAAGTGCTGGCCGCTGGATGGTGGACCGTTCGTCACTCTGCCCCTGGTGATCACCCGCGATCCCGAAACTGGGGAGCGCAACATGGGCATGTACCGCATGCAGGTCATGGGCAGGAACACGACGGGCATGCACTGGCAGCGTCACAAGACCGGCACGAAGCATCTGGAGAAGGCCAGGCAGCTGGGGCAGAAGTTGGAGGTGGCCGTTGCCATCGGCGGCGATCCGGCACTGATCTACGCGGCGACCGCGCCTTTGCCCCCTATTCCCGGCCTGGACGAGTTCGCGCTGGCCGGTTACCTGCGCGGGCAACGCTACCCGGTGACCAGGGGGATCACGGTCGATCTGGACGTGCCCGCCAACGCCGAATTCATTCTGGAAGGCTACGTCGATCCCTCTGAGGACTGGGTGATGGAGGGGCCGTTTGGCGATCACACCGGTTTCTACACGCTGCCTGACCTGTATCCGCTGTTCCACGTCACCGCCGTGACCATGCGGCAGCAGCCCGTGTACCCCGCCACCATCGTGGGGCGCCCGCCGATGGAGGACGCCTACCTGATCGAGGCCTCCGAGCGGCTGTTCCTGCCCGCTGCCCAACTGATCATTCCCGAGATCGTGGATTACCACATGCCGCCCGCTGGGGTGGCCCACAATCTGGTGTTCGTGAGCATCAAGAAGAGTTATCCGGGCCAGGCGTACAAGGTGGCCAACGGCCTGTTCGGCCTGGGGCAGATGATGTTCGCCAAGGTGATCGTCGTGCTGGACGAGGAGATCCAGGTCAATGATTTCGAGGCGGTCTGGCGCGAGGTGGCCGCCAGAGCCGTGCCGGGCCGCGATACCCTGACCACGCGCGGCCCCATCGACGTGCTGGATCACAGCAGCCGAGGCTGGGGCTACGGGGGCAAACTGATCATCGACGCCACCACCAAGCGCCCCGAGGAGATCGGCGGGGCCGAATCCAGTCGTGATCTTCAGGCAGGCGATCTGGCGCACGAAACGGTGTTCAGGCCGCACGTCGCCGCCGAATTGCCGGACTTCGAGGGCGTGGTGGCGCAGCGCCAGACCACGGATGGCTACTGGCTGGTGGCCCTGAAGAAAACCCGCCCCGGTCAGGCCGAGGAACTGGCGGGTGCCTTCGCCGCCCATCCCGCCGCCGCAGGAGTGCGTCATCTGCTGATCTGCGACGAATTCACCGATGTCAACAACATCCAGGACGTGTGGTGGACGATCCTCAACAACATTGATCCGGAGCGGGATGTGGTTCAGCACGGCGGCCTGCTCGCCTGGGACGGCGCGCGCAAGCTGCCTCAGGAAGGCTTTGTGCGCCCCTGGCCCCCCAAGATCACGATGGACCCGGCGGTGGTGGACCGGGTGGACACCCTGTGGCACGTTTACGGCTTGCCAGAACGGTGGCGTTGACGAGACCTCCAGGCAAGCGTTCAGGACCAGCAGACTGATCCGCACCTCCCCGTGGCGCGCCGTGAGCCGCTCAATCGCATGAACTGCGTCGATCACGGCTGCCAACTCGTTCGCCGTTCTCTGGATCATGTCATTAAAACGGCACCAAGACTCTCGATATTGATCAGGGGTGACTTTCAGCGATAGGAATAGAAAAAGCCCCGCATCACGCGGGGCTTTTTCTATCTGGTGCCGAGAGCGGGACTTGAACCCGCACGGTTTCCCGTTCGATTTTAAGTCGAATGCGTCTACCCTTCCGCCATCCCGGCCCAGGCCTTTGCAGGCACATTCAATATAGAGAAAAACCCCGCCGGGGGTGGCAGGGTCTTCTCGGTCTGGTGGAGGTGGGCGGAGTCGAACCGCCGTCCAAAAGTTCGTCCAGCGTGCGTCTACGTGTGTATCCCGCTGTTTAATTGTCGGGTCAGGGGCCACCAGCGGGCGGGTTTCCCCCTTCCTTATCCTCACTTATTTTCGCCGTCAGCTATGAGGTCTTGCCTGGGCTAGCCTTCTTTTGTTTCAGCTCGCGCGACGCCAAAGGCGGGGCTTCACGGTCACTGGCTTAGCTTAAGCAGCGTAAGCGAATTCGTTCTGGTTGCCAGTTAATGGCTTTACCGTTTTTTTACGAGGCCAACGGTATCCTCGACACGCAACATCACCTTCAGTTCCCCTGTCGAAACCGGGTCACCCCCAAAAGTGTTGTATCGGCTTTCACCGACAGCCATAGTCTATCAGGCAAGGGCGAAAAGCGTATAGTTCATTTCCACTATTTCCCCCACCCGGCAGTCTTTTTCTTGCGTTTAGACTTGATCTCCTCCTACAGATCTCCTTTCATTGCCATCAGATACGCATGGGCCAGATGTTCAGTCTGCCCCTTGGCAGGGGCGGCAAACTATCTACCGGATCGACTGCTAGGACGCTTGGCTTGCTCATTAGGACGGCGTTGGTCAAGGTGACTTTGTGGTCGCCGAAGTCATTGTGCTGACAGTCGTCGGTTCGCGCGTGCGTATCGGTAAAGCTGCTGGCATGAGTGACGTTGCGCCGCTGTTGTCCTGACACCCCACATCACCCAGGGTCTGCCTGCCGGGGAAGGCAACACTTGAGGCATAAATCGGACCCTGAGTTGAGGCAACACGAGCCTTCTATGCAGCCACACCGCTAGATGGGCCAATTAACCGCCATGTGACAAGGGGTTTTGAGGCCCAATGAATGGATTTGACACCGCCTGTATTGCACGCTATCTTTTGATTATAACCGTCCGCGAAGGGCGGGTTTTTTGTTTTATACCCTTTCGAGGCACTGCTGGGCCGACAGTGTAGCCTGCGCTCATGACCCAACCCGACTCGCCTCTGAAATCTGCCGAATGGCTGGTGGAGCATGTGCAGGATTCCAATCTGCGCTTGCTGGATTGTCGCTACGCCCTGAGCGATCCGCTGGTGGGTCGCATCGCCTATCTAGAGGGCCACATTCCCGGAGCTATCTACGCCGATCTGGAAACGGACCTGAGCGGACCCGTGCGCGAGGACGGCGCGGGCGGACGTCACCCGTTGCCCGATCCAGCGGCGCTGGCAGAGTGGCTGGGAAGTGTGGGGATCGGCAATGACAGAGTGGTGGTGGCCTACGACGATCCGGCAACCGGCCAAGGTTTTTACGCCGCCCGCGCATGGTGGCTGCTGCGCTGGCTGGGGCACGCGCAGGTCTACGTGCTGGACGGCGGCTGGCCCGCTTATCTGTCGGCGGGCGGTAGGGTGGACACGGCGGATGCCGAATACGCACCCGTCTCCTTTGCTCCGGACGTACAACCCGGCATGGTGGCCGATGCAGACGAGGTGGCCAACCGCGCTCCCAACACGCTGCTGATCGATTCGCGCGCTCCGGCCCGTTACCGAGGCGAGACTGAACCCCTTGACCGGAAAGCCGGACATATTCCGGGAGCGGTCAATCGCGACTGGAGCGGCGCGCTGGACAGTGCAGGGCGCTGGCACGACGGTGAACGGCAGGCCGCGCGGCTGGAGACGGACGAATCTTCCACCATCACGTATTGTGGCAGTGGCGTGAGCGCCACCCCCAACCTGCTGGCCCGGGAGCTGGCAGGCGTGCCGCTGGGACCGGATAACCGTCTATACGCTGGATCATGGAGCGACTGGGTCAGCGACGACGCGCGGCCTGTGGCAGTGGGAGAGGAGGAGCAGGGCGGGTAATCCGCCTATTCTGGGCGTCATGCAGCACACCCGCACCTGGACCGACATTTACCGCAGCGCCCACGCCAGCTTCGAGGGCCGCGCCGGAGGGCACCCCTGGCTGGTGGCCGCGCCTGCCGAATTGGCCGCCGATCTGCCCGCCGCTCTGGCAGCTGTGGACGGCAAGGGAACCGTGGAACTGATCGTCCACGACGGCCTGACCCCGTTGTTGGCTGCTCTGAAGGAAGTGACGCCGCGCGGCGTCTTGATCATCGGCAAACAGGCACTGGCCTCCGGGCCGGAAGTGACGGTGCCTGAAACCCTGATCTCCGACGCGGGCGGTGTGGAATACGCCGAGGGCGGCACTTTTCCAGCCTGGGCCGCGTCCACAGAACTCAAGACGGGCAAGCGTAAGGGGCAGAATGCGGCGGCCTCGGCAGTGGCCTCACTGGACGTGCCGGTGGTGGTGACCACGGCAGCCACCGTGCAGAGGACCTTGGAGGACTGGATGGACAGCACGCCGCACGGACGCTGAGCAATTCAAGCCCCGCCGCCAGGCCTCACGGTCCCGAACTCTGCCCGCGCATAGACTCCATGCAGTGAGCCGTCCTGTCCCCCCTTTCCCCACGCTGAACGCCCCCATCCTTGATGGCACGGTGCGCCACCTGTACGTCCACGTTCCCTTCTGCCCAAGCATCTGCCCGTATTGCGATTTTCATGTGCTAACGCGAAAGAGCGGGCAGGTGGAGAAGTACCTGGAGCGGTTGGAGGCCGAGGCGGCGTGGCTGGCCTCCCAGTACGACATCGATCTGGACACCGTATACCTGGGCGGCGGTACCCCCAGTTTTCTGCGCGACGCCGAGATCGGGGCGCTGGTGGGCAGCGTTCGCCGTCACCTGGGCTGGGGAGCAGCGGAGAACACGCTGGAGATCAACCCTGGCACGGTCAGCCCGGCCAGGGCAGCGCTGTGGCGAGAACTGGGTTTTGACCGGGCCAGTGTGGGCGTGCAGAGTCTGGACGACGCCACCCTGAAGTTCCTGGGCCGCCAGCACGACGCGGCTGGGGCACGGGAGGCCGTGACCACTCTGATCGGCGCGGGCTTCCGGGTGTCCGGGGATCTGATCACCGCCGTGCCCGGGCAGCCACTGGACAGCGACGTTCACGGCCTGGTGGACTTAGGCGTGGACCACATCAGCGCGTATACCCTGACGGTCGAACCCGGCACCGAGTTCGCCCGGCGCGGCGTGACGGTACACGAGGACGACGAGCGTGCGGGCTTCGAGCGCACTGAGGCGCTGCTGACTGCCCACGGTTTTGCCCGCTATGAGATCAGCAACTACGCGCGCCCCGGTCAGGAATCGCGCCACAACCTCGCGTACTGGAACAACCGGACCTACCTGGGGTTGGGGCCGGGGGCGGCGGGACAGTACCCGCTGGCTCCGAAGTCCGGGGGAACGCTGACATCGAGACGCACCAATCCCCATCTGCACACCTGGCTGACTGGCGAGCAGGGCGAGCCCGAGCCCATTGATGCCGAGGAGTACGTTACCGACGCGCTGTTCATGGGGCTGCGGCTTCGGGCGGGTCTGAATCTGAATGACCTCTCAAGGCGCAGTGGGCTGGACGTGCGGGCACGCTACGCGCAAGTCATCGCCGCTCAGGTGCAGCGCGGCTGGCTGGCACTGGACGGCGCATACCTGCGGGCCACGCCTGCGGGCTGGTGGGTGCTCAACCGCGTGGTGACGGACTTTCTGGAGGCATGAATCACCCTTTCAGGCTCACTTTCCTGAACCCAGAAGAGGCGCCCCCGAACCTCTACCGCTCCGGCGTTCCACCCACAATCAGCTTGACCCGCGAGAGCCCTTCGTACAGCACCGTTCGCAGCGCGTACAGCCGGTCTGAGGGCAGCGGCAGCGTGGCATCGAAACGGGTTTCGGGGGCCGGAACGCTGACGACACTGACCCCCCCGGCTTCCAACTGGGCGGCGAAGATGCCTGTTGCGCGGCGCGAATGACTGGGACTGGTCACCAGAAGAATCTGTTTCCAGTTGCGGTCTCCGGCGAGATCGCGCACGCGGGCCGCCTCGTCGCGGGTGGTGGTGACGTTGCCGAGGGTCACGACATCTGGCCCGCCCAGCGGGTACAGCGCCCGGATAACCTCGCGCTCGATGGCGCTCATCTTGGGGCAGGTGGACGAGAACAGATCCGATTGCTCGGACACGGTAACGACGGGGGCATATCCGGCCCGCCACAGGGCCAGCCCTGCCAGCAGGCGCGTCTGACTGCTGCTTTCCAGCCCCCGGGTGCCGCATTGCACGCCGCCCCCCAGAATCACGATGGCGTCGGCTTTCTGCGGGGGTTGCGACAGGGTCAGGGCGTCAAGGGGGACGCGCAACACGGGCGTCAGCAGGCACAGCGCCAGGAGCAGCGACAGAGCTCCAGCACCCAGATACAGGATGCGGCGGCTGACGGCGAAGGCTCCGGCTAGGCCCCCGGCCATGATCAGGAACAGCAGGAGGCCTTCGGGTGCGCGGACCTCGCCCAGGAACGCGGCCAGTGTGCTCAGCGCCGCGCCGATCGCCGCGCCACCCAGCACGCGGCGCCAGACAGAACGCGAGCTGGGACGGTTGTGGGGCGGAACAGGGTGGGTCAATGCTCCTCACGCTGGGGCCGGGCCGGACGGTCCAATGCGGCGGGCAACAGCGTCTCCAATCCCTTCGCCCCGTCGATATGGAGCTGAAGGTGCGGAAAGGGAATGTTCATACCGCTGGCCTGCAAGGCTTCCTTGGCCGCCTCCAGCATCTGCATGGAGATAACCGGGTAGGAGGCAATGTTGGCCTCGCTGACCCAGAAACGCATGATCACGTCCACGCTGGACGCGCTCAGTTCTCTGACCAGCAGCAGCGGGGCCGGGCTTTTCTCGACCCTGGGATGCGCGGCCATCACCTCCAGCAGAATGCGGCGCACGTCCTCTACCCGCTCGCGGTACTCCACGCCGATCTGCACGTTCAACCGGAGCGGACCGCCCGCCGTGAGGTTGACCACCACGGCACCGGCCACGTCCTTGTTGGGAATGGACACGAATTCGTTGTCGCGGGTGCGGATGCGGGTGGTCCGCAGGGTCAGGCCGCTGACCTGGCCCTCCTGATCCTTCACGCGAATCCAGTCACCAATCCGGAAAGGCCGGTCCAGCAGCAGGGTCACGCCGCTGATCAGGTTGGCAAGGATGTCCTGCGCGGCAAAACCCACCGCCAGTCCCAGCACCCCCAGACCGCCCAGGATGGGCAGCAGGTTGACGTTGAACTGCTGGAAGATCAGGTAGATGCCGCTCGTTGCCCAGACCACCCGCACGACATTTGTCATCAGCAGGTTCAGGCTGGCGTCCAGACCCCAGCGCCGGGTCTGGCGGTGCAGCACGAAATCCAGCAGGGTCCAGCCCACGTACAGCAGCAGAAGCAGGGCGTAGACCCGGAAGATGGCCGGGCCATACTTTGCCAGCAGAGGAAAGAGCGCCGAGGCCGAGATCAGCACCAGCATCAACAGGGTCAGGCGCAGCACCAGCCGCAGAATGCGGTGCGTCACGGGCTGGGCCTCGGGCGGTACGATGCGTCTGACCACGCTGTGCAGGGCGCGTGAGATCCCCCAGAACACCAGCGTGTACAGCGCGGCCAGCGCCAGCGCCAGCAGCAGCGACGGGCCGTACTCTGCGGCGGATTGCACGGCGTCGTTCCAGGCCTTGATCACCGTGCCGGAGATGGTGTCCACGCCCAGCAGGCGGGAGGTGTCGACTTCATTCGCCATCGCCCACAGTTTACGGTGGGACACCCGGGACCGGAGGGCGCCCGTATACTGCCCGCCATGTCCCGTCTGAACGCGCCCAGCAACACGCATCGCCGGGTGCTTCTGTCCATCCTCCTGCTGCTGGCGGTGGCTCTTGCCGCCCTATTGCTCGTGCCTCGCCTGAACCTGTCAGGGGACAGCGGTCCCGCCGAGGGCAGCACGGAGGTCCGCTTCGTGCGTGAGATGATCCAGCACCACACCCAGGCCGTGGATCTGGCCACTCGCATTCGCGAACGGGGCACCGATCCCGCCATCCGTACGCTAGCGCTGGACATCCTGCTCTCTCAGCAAGAGCAGATCGGGCAGATGCACGGTTGGCTGACCCTGTGGAAGCGTCCCTGGGGAGGGCCGGGGATGTCGGAAGCCCACGCCCGCAGCATGGGCATGGCAACCCCGCAACAGGTAAAAGGGCTGAATACCCTGCCCCCCGCACAGGCCGAGACCACCTTTCTGCAACTGATGACCCGCCACCATCAGGGGGCGCTGATGATGGCGAAACCTGTGCTCAACGCGGACACAGACGTGCGCCCGGAAGTGCAGGCGCTGGCCCGGCAGATTGAAAGCTCCCAGGGGGCCGAGATCAGGACCATGACCGAACTGCTCAAAGAGCGCGGGGCCGCGCCGTTGCCCGCACCGCAGGGAATGGATGGAATGGAGATGGACCACCAGCATTGAGCTGAGGGGTTTTTCGCTTACGCTCAGGCAGATCGTTGCAGCCACTCCGACCGTTTAGGCCAGCCACTCGACGTCCCGGAGCGAGGCGCCTAGGAAGTGGGGGAGGGGAACCTGCCTACGCCTCCACGCCCTCCTCTTCCTCCTCGTTTTCCAGCGGAGCGAACAGGCGGTCCAGATCGTGGGCGGTGAGCTGCGTTGCCTCACTCAGGCCACCGTCCAGAATGCCGCGCGCCAAGCTGGCCTTGCGGGCCTGCAATTCCAGAATGCGCTCCTCCACGCTGCCTGCGGCGATCAGCTTGTATACGAACACCGGCTTGTCCTGCCCGATGCGGTAGGCGCGGTCCGTGGCCTGGTCCTCGGCGGCGGGGTTCCACCAAGGATCGTAATGGATCACGGTGTCGGCTGCCGTGAGGTTCAGCCCCACGCCCCCGGCCTTGAGGGTGATCAGAAAGACATGCGTATCGCCGCGCTGGAAGGCGTCGATCTGCGACTGCCGGTCCTGGGTCTGCCCGGTGATCATCGAGTATGGGATGCCCTGTTCCTCAAGCCACGTTTCCAGATGGCCCAGCAGGGTGGCAAAACCACTGAAGATCAGCACCCGGCGGCCCTCCTCAATCATCTGCGGCAGGTTGCCCTGCAACCAGTCGAACTTCGCATTGCCCTGCACTTTACGGGCCGCCTCCAGCTTGACCAGGCGCGGATCGGTGACCGCCTGGCGCAGCTTCAGCAGGGCGTCGAGGATCGCGATGGTGCTGCGGGCCAGTCCACGCGCCTGCAACTCCTCACGGACGCGACTTTCCATCGTGACGCGCACCGTTTCATACAGGTCACGCTGATCGCCGTCCAGGGTCACGCGCACCGGGATCTCGGTCTTGGGCGGCAGTTCGCGGGCCACGTCACGCTTCTCGCGGCGCAAGATGAAGGGGCGCACGCGGGCGGCCAGCGCGGCGCGGCGCGAGGCGTCCCCACGTTTCTCGATGGGGGTGCGGTACAGCTCGCGGAAGGTCTTCTCGTCGTGCAGCAGGCCCGGCGACAGGAAATTGAACTGGGACCACAGCTCGCCCAGATGGTTTTCCAGCGGCGTGCCGGTCAGGCACAGGCGGTGCCGGGCGTCCAGGCTGCCCGCCGCCTTGGCCGCCGCCGTCTTGTTGTTCTTGATGTTCTGCGCCTCATCCAGAATCAGCAGGTGATAGGGAAACTGGCGCAGCTCATCTAGGTCGCGTGGCAGCAGCGGGTAGGTGCTGAGGATCAGGTCATGGTCCCCGATCTCGCCGAACAGTTCGCGCCTTTCCTTGCCGTGCAGTGTCAGCACTTTCAGGCCCGGCGCAAATTTCTCCGCCTCCGCCTCCCAGTTGCCAATTACCGAGGTGGGCGCGATGACCAGGCTGGGCCGATCCGCGCGGCCCGCATTCTTCTCGGTCAGCAGGTGGGCCAGGGTCTGCACCGTCTTGCCCAGCCCCATGTCGTCGGCCAGAATGCCGCCCAGCTCGTACTCGCGCAGGAACTGCAACCATGCCAGGCCCTGCAACTGGTAGGGACGCAGTTCGGCGTTCAGGCCCTTGGGCGCGGCCACCGGCTGAACCCCCCCGAAGTCGCGCAACTTACGCCCCAGTTCCAGCAAGCGCTCTGCGCCTACCCAGCGGGCCTTCAGAGCTCCCTCCAACTCGGCCAGTCGGGCGGCGTCCAGCAGGGGCAGCCTCAGCGGACCAGCCGGCAGATCACGCAGGTTCAGTTCTACCAGAACGCCCAGGATGGCCCGGATGCGCCCGGCAGGCAGCGCCACGCGGCGGCCATCGCCCAGCGCGGCGAACAGGGTCTCGTCGTCTTCCAGCGCGGCCAGCGCCTCGGGCGAGAACAGTTCGGGCTGGCGGGCGATCAGGTCGGCCAGAACCGGAATCAGGCTGACCCGCTCGCCGTCCACCACGATCCCGAGGTCCAGCGTGAACCAGCCGCCGAAGGAGTCGTCGGCCTCGCCGTACCAGTCGCTGATCTCGGCGAAGTTGAGGGGAAAGTCGGGATGGATGTGCAGGGTGAAGCCCTCGGCTTCAAGCTCCGCGCGTCCGCCGCGCATGAAATCCATCCAGGATTCCTCATCCCCCAGCGTCAGCAGGTCCTGCAGTTCGGCGGGGAAGGCGTATTCGTCGAACGTGGCGGCCACCGTGTCAAAGCCCGCCCGGCCCAAGGCGCGCTCGGCCTGAAGCTCCTGTGCGCGGTCACGCGGGATACGGGTCAGCACGCCGTCACGGTAGACAGTGGGGTTGGGGGTCTCGGACAGACTGCCCGGGGCGTCCGGGACCAGCAGGCCGCCGTAAGCGTGCTTCAGCTCGGCCACCGCCAGGGTCTGCTGTTCCTCGCGCATCATCCAGCGGTCCGGGACCGTCACGGTTGCGACGCGGCCCATCAGGTGTAGTTGCGGCGTGTAGGGCAGGGCTTCCTCGCGTACCCTGACCGTCTGCGGAATCGGCAGCCCCAGCCCCGAGGCAGTGATGGCGTGCGCCAGCGCCGTGGCCTGGGAGGGCTGCAGCGTGGGGCCGGACAGAAACCGGGCGGTCTGTTCCGGTGGGGCGTCGGCCACCACCCGCGACATCAGGCCAGCGTTGGGCTGCACGGCCCAGGGCTTGGGGGTGGGCAGCAACACCGCGTCGGGCACGTCTGCAATTTCAAGCGACGGCGACTGCGCCCCGCGCTCGTCGGAGGTCCAGCTCAGGGTGCCCCGCAGTTCAGGACCGCGCGACAGGGGGCGTTCGGGACGGTCCCAGCACAGCCGTCCGCTGTCCAGCAGCGACTCGATTAGCAGGTCGCCTGCCGGGTGACCGCCAAGCGCATGTAACTCCTCGGCGTAACGCCCCGGTTCACGGGCGGGGGTGGTGGCCAGCTCCAGCAGCCGCAGCAGATCGGCGTCGCGGCGCACGAATGAGGGGGCCGTGGACAGGCTGCGCGGCACGCTGTACGTCTCGGCGGCGCGTAGATCGGGCACCTCGCCGCGCACCGGGAGCCGCATCAGCCGCAGCGCCACGCGCCGGGCCGAGGACGTGCCGTTGGATGGCGGGAGCAGACGCAGCACGTAACGCAACTCGAACTGCCGCCCGCGTGACGTGCTGTGGCCCGGCGCACCGAATCCGGCCAGCCACTGCTGCGTCCGGGCGTCCAGGGCTTCCTCGGTCTGAGGCGGCCCGGCAGCGGGTGTGGCCATGGGCCGTGGGCCGTCCGGCGGGTCCGTCGCCAGCACCAGTGCGGCGACGTGGCGGCAGCGGTAGCGCCCACAGGTACACGACGACGCCCGCAGCTGAGGATCCGGGGGCGGTAGCAGTTCCACCGACGCCTCGTAGGCCACCCCGTTCTCGGTCACGGTGCCCTGCGCCCGCCAGCCCAGATCTGTCCACTCGCGGCGCACGTTCTGCACCGCTTCCTGTCGCAGTGCCAGTCCCTGCGCCGCCGTGTCCAGGCCGAAGCCGGGCGGCAGGCGACTGAGCTTCATGCCGTCACCTGACGCACAGACCACAGGCCACTGGCACCCACCGCAAAGAAAAACACGCCCTCAAGTCTAGCGCATGTCAGAAAAGGGCGCAGGCGAAAGCTTCCAATACGGAGGGCCAGTGTAAGCGAGCCAGCAAAAACCCGGACCGCACAGTGGCAGTCCGGGCATTTGAGGAGCTTCGGCTCAGTTCAGGGGCAGACGTTCTTGGGCGAGACGTTGTGGCGCGGTAGTCAAGTTCTCCATGTCAGCGGCGCTACGCGGGCGATCATTTTGCGGTGATGGCTAGAGTCGCCGTCTCCACTTCCTGGTCGCCGTTGCGTCCGGCCTTCACGGTGATGACGAAGCTTCCAGCCCTCTTGTACGTATGGATATGGGGGCCGCTGGGGGCAATAGGAATCAGGCGCTCGAAGCCGCCACCGTCACCCCAGTCGGCCACCAGCGTGGTGGGGGAGCCGCTGGTGGTCACGTTGATGGTGTAAGTCTGATTTACGGTGGCGGTGGCTGGTCCGGTCACACCGACGGTTAGCGGAATAGTGACCGCTCCATCTGGATTCAGGTTCAGGCCCACCACCACCGGGTCATGGTCGCTGCTGCGGTAGGGGGTGGGGGCGTAGAGGTCAGTGATCTGGGCGGGCGTCTTGAACTCCACGTTGTAGTCCAGGAAGATCGGTTCATCGGCGTTGATGTGCCACTCGGTGATGCCCGTGACCTGACCCTTCAAGGCTGCACTGGCCAGGGCGTGGTCCAGATAGCCGAACTGGCCGTCGAACTGGTAGGAGTAACGGTCCTCTTTCGGAATAAACGCCTTGTTGAGGCTCACAAAGCCGCCCGTCTCCAGCGCCTTGATCGGGTCTTCCTCACCGTAGGAGTTCAGGTCACCCATCAGCAGCACGTCGGGATCGGTCACTTTCAGCTTGTCGGCGAAGGCCAGCACAGCTTTGGCTTGGTCCACGCGCAGCGCATTCCAGCAGCCCTGACCAGTGTCGAGATTAGTGCCTGTTGCATCTCCACAGCCCTTGCTCTTGAAATGGTTGGCGACCACTGTGAACACGCCCCTCCCAGCAATATCGCGGAAGGTCTGGGCGACGGGGCGGCGGGCCATGTCAAAGACGGGGTTGGTGTCGATGCGGGCGTTGCCCACCGGCTCCACCTTACCGGGCCGGTAGATAATGGCAACACGGATCGCGTCGGTGCCCACCTTCCCCGTCTTCACGCTGGCGTATTCAATCTTCCCAGCGGCACTGTTCAGGGCGGCCACCAGATCATCCAGCGCCGTTTCGTCGTTGTTCTCGATCTCCATTAGGGTGATCACGTCGGCGTCCAGCGCGCGCAGCTCGGCCACGATCTTGGCCTTCTGGCGGTCAAACTCGATCTGACTGTCCGCTCCACGTCCGGCGTCGCCCAGCGTGGTGAAGTAGTTCAGGACGTTCGCGCCCGCCACCTTCAGGGTGCCGCCCACCGGCTTCGGGGCGGCGGTGCGGGGGTTGGTGTTGGCGAAGACAGGCGCTTTGGTGGGTTCCAGCTTGTAGTTGCCGTTGGCGAAGTGCATCACGCCTTCCAGGCCGCTCACGGTATCCCCGGCACGGCGCGTTTTTTCCGCGTTCAGGTAGGGGATGGTGGCCGGGTTCTGCTTGCTGCTGCCGTCGTCCAGCACCAGCGTCCGCAGCGCATTCTTGGCCACGCTGCCGCTCTCCTCATTCCCGTTGGTGGGATTGAACAGCCGTCCGTTGCTGGACAGGCCCAGCTCGCCGTAACGGCCCAGCGTAAAGGTGTTGGTCACGGTCATGGTGTTGGTGACGGTGACCAGCATGCCCTCCACACGTTCCAGTGCGTCCGGCGCGTCCAGCGGGTAGGTCAGCTTCGTGGGGGTGGGCAGCGTCGTCTCCCCGCAGGAGGTCACGGTGGTGACAGTGTCGAGCTGGGTGCCCCCCGAGAACTCCTTGACCGTGCCGCTGATCTCCAGCACCTGCCCCACCGTGACGGTCTCGGGTTTGGTAGCGGTGTACACGAACAGCCCCTCGCTGGTCTGCGGATCGCTGTCCGGCGTCACATCCTGCACGAAAAAGCCGCTGAGGCCCGCCTGGGCATCCTGCGTGACCACGCCGCGTAGCGTCACCACCTTATTCACCAGCGGACTGGCGGCCCCGTTGCCCTGAATGCTGGAAATCGGCGTGATCTCAGCGCCCACCGGACACTCGTAGGTGGGCGAGGGCGGCGTGGGATTGGGGGTATTACAGCCGGCCAGCAGCGCGGTCAGGCCAAGCAGCAGTGCGCCGCCTTGCAAAAACTTCATGGTCATGGCAACTCCGTGGGAATTGGGAAAAGGGCGAGGGATTGTGTTGGAGACAAAGTTTAACGATTCTGTCCTGGCGCCGTCATGAGGCCCACCGAAAGGAAACGGTTAATCAGTTCGTCCAGCGCGCATCCTGTTCCTACAGCGTCAGCGCAGATTCAGGGGAAAAGATTGCCGGGCTCAGTCACCCCTGGAATTGCTCGCATCGGGCCAGGGCCTCGCGCACCGCCTGGGGCGGAAGGCGGCCCGCCCCCACGACCCTCAGCAGCAACTCCAGTCGCAGCCGCCACAGCAGCCCAGGATCGATCCGTGCGGCCCAGCGCCTCAGGGCAGGTTCAACCTCATCCAGCACGGCGCATTCGTGTTCCAGGGTAGCCCAGCCCGCGTTGCCCCAGTCCAGCAGCCCGGCGTAGTGGCCCCCTGGGGCGGCCAACAGGTTGTGGCGATACACGTCGCCGTGAACGAAGACGGGCGCGGTCAGCCCATAGGGCGTGGAGAGCATTCGTTCCAGTGCGTCCTGTTCGGCGGGCGTCCAGTCCGCGTGACTTGCGGCCACCAACCCGGCATCGCCCACCCACCACTCCGATGGGCGGGGGCTGGGCGGTTCGGGTGGTGCGGTGTGGAGCCGTTCCAGATCATCCAGCACGGCATTCCAGAAAGTAGGGGTGAGCTGGGCGGGTGTGGGCATCTCGCCGGGCAGCCGTTGCCACAGGCTGTAGCCAGACCCCCAGAACAGGGGTCTGGCCGTCTGCACTCCCGCTGCCAGCGCGCCCAGGGCAATAGCCGCTTCACGTGCATGGTTCTCGTGTGGGCTAAGGCGCAGCACAGCCGTCTCGGTCAGCCAGACCTCGTTGGAAAAGCCTGTCCCGGCACGCTGCAGGCCAGCGGCGCTCAGACCGTGGCGCGTGAAGTGGGCGGCGGCACTGGCGGTCATGGACGGGTCACGGGCCATTCTCCTCCTGACCTACGCCCCAAACAGACACGGGTGAAGGATGCATAAGTGATGAGAGCCCTGAAAAAACACGGCCTGACGAACTACCCTGGCGCATATGCCGCCGCCTACCTCGCCCTCCTCGGCCCACGTTCAGGCCCGCCCGGTCAAGCCGCTGTGGGTGGCGCTGGGGTTCGTGCTGTGCGCGCTTGGTTTCGTGGGGCTGGTGCTGCCCGGCTTTCCAGGCACCGTGTGGTTCGTGCTGGCCGCCGCCAGTTTCGCGCGTGGCGATCCGCGCTGGGAGGCGTGGCTGCTGTCGCGCCCGGTGGTGGGCCAGCTGGTGCGCGACTACCGCGAGGGCAGGGGTATGCCGCTGCGCGCCAAGTGGATCGCCTGCATCTGCATCGCCGTGGCGGTGGGATTCAGTCTGGGTCGCATTCCTGTGTTGATCGGGCAGGTGGGCTGGGTGCTTGTTGGCCTGTTCGGGATGTACTACATCACCCTGCGGGTCCCCACGAAACGCTGAGCCCTTCTTCTCACCGGACAGAGCAGGCTTGACCCCCTCTGTTGCAGGAGGGTCAAGCCTGCTCAGGTGAGACCGGCTACCGCGCCCGCAATACCTGGGTTACCCAGGCATCCACCAGACGCTGCGGATTGGCGGTCAGGCCGGGTTTGACCGCTGCCAGTTCCGGCTGGGTGGCGAACTTGAAGACGGGATCCAGGGGGGTGCCGCCCACCGCCGGGTAGATCCACATGCGGGTAGGGATGTCGGCCTGCACACCCTTGTCAAGCATGAAATCCACGAATTTGCGGGCCAGGGCAGGCTGTTTGGCCCCTTTCAGGATGCCCACCCCCTCCAGCTGCAGCCATGTGCTGCCTGGAAGGAACAGGTTGCCCGTGGGGGCCTGTGCGGGTAGCTTGCTGGCGTCGTAGTTGTCGGCGTAGAACACCTCGGCGGCGGGGCTGCTGGCGTACGACAGCACGATGGGATAACGGCCCCCGTTGCGCGTGAACTCCTTGTTGTAGGCGTCGCTCCAACCGCGCGTGACCTTCAGACCGTTGAGACGGGCTTCGCGCCACCACTGCCACGCTCCGGCCTCGCCGTAGTGGTTGACCGTCGCCAGCAGGAAGGCCAGGCCGGGGCTGCTGGTGGCCGGACTGGCTACCACAGTCAATCTGGCGTACTGCGGAGTCTTCAGCTCGTCCAGCGATTTCGGCAGCGCCAGGCCCGCCTTCCGGAAGTACTCACGGTCATAGTTGAGGGCCACGAAACCGTAATCCACGGTGTTCAGCAGACCTGCGTCGTCCAGACGATAGGCGGCGGGAACCCTGGCCAGTGCGGGCGACTTGTACGGCTGCAACAGGTCGGCGCTGCGGGCGCGGGCCAGCAGGCTGTTGTCCAGGCCGTATACGACATCGGCCAGCGGAGCGCGGCGGGTCAGGATCAGGCGGTTCAGCAGTTCCCCGGCGTCACCGCCCTTCACGAAGCGCACTCTGGCGTTGTTCGCCGTCTCGAAGGACGCCACCAGTTTCTTGTCCACGTCGAAGGAATCGTGGGTGATGACCGTCAGGGGGGTGGGTGCCCCTCTGGTCTGGGCACTGGCCGCACCCGTTAGAAGCAAAGCTGCCGTCAAAACACCTTGTATACGCATAAAAAAGCCCCCTCGCGTCACGAGGGGAAGCGGTGGACAGATCCGCAGATCCTCTGAGGCTGTCCGGTCACGCTCCCTCCGCCGGTATGACCCGGATCAGGTTCGTTGGGGTATTTCTCAGCCCGCCCGTAAACGGCAGGCACCCCCGGTGACGCAGGGCCAAGGTAGCAGAGTTGCCCAGCCCTGAGCGTGCCTTGCCCTGGGTTGTGATCTTCATGCCTGTTGACTGGCGCAGCCGCAGTGGTGAGTGGACGCGCTAGGTTTGGCACATGAGCCGTCCTGATCTCGCTGCCCCCGAGCCGTTGGACGGGACACGGGGGACCACGAAGCAGCGCAAACCCATCGCCGCCCCGCTGCTGATCCTGGGGCTGGTTGTGGTGGCGCTCAATCTGCGTCCGCCCATTGCCGGGTTCGGGCCGCTGCTGTCGCAGATCCAGGCCGAGCTGGGGGTCAGTGCGGCCACCCTGAGCCTGCTGACCACCCTGCCGCTGCTGTGCTGGGGCGTGCTGGCCCCGCTTGCGCCGCTGCTGAGCCGCCGCTACAGCAACGAGACCATCATCCTGTGGTCCACCGCCGTGATCGGCCTGGGGAGCGTGCTGCGGCTCGGGGCGACGCTGCCCATCATCCTGACCGGCACGGTGCTGGTGGGAGCGGGCATCGCCCTGAACAATGTGCTGCTGCCCAGCCTGATCCGGCGCGATTACCCCACGCGCGTGGGTCTCATGACTGGGCTGTACACCCTGGCGGTGGTGGGCGGCGCGGCGCTGGCCTCGGGCGTGGCCGTGCCGCTAATGACTGCGCTGGGCGGCGCGTGGCGCTCATCAGTGGGCGTGTGGATCGGGCTGGCGGTGCTGGGGGTGCTGGCGTGGCTTCCCACGGTCTCCGGGCGGCAGACGCACGCTCGCGCGCCCGCGAAGGAAGGGCCGTCAGTGTGGCGCAACCCCTACGCTCTGTCGGTGACGCTGTACATGGGCTTTCAATCTCTGGTGTTCTTCACGTGGCTGACGTGGTTGCCCAAGGTCTTGCAGGATGAGGGCTTCACGGCGGCGCAGGCCGGGCTGCTGCTGGCCTTTGCCAACGTGGTGCAACTGCCCTTCACGCTGGCAGTGCCGGTCCTGGCGGCGCGGCCCCGGCTGTTGGTCCCACTGGCGGTGGGCACGGCGCTGCTCAGTGGGGCGGGAATCGCGGGCCTGCTGCTGTCTCCGCTGACGCCGCTGCCGTGGCTGTTCATGATGGGCGCGGGCGCGGGCAGCATGTTTCCGCTGGCGCTGATGTTCATTGCGGTGCGGGCCGCCCACGTGGCGCAGGTGCCCCAACTCTCGGCGATGGCCCAGGGCTTCGGCTACGCCCTAGCGGCCTCCGGCCCTTTTATCTTCGGGGCGCTGCATGACTGGACGGGCGACTGGCAGGTGCCGTTGCTGTTCCTGCTGGTCATGACGGCGGTGGTGCTGGTCACCGGAGTGGCGGCTGGGCGAGGAAACAGACCGGGAACCTGAGCGTTCCTGCAGAAGATCGGGGCGGCAATTGCTTGAGAGCGTTGCGCTTACACCGTCGCGGAGCTGTGGGCATGTGGCCCTGAGGGGCAGACCCATGAACCTTCCCCATGCCAGTCCCCGCTGTCGCCGGGAGCGAATCACCAGAACATAAAAAGGGCCAGACGCGGTTTCCCACGCTGGCCCTCCTGTCGCCCCAACTGAATCACTTCACGACGTTGCACCAGCCCAGAACCACGCTGTCGGGGCTGTCCACCCAGACGGCGGCGTACTTCTCCTTGCTGCTGACCATGGAGAATTCCTCATAGGTGCTGCCCTTGGAAATCTCGCCGGCATCGATGTCTTCAATCTTGAATTTGGCCGCCACAATGGTCTGGCCCAGCGCATCGGCGATGGCATCCGGATCGCTGTCCAACCACACCAAGAACTCCGAGTATTCGCAAGTGCCCCCCATGCCACCGGCCACTTCCTCGATGTATTCGGCCATGTCCGCGATGGCCTTCTGATCGGTCACTTCGATCGCGCCTTTGGGGAGCTTGAGGCCAGTCAGATTGGATTCGGACACCACAGCGGTGGCCAGCGCCGAAGTCAGGAGGCCGGCTACCGCCGTGGAAAGGACCATCTTCATCATTTTTTTCATTTCTGAGCCATTATTCACTAATACTTTCTGGCTGACCAGCCGTTGAATTGGGGGCACAGGGGGGATCTGGGGACCGACAAGGTTCCGGAAGCTGCTGTGTATGGCTGGGGCTGGAGGGCGCACGCCCATCCCCGCCTCTCCCGTCCCCTTAAACTGGTGCATGCCCCTCTCCTCGTGCCGGAGCCGCCCACGTACCACCTGACGCTGGGTCACTCGCACTTCAGCTTCCCCGATCTGAGGCGGGTGATGGCCTGTGCCAGTCCAGCCAAAGCCGGCGATGAACTGGCGGGGCTGGCGGCGGGCAGCGCCCAGGAGCGCGAGGCGGCACGCCAGCTCTTGGCCGACCTGCCCCTAAGTCTCTTTTTAGAGGAACTCCTCATTCCCTACGAGGCCGACGAGGTGACGCGCCTGATCGTGGACAGCCACGACGCGGCGGCCTTCTCGCCCGTCTCGAACCTGAGCGTGGGTGAATTCCGGGACTGGCTGCTGGGCGACGAGGCCACCCCGCAAGTGCTCTCGGCCCTAGCCCCCGGCCTGACACCGGAGATGGTGGCCGCCGTCAGCAAACTGATGCGGGTGCAGGATCTGGTGTTGGTCGCTTCCAAGGTGGAGGTCATCACGCGCTTTCGCACCACGCTGGGGTTGCGTGGACGCTTCAGTACGCGCCTGCAGCCCAACCACCCCACTGACGATCCGCGCGGCATTCTGGCCAGCACTCTGGATGGCCTGATGTTCGGCTGCGGCGACGCGGTGATCGGGGTCAATCCCGCGCTGGACAGCGTGGACAGTTGCGTGGACCTGCTGAGCTTGCTGGACGAGTTCCGCCAGCGGACGGGCGTGCCTACGCAGAGCTGCGTGCTGACCCACGTGACCAACACGCTGGAGGCGCTGGAGCGCGGCGCTCCGGTGGATCTGGTGTTTCAGAGCGTGGCGGGGACGCAGGCGGCCAACAGCGGGTTCGGCATCAATCTGGACCTGCTGGATACGGCGCACGCGGCGGCGCTGGCCTTGCGGCGTGGTGCGGCACTGGACGGCGGTTTCGGCGACAACGTGATGTACTTCGAGACGGGGCAGGGCAGCGCGCTGTCGGCGGACGCGCACCACGGTGTCGATCAGGGCACGCTGGAGGCCCGCGCCTACGCGGTGGCGCGGCGCTACCGCCCGCTGCTGGTCAACACGGTGGTTGGCTTTATCGGCCCCGAATACCTCTATGACGGCAAACAGATCATCCGGGCGGGGCTGGAGGATCATTTCTGCGGCAAGCTGCTGGGTCTGCCGATGGGTTGCGACATCTGCTACACCAACCACGCCGAGGCCGATGGCGATGACACCGACACCCTGCTGACCCTGCTGGGCGCGGCGGGCGTGACGTTCATCATGGGTGTACCGGGGGCCGACGACATCATGCTGAACTATCAGAGCACCAGCTTTCACGACGCGTGGTACCTGCGCCGGATGTTTGACCGCCCCCCCGCGCCAGAGTTCGCCGCGTGGCTGGAATCCGCAGGGCTGAGCCAGGATGGAGGGTTGACGCTGCCGGGCCGGGCGCAACTGCGCGAGCTGATGGCGACGGCGAGGCTGGGCGGATGACGGACGGCCTGAACCCGGACGATCTGACTCCGTGGTCCTCGCTAAGGCACTTCACCGACGCCCGCATCGCGCTGGGCCGGGCAGGAACCTCGCTGCCGACACGGGAACTCCTGAGATTCAATGCCGCGCACGCGGCGGCGCGGGACGCGGTTCACGCTCCCGCCGATTTTGAGACCCTGGCTGCAGTCCTTTCCGCCCGTGGAGAGGTGGTTCTGAACGTGCACAGCCGTGCCGCAGACCGTGCCGAATACCTGCGCCGCCCTGATCTGGGGCGCACGCTGGCCCCCGAATCGCTGGCGGCGCTGGAAGGGCAAGTCGCCAGCGATGTCGTGGTTGTCGTGGCCGATGGCCTCTCGGCGGGGGCGCTGGCGCATGTGCCGCCTCTGCTGGCGCTGCTCCTGCCCGAACTGCGCTCGGCAGGCCTGAGCGTCGGTCCCGTCGTCCTGGCCCGGCAGGCACGGGTGGCCCTGGGGGACCCGGTGGCGCTGGCCCTGGGCGCAAGACTCGTCCTGGTTCTGATCGGCGAACGCCCCGGACTGAGCAGCCCGGACAGCCTGGGCGCCTACTTGACCTTCGCTCCCCAGCTGCTGACGCGTGACTCTGCCCGCAACTGTGTGTCCAACATTCGCCCGGCGGGGCTGAGTGTGCGGGTGGCCGCGTGGCGGCTGGCACATCTGATCCGGCAAGCGCTACGCCGGGAACTCAGTGGGGTGACGCTCAAGGATGAGGGGGGCGAGCCTCCGCCGGATTTCGCACCCCTGCCCCGTGCCTAGACTGCGCCATGACCGCTACCTTTTATCTGATCGTCTGGCTTGTCGTGCAGGACGAATCCGGGCGCGTGCTGCTGGGCCGCCGCGACGGCACCGGCTACATGAGCGGGCTGTGGGGTCTGCCGGGCGGACGCGTGGAACGCGGCGAGGCACTGATGTCGGCCGCCGTGCGCGAGGTGCAGGAAGAACTGGGGCTGCGGGTGGAGCCTGACTCTCTGAGGCCTCTGGGGGTGTCCCGCTTCGACATTGATGGAATGCAGGGCACCGACTTCCTGTTCCTGACCCACGTGTGGGCCGGCGCACCGACACCGCTAGATCACACTTCGGAAGTGGGCTGGTTCGCTCCCAATGCCCTGCCGGGCGACTGCTTGCCGTGGCTGCCGGACGTGCTCGAAGCCCATCTGACGCGCGGCGCGTGGCTGACCGAGCAACTGGACGGGGTCGCCGGGGTGCGGATCCTCTCCCCCTAACCCCTAACCGCCGGCCTTGGGGCTTCCATCATGTTCCCCGCCAAGGGACAGAATATGCTTGCCCCATTCTCTTTCATCTGAAATACTTCCAGATGAAATGAATCTACCTCCTTCCCCCTCTTCAGAATTGCAGAGCACCGAGCTGTATGACCTAATCCGCCTGACCCTGCGGCTGTCGCGGCGCTTCCGGCAGGCGCTGGACGAGCCGCTGGCCACCGCGCTGGGGCTCAACACCAAGGAACTGCTGGTGCTGGCGTCCATCATGGACGGAGCACAGACACCGGGCCGGATTGCCAGCAAGCAGAATCTGCCCGCCCCCACGGTGACGCGCATCGTGTCCAAACAGGTGGCGGCGGGCCTAGTGGAACGGGTCAGCGATCCGGCCGATCTGCGCTGCTTCCAGTTGCGGTTGACGCCCCAGGGCGAGGCCACCCGCGCCCGCACCCGCGAGACGGGACAGGCGATCGTCGCCTCGCACTTCGGCCACCTGCCGCCCCAGCGGGTTCACGCCGCCCTGAAGGCCATGCAGGATCTGCACGACGCCCTGAACGCCCCCCTGCCTGAAGAACCGCGGTCTGCACAGGCCCAGTCCGAACATTCAACCGCCGAAGAGGTCAACGCATGAGTACCCCAGTGACGAGTCCACCGGTTCAGAACCACTCCGGCCTCAATGAGCGCGACAAGGTAATGGCCTTTGTCGGCATCCTGACCGTCCTCTTTCTGGCCAGCCTCAACCTGACCGTGGTGGGCAGTGCCATGCCGCGCGTGATCAGCGATCTCGGCGGCTTTCACCTGTACGCCTGGGCCTTCACGGCGTACTCGCTGGCCACCACCATCACCATTCCGGTGGTGGGCACCATCAGTGACCGCGTGGGCCGCCGCCCGCTGATTCTGCTGGGCATCGCGGTGTTTGCGCTGGGCAGCGTGGGTCTGGGCTTCGCGCACAGCATGGAGCAACTGATCATCCTGCGGGCCGTGCAGGGCATCGGCGGCGGCACCCTGATGGCAATGAGCTTCACGGCCATTGCAGACCTCTTCACGCCCATCGAGCGTGGGCGGTACCAGGGTTACACGGGCGCCGTGTGGGGCGTGAGCTCCGTGGTGGGGCCATTGGTGGGCGGCTTCCTGACCGATCACCTGGGCTGGCGGAGCGTGTTCTTCGTCAACCTGCCCTTCGCGCTGCTGGCGGCGTACTTCATCTGGCGCTTCTTCCGCTTGCCCAAGCCCGCACAGCTCCCTGGCACGGGCCGCAGCTTTGACACCCTGGGGGCCACGCTGCTGGCCGGCGCGGTTACCACGCTGACGCTGGCGATGTCCTGGGGCGGAGGCACGTATGCCTGGACCAGCGCCCCCATTCTGGGCCTGCTGGCCGGGGCGCTGGTGCTGGGCGTGGGCTACGCCTTCCACAGCAACCGTCAGGCGCAGCCCATTCTCGATCTGGGGCTGCTGAAGGACCGGGGCATCGCGACTGCCTCGCTGGCGGGCTTCCTGGTGAGCGCGGGCATGTACGCCGCGATCCTGTACCTGCCGCTGTACATGCAGGGCGTGCGGGGCAGCTCTGCGTCGGGTAGCGGTCTGGCCCTGGCGCCGCTGATGGGCGGCATGATCCTGACCAGCACGCTGTCGGGCCAGCTGGTGAGCCGGACCGGGCGCTACAAGAAACTGATCGTCGCCGGGGCTTTCGTGGCCGCCGCCGCCTTGGTGCTGGCCTCCACCCTGAGCCTGAGCACCCCGATCTGGCTGGCGGTGGGCACCATGGTCTTGCTGGGCATTGGCCTGGGGCCGGTCAACAGCCAGCTCACCCTGGCCGTGCAGAACGCCTCCCCCCGCGAGAAGCTGGGCAGTGCCACCAGCGGCAACCAGTTCTTCCGGCAGATTGGCGGCACGCTGGCGGTCAGCCTGTTCGGGGCGCTGGTCAACGCGCAGCTGGCAGGCAAGCTGGGCGCGCAGCTTCCCGCTGCCGCCCGGACCCTGCCCGCGCCTTTGCAGGAGGCCATCGCCAGCCCCAACCTGCTCACCAGCCCGGAGGCCAGCGCGCAACTGGGCGGGGCGTTGCAGAAGCTGGGGCAGCCGGAACTGCTGGCCCAGATCACGGCGGCCCTGAGGAATGTCATGGTGGGCGCGATTGACGAGGTCTTCCTGGTGTCGGCCATTCTGGTGGCGCTGGCCTTCATCACTGCGCTGCTGCTGCCCGAGCGCCCCTTGCTGGACCGCCAGACACAACTGGCGGCGAAGGGTGAGAACCAGCGCAGGGCCCAGGCAACGGACTGAACAGCGAGGGAGGGACACAAGAAAAGCCCCGGCATTGGCTGGGGCTTTTCTTTCGGTCCGCCGCAGCGGTTTTCCCGTACCCTGTTGCCCATGCACGACACAGTGGTGGTGGGCGCGGGCCTCGCGGGGCTGACGTCGGCGCGAATCTTGAGCCGGGCCGGGCGGCGGGTGCGGGTGCTGGAGGCCTCCGGCGCAGTGGGCGGGCGGGTGCGCTCACGCGTGCTGGACGGCTTCACGCTGGACGCCGGGTATCAGGTGCTGTTTCCCAGTTACCCGGCGGTGAAACGTCACCTCGATCTGAATGCTCTCGATCTGGTGGCCATTGCCCCATCGGCCGCGGTGCGGCGTGGCGAGCGAGAGGACGTGCTGGGCGACCCCCGGCGCGATCTGGCGGCGCTGCCCAGCACCCTGACGACGGGCGTGCTGGGTGTGGATGACAAGCTGCGGGTGGGCAAACTGGCCCTGGAAGTGCTGACCCTGCCCCCGCACACCCTGCTGGCTGGCCCCGATGAGACCACCGAGAGCTACCTGCGGGGGCAGGGTTTCAGCGAGGCGGCCCTGACCAACTTTTTCCGCCCCTTCTTCGGCGGGATCTTCCTGCGGCGAGACCTGGACACCTCCGCGCGGCTGTTCCGCTATTACTTCCGCATGCTGATCGACGGCGGCGCGGCCCTGCCCCGCGCGGGCATGGGCGCCATTCCGGCCCAGTTGGCCGCAGGGCTGGACATTCAGGTCGGCGTGCGCGTCACCGGTCTGAGGGCGCATGGGTCACACGTCACGCTGCAGACCTCGAACGGTGAGTTGGACGCCCGCAGCGTGATCGTCGCCACTGATCCGAACACGGCGGCGGCCTTGCTGGGCCAGGACGTTTCACGTGGGAGCCTGGGCAGCACGTACCTGTATTACGCCTCGGAACGCCGGGTCGATGACCAGCCCCGGCTGCTGCTGAATGCCGAGACAGGCCTGATCAACAACGCCCAGTGGCTGAGCAACGTTCTGCCGGGACGGGTGCCGCCCGGGCAACATCTGCTGACAGTGACGGTGCTGGGCCTGCCCCCGGAGGATGACGCCGGGCTGGATGCCAGCGTGCGCCGCGAGCTGGAAACGTGGTACGGCGGGGCGGCAGTGGCGGGGTTGCGGACGCTGGCCGTGGAGCGGATCCCACACGCGCAGTATCCGCAGCCGCCCGGTTACGCCGCCACGCTGCCTGGTCATGCCACGAATCTGCCCGGCGTCCTGCTGGCCTCGGAAGCCACCTCCATGAGCGGCATCCAGGGCGCCATGGAAAGCGGCGAGAAAGCGGCGGCCATCCTGCTGGAGGATCTGACTGCGCTGAGCCGCCCACGCGGAGGCTAAAGCCCGGTTCCTCCCATCTCCTCGCCCATTTGACCTGTGCTGGACCAGGCTTTCTGAAGCGCCTTCGCCTGACCGCGTGCCATCGTCAGGAGCCGCCAAAGTCAGCTGAGGCTAGACCGCTCTTTTCAGTCCTCCGAATCCTGAATCCCGAACTCGTCCTTTAGGGCGGCCAGCGCGGCGTGATAGCCGGCCATCCCGTGAATGCCGCCGCCTGGGGGCGTGCTGCTGGAACACAGGTAAAAGCCTCTGACCGGGGTACGGTATGGGGTGGAACCCAGCACCGGTCGGGCCAGCAGTCCCCACAGATCGCCCTTGCCGCCGTTCACGTCGCCGCCGCCGAACACCGGGCTGTAGGACTGGAGCATGGGGGCGGTGGTGCGGTGACGGGCCAGCACCAGATCGCCGAAGCCCGGCGCATAGCGTTCAATCTGCTCCTCCATGCGGCGGCCAATATCCTCGTCGCTGCCATTGGGAACGTGCGAGTAGGCCCAGAAGGTGTGCTGTCCGATGGGCGCTCGGCTGGCGTCAAACAGGGTGTGCTGGGCGGCCAGGACGTAGGGCCGCTCCGCGACGTGGGTGGGGGCGGCGGCCTCTGAACGGGCCACCTCGTCCAGCGTGCCGCCGAGATGCACGGTTGCGCCACGCGCCACACGCGGGTCTGTCCATGGCACCGGGCCACCCAGGGCGTAGTCCAGTTTCTGAATGCCGGGGCCGTAACGGTAGCTCTTCAGCGCGGCGCGGTAGGAGTTGGGGGCACGGTCACCCAGCAGATCGAGCAACACGGCGGGGCTGCTGTCCACCAGCGTCACGCGGGCAGGGGGGAGGTCGGCGGCGGAAGTCACGTGTACGCCCGTGATGACCTCACCCCCCAGAAATTCCAGATACGCGCGCATGGCGTCCGGAATGGCCTGCGCCCCACCACGCGGAAAGGGCCAGCCCACCGCGTGCGCCAGCAGCGCCAGCACCAGCGTCATGGCCGAGGTGCCCGGAGCCGAGAAGGGCAGCACGCTGTGCGCGGCCAGCCCGCCCCACAGCGCGCGGGCCTGCGGCGTGCGGAACAGCAGCTTGCCCAGTCCTTGGGCGGGCGGCAACCCCCGGATGCCAAAGCGCGCCAGCGTGAAGAAATGCGACGGCACGCGCGGCAGTGGGCGGAGGATGTCGTGCAGCAGGCCCTCCCAGTCGTTCAGGAGCGGACGCATCAGGGCTGTCCAGGTGGCGCCATCCACGCCCAGGGCGTCGGCGGTGGCCTCCAGGTTGCGCTCCAGCGTGACCGACCCGCGCCCCAGTGGATGCGTGACGGGCGCGTCGGGGTGGACCCAGTCCAGGCCGAAGGCGTGCAACGGCCACTTGCGGAAGGCGGGGCTGGCGGCCGTCAGCGGGTGGATGGCGCTGCCGTAGTCGTGCACGAAGCCGGGAAGCGTGAGTGGCAGGCTGCGCATGCCGCCGCCCACGGTTTCATGGGCTTCGAGCACCTGCACCCGCAGTCCGGCGCGGGCCAGGGTCAGGGCCGCTGACAGACCACCCTGGCCCGCGCCGACGATCACGGCGTCTACAGTCATGGGGGCATGCTAGTGCGTGTGTCTGCGGTGGCCTGATGTCCAAATCAACCGGACACTCTGCCGCGCCGTGTCTGTTCCCACGCCGGGGACTTCACCAGCCCATGACATCCCCCATCTGCGGCGGGTATGCTTCGGGCGATTTGCGCCGCTCCCTGTAGCCCAGCTCTCAATCCCTGGAGGATGTCCCCTTGTCTGTCCCGTCACGCCCACCTGCTGTTCTGCTGGAAAGTCGCCGCTCGCCCCTGATGGTCTTTTCCGGCCAGAGCAACCGCCCCCTGGCGCAGGCCATCTGCGACAACCTGGGGGTGCCGCTGGGCCACAGCACCACAGAGAAGTTCACCAACGACAACCTGATCGTGCATTACGAGCAGTCGTTGCGCGAGGCCGACGTGTTCATCGTGCAGACCTTCAGCACCCCGGTCAGCGACTCGATCATGGAATTGCTGCTGATGATCGACGCCGCCAAGAGTGCCAGCGCCGGACGCGTGACCGCTGTGATTCCGTACTACAGCTATGCCCGCAGCGACAAGAAGGACAGTCCCCGCATCTCGATTGCGGGCCGACTGGTGGCCGATCTGATCCAGGAGGCCGGCGCGGACCGGGTGCTCACCATGACCCTGCACAGCCCGCAGGTTCACGGCTTTTTCAAGGTGCCAGTCGATCACCTGTCGGCGGACATCGTGCTCTCCGAGCACTTCCGGAGCTGTGTGCCCAGCGCCCACGAGGGTGTGGTGCTGGCCCCCGACGCGGGCAGCATCAAGCGGGCCAGCCGCATCTCGCGTCTGCTGGACTGTGGCCTGGCGATGATCGACAAGGAGCGCGTCTCAGACACCGAAGTGGTACCGCGCGCCCTGATCGGCGAGGTGGACGGTAAGACCGTGTTCATCGTGGATGACGAGATCAGCACGGCCGGAAGCCTGGTGGAGACGGTCAATATCGCCCGCAACATGGGAGCCAGGGACGTATACGTGGCCGTCACCCACGGCGTCTACAGCGGGCCGGCCATCCAGCGTATCGCGGGGCTGGACGTGACCCAGGTCGCCAGTTGCAACACTGTCTACGTCTCCCCGAACAAGATCGAGGCAGCGGGCGGCAAGCTGGCCGTGCTGGACGTGGCCCCGCTGTTTGCCAACGCGATTGCCAATATCCATACTGGCGCGAGCGTCAGCACCCTGTTCACCTAGGGCAGTCAGGTGTTGAAGCAGGCGGCAAGCCACATAGAGCGGGAGGAAAACAACGGGTCCAGGCTGAGAGGCACGGACCCGTTGTTTTTCTCTCCCAACATTGTTTTTGGTCCCCTCGCGACTTGTGGCGAGAAGTCGGTGCAACCCTGTCTGCCCCGGGCGGCCTGCTTCCGGAAGGCTCCACGCGCCAATTCAAAACCGCCTGTCACAAAGGACAGGCGGCCTGACGTCAGGCTCCGGGTTTATTCGCCCTGGGTGTCGGGGGTTGCTTCTGGTACGGCGGCCTGGGCGGTAGCGGCTTCGGCGGCCTGATCGGCAGCCTGCTTGCTGGCCCTGGCGCTCTTGCTGGCCTCGGCGTCCTTCATCACGCGGCTGCGGTCGCTCTTGATGCGGGCGGCCTTGCCGCGCAGATCGCGCAGGTAGTACAGCTTGGCGCGGCGCACCTTGCCGCGCTCCAGCACGCTGACCTTGGCGAGCAGCGGGCTGCTGAAGGGGAACACGCGCTCCACGCCCTCACCGAAGGAGATCTTGCGGACGGTGAAGCTGCGGCGGCTGCCCGCGCCGTTCAGGGCGATGACCACGCCTTCAAAGGCCTGGTTGCGGGTGCGGTTGCCTTCCACCACTTTGGTTTCCACGCGGACGGTGTCGCCAGGGCGGAAATCGGGGTGGTCCGTCTTGATGTGCGGCTGCTCGACGGCGCGCAGAATCGCGCCACGGTTCACTTTGATGTTGCTCATTGCAGGCTCCTTAGGTCAGCGGACCGCCCCACGTTCCAGCGTTCTCAGCCCGCGTCGGGCAGGAACTGGCAGAGACGTTCTTTCACCAGATACGGACCTCGGCTGCACGCTGACAGCCGGGCCGAACCTTGGGAGTATACGTGACGTCAGGTGAAGACGGCAAGCGGTGTGTACATTACCTTCGCGCTGGCAGGCATACACCAGACTTGCTCATGTGACTCGCATGATCTCCTCAATGTTTCTGTGCAGGTGCGCTCCACTGACCCTGCCGGGCCAACCGTGAATTCAGGTCGGGAAAAACGGGACGAACTTCTGACCACTGCCCAGCAGGCAGCGCATTTCCAGCGCCGCCGGATCTCGGAGGTACGCGCCCGTGAACATGTCGGCGCGGCAGGGTGGGCGCAGAGCAGCATGCTCGAAGACATCATCCGCACCGGGCAGCAGGGGCTGGCGGCCACCGACGCCCTGCGCCAGGTCATTTACCTGACCGCCGAGCAGATTCGTACCCTGCCCCTGGGGGCCACTGCGGAGGAGCGCGGCGGACAGGCGCAGGCTCTGCTGGACATCGTGGAAAACGGCGAGCAGCAGGTGACTGCGGCGCAGGCACTGAACGCCCTGATCGGGCTGGCACTGGAGGACGTGGCGCGCACGCCCCTCAATGACCTCAACGTTTCCCGCTTGCAGGCCATTCATGAACGGGTCAACGGGCAACTTGAAGCTCTGACGACCATCATCGGCACGGCGCAGGCGCAGACCCAGACGCTGGAACAGGCCGCGCAGCTCGAAGCGCTGCTGAATGACCACCAGCAGCGTCTGAATGAGATCCGGCGGGTCAGTATCGAGGAGGAGATTCAGGCCCTGACCGCCGCGGGCGAACAGATCGTGGAGCGCATCAGCGAACTGGATGACGCGGCAGGGCAGCAGGTGGACGCGCTGACCCAGATCGGCAAGGCGGTGGCCGATCATATGGGTGACACGGGTGCGTCGGGCGCAGAAAAGGCCGAGGCGCTCGAAGGGCTGGCCCACGAGATGAGAGACCGGGCCGGGGAACTGCGCGACGAGGCTGCGTTGAACGAAACGCCATCTCGGGTCTGAGTTAAAGCGTGATCCAGTAGCGCCGCAGCGGTTTTGGATGGTAGTCCAGTACGAATTCGCCCTCCAGGACGCCGCCATTGCCCTCAATGACTCCACGGGAACCGAGGTTGTCGGTGTCGCAGGTCACGAGCACGCGCTCCAGACCCAGTTCCCGCGCCCGCTCCAGCGTCAGCCGCAGGATGGTCCTGCCGTGGCCCTGGCGCCGCGCCGAGGGCCGTATCTCGTAGCCAATGTGGCCGCCGAATTCGCGCAAGCTGGCATTGAGGGTGTGGCGCAGGCTCGCGCGGCCCAGGTACGCCTCGCCTTCCACCAGCCACAGGGGTTCGGAGTTCACGAAGCCGTCGGGCAGTTCGTTGCCCGGCTCGTAGCGGCGCAACTCCGTCAGCGCGCGGTCGAAGTCGGCTTCCATCTGGGCCGCGTCCCACTTCAGGGTGTCGCCCAGGCCGCTGCCGGAAGCTTGGACCTCACGCACGGCCTCGAGAAAGCTCTGTTTGTAGCGGCTGGTGGGAATAACGAGTTTGGGCATCGTCCAGAGAATATATGTCCTGGCAAGCTGGACACTCCAGAGAGGACCCCAACCAGCCTGAGGGCGCAGATTCACCACGGAACGTGGTCAATACCGGGCGCAATTCAGCGCAGGACACGGTGAATCCTGGCGGGCCGGGCGTACAATCCAGGCTATGAAGGCCGCCGTATTCGACATTCTGGATCTGGGCCGCGTGCCGTACCGCGACGCCTGGGCGCTGCAAAGGGAGCACCACGCGCGGGTGGCTGCTGGGGGCAGACCCGCGCTGCTCCTGGTGGAACACCCCCCCGTCCTGACGCTGGGCCGCAAGGCGCGCGAGGGCAGCAATATCATCGTGACGCGCGAGTACTTGCTCGATCAGGACATCGAGGTGCTGGAAGTCGAGCGTGGCGGTGACGTGACCTACCACGGCCCCGGTCAACTGGTGGCCTACGCGATCTTCCCGGTGGGGCGGCGCGTGCAGGACTTCCTGCGGCTGCTGGAGGCCGCCACCATCGCGGCGCTCCAGACCCTGGGCCTGCCCGACGCCCGCCCCAATCCTGGCTACGCGGGCGTTTACGTCGATCCGCGCGAGGTCAACGGCCTGAGCTACGATCAGAAGATCGCCTCCTTCGGGGTGGCGGTGCAGAAGAATGTGGCGCTGCACGGGCTGGCGCTGAACGTGACCACCAATCTGCAGCACTTTGAATTGATCGTGCCGTGTGGCCTGAGCGGAACGCAGATGACCAGCGTGGAACGTGAATATGAACTGCGCGGTCTGGGCCAGAGTCCTGACATGGCCGCGGCCCGTCAGGCGCTGTCCGACGCTTTTTCCACCACTTTTGAACATTACGACTGGACGTTGCCGGAATTTGCCGGAGCGGGGAGCTAATTCATGACCCAGAATGATCAGAGCACTGAAAAACAGGCCAAGTTCATCAAGAACGGCATCTACCGCAAGGACAGCGTGCCCGTGCGCGAGAAGAAGCCGGAGTGGCTCAAAGTCACCATCCCCACCGGGCAGGTTTTCGGCGAGGTCCGTAAGATCGTCAAGGAACACCGCCTGCACACGGTCTGTGAGGAAGCGATGTGCCCCAACATCGGCGAGTGCTGGTCACGTGGCACCGCCACCTTCATGCTAATGGGCCACATCTGCACGCGCGGCTGTCGCTTCTGCGCCGTGGACACCGGCAACCCGATGGGTAAGTTGGATCTGGACGAGCCGCAGGGTGTGGCCGAGAGCGTGCAACTGATGGGCCTGAAATACGTGGTGCTGACCTCGGTGGACCGCGACGACCTGCCTGACGGCGGCGCGTACCACTTCGCCAAGACGGTAGCGGCCATCAAGAAACTGAATCCCGAAACCCGTGTGGAGGCGCTGACACCTGATTTCAGCGGCAACACCCACTGCGTCGATCTGGTCCTGGAGAGCGGCGTAGACACCTACGCCCAGAACATCGAGACCGTGCGCCGCCTGACCCACCCGGTGCGCGACATCCGCGCCGACTATGACCAGACGCTGGCGGTGCTGGCCCACGCCAAACGGGCCCGTCCGGACGTGATCACCAAAACGTCCATCATGCTGGGGCTGGGCGAGACGCGCGAGGAAATCACCCAGACCATGCTCGACTGCCGCGCGGCAGGGGTGGATGTGTTGACCTTCGGGCAGTATCTGCGGCCCACCATGCACCACCTGCCTGTGGAGCGTTACGTGTCGCCCGCCGAATTTAACGAAATCCGCGAGGAAGGCATGAAGCTGGGCTTCCTGGAAATCGTGTCGGGGCCGCTGGTTCGCAGCAGCTACAAGGCCGAGCAGATCGTGATGGACCACCCGCGTGGCCTGCCGGAGCATCTGGGGCACATCGCAGACGGGGATCAGCTCAGCCTGATCTAATTGAGGCTGGAAAGGGGAGAAGGGGCCGGGGCGTGAAGCCTGCGGCCCCTTCTCGGTGAACATGACTGCCGAATCAAAAGTTGAGATGAACAGAGAGAGCCTTCATACCGCAGCATCAATCCTGCTTTGAGTGGTCGCCCTGGCCGACGTCCCATACGGCCTTTCTCGTTGACCTCCCCCAAAAGCAGGACGCGTGACTTTCGCTTAACTGACAGAATGCGCCTCATGGGTCGCGTTACTCTGGGGATCATGCGTCCCACCTTCCTTCTCGCTCTGGGCCCAGCCCTGCTGCTGGGCCTGAGTGCCTGTACCCCCCGGACCACCGGCCCGGCACCCACGGTGCAGACCAGCACGCCTGTCAACACGGTGTCGTTCTACCCCAGTCAGGCTGGACTGACCTGGTCCTACCTGCCTGAAGGTGAACCCACCGCCAGCGTGCCGTACGTGCTGCGCGCGCTGGGCCCGAGCATCTACGCCGGACAGACCGTGCAGGCGCTGCAACTGACCGGGCGCGGCGCGGACCAGACGTGGTACCGGACCTTCTCGGGGGAAGGAGTCAAGTTGCTGGGCTTGCGAAAACCCGGCGTGAATGTGCGTCTGGACCCGCCGTGGCTGGAATACCCGGCAGAAAATGCCTGGAAGGTGGGGCTGACCTGGCAGGGTCAGAGCAACATCGCCATCAGCGGGGACGACGGGCAGGTGCAGGTGCAGGGCACGCTCAACTACAGCTACACCGTTCAGGAAAAGCGGCAGCAGGACACGCCCGCCGGAACCTTCGAGGTCTGGGTGGTGACCCGTCAGGTCAGTGATACGGTGGGCGGTCTGTTCCCGGCCACGCAACAGCTGTGGTTCACGCCGTTTGTGGGCGAGGTCCGCACGCCCGAGGGACTGCTGCTCGTGGGACGCAACTTCAAGGGAGGCCGCTGATGACCGAACTCAAACAGACAGGTGAGCGCGACCGAACGGATCTGGTGTACCGCGGCACACCGCTGCTGGACCGGATTCATGGCCCGGAAGACCTCAAGAAACTCTCGCGTGATCAGTTGCCCGCGCTGAGCCAGGAACTGCGCGATGAGATCGTGCGGGTCTGCTCGGTGGGCGGACTCCACTTAGCGTCCTCGCTGGGCGCGACCGACCTGATCGTGGCGTTGCATTACGTGCTGAACAGCCCGCGTGACCGGATTCTGTTCGACGTCGGCCATCAGGCGTATGCCCACAAGATGCTGACCGGACGGCGCGAGCAGATGCACACTGTGAAAAAAGAGGGCGGCCTGAGCGGCTTTACCAAGGTCAGTGAATCCGAGCATGACGCGATCACGGTGGGGCACGCCAGCACCAGCCTGGCGAACGCGCTGGGGATGGCGATGGCGCGCGACGCGCTGGGCCAGGACCACAAGGTGGCCGCCGTGATCGGTGACGGGTCATTGACCGGGGGCATGGCGCTGGCCGCCCTGAACACCATCGGTGACCTGCGCCGCAAGATGCTGATCGTCCTGAACGACAACGAGATGAGCATTTCCGAGAACGTGGGCGCGATCAACAAATTCATGCGCGGCCTGCAAGTTCAGAAGTGGTTCCAGGAGGGCGAGGACGCGGGGAAGAAGGCAGTCCAGGCTGTCAGCAAGCCCCTGGCCGATTTCATGAGCCGCGCCAAAAGCAGCACCCGCCATTTCTTCGATCCGGCCAGCGTCAATCCCTTCGCCACCATGGGCGTGCGCTACGTTGGCCCGGTGGACGGCCACAATGTCCAAGAGCTGGTGTGGCTGATGGAACGGCTGGTGGATCTGGACGGCCCCACGATCCTGCATGTGGTGACCCGCAAGGGCAAGGGCCTGAGTTACGCTGAGGCGGACCCGATCTACTGGCACGGTCCCGGCAAATTCGATCCCGAAACCGGGGATTTCAAGGCCAGCAGCGCGTACTCATGGAGCGCGGCCTTTGGCGACGCTGTGACCGAGCTGGCAAAGCGCGACCCACGCACCTTCGTGATCACCCCGGCTATGCGCGAGGGCAGCGGGCTGGTCGGCTACAGCAAGGCGCATCCGCACCGTTATCTGGACGTGGGCATTGCCGAGGACGTGGCCGTGACCACCGCCGCCGGGATGGCGTTGCAGGGATTGCGGCCCATCGTGGCGATCTACTCGACCTTCCTGCAACGCGCCTACGATCAGGTGCTGCATGACGTGGCCATTGAAAACCTGAACGTGACCTTCGCCATCGACCGCGCCGGCATCGTGGGCGCGGACGGCTCGACTCACAACGGCGTGTTTGACCTGAGCTACCTGCGCAGCATCCCCAACGTTCGTATCGGGTTGCCGAAGGACGCCTCCGAACTGCGCGGCATGCTGAAATATGCGCAGGAGCATGATGGCCCCTTCGCCATCCGTTATCCGCGCGGCAACACGGTCAAGGTGCCCGAGGGAACCTGGCCCGAACTGCAGTGGGGCACCTGGGACCGGCTCCGGGACGGCTCGGACGTGGTCATCCTGGCGGGCGGCAAGGCCCTCGAGTATGCCCAGGCGGCGGCAGACGATCTGCCCGGCGTGGGGGTGGTCAACGCCCGCTTCGTTAAGCCGCTGGACCTGGACATGCTGCGCGAGGTGGCTTCCACTGCGCGCGCGATCGTCACCGTGGAGGACAACACGCTGGTGGGCGGCTTCGGCAGCGCCGTGCTTGAGGCCCTGAACAGCATGCGCCTGAGCGTGCCCGTGCGGACGCTGGGCATTCCGGACGAATTCCAGGACCACGCCACCGCCGAGAGCGTTCACGCCCGCGCCGGAATTGACGCGCAGGCAATCCGCACCGTGCTGGCCGAGCTTGGGGTGGACGTTCCTCTGGGCGTCTGAGGGAAGGGAGGGGCGCGCGATCTGCGCTTGCATCGCTTAGCCCCTGATCTGCCCTTCCCCCACCACCACCCACTTCGTCGTGGTCAGTTCGCGCAACCCCATCGGCCCCCGGGCGTGCAGCTTCTGCGTGCTGATGGCGACTTCTGCGCCCAGGCCCAGCTGGCCGCCATCGTTGAAGCGGGGGCTGGCGTTGACGATTACGGCGGCGCTGTCCACATCCTGGATAAAGCGCTCGGCCTGCGCGTCATTGCGCGTCAGGATGACGTCGGTGTGGTTGCCATGCGCGGCGATGAAGTCCAGGGCCTCCTCTTCGCCCGACACAACCTTGAGGCTGGCCGTCAGGGCCAGAAACTCGGTGCCGTAGTCGCTGTCGGCGGCGGGCGTGGTCACGATGCCCGCATCCTGCAGCGCCCCCCACGCCTCGGCATCGGCTCGTAGTTCCACCCCGTTTTCCAGCAGGGCGCGGGCGAGATCAGGCAGGGCAGCCAGGGCCTCGCGGTCAATCAGCAGCGTGTCCAGGGCGTTGCAGGCGCTGGGTTTCTGGACCTTGGCATTCACGATGATTTCGGCGGCGCGCCGTAAATCGTCCGGGTCATGGGTAAAGCTGGCATCCAGGTAGATGTGGACCACGCCGATGCCGCCCACGATCACAGGAACGGTGGCGTTCTCCACGCAGTAACGGTGCAGCCCGGCCCCTCCGCGCGGGATGATGGCGTCCACCAGATCGTCGAGCCGCAGCAGTTCACGCATGTGCTCCCGGGCCGGATCGCGGATAACCTGCACGGCGTCGCCCGGCAGGCCCTCGGCCTCCAGCGCTACGCGGATGGCCGCCTCCAGCGCCGCGTTGCTGTGCACCGTTTCCTTGCCGCCGCGCAGGATCACCGCGTTGCCGCTCATCAGCGCCAAGGCGGCCACGTCCACCGTCACGTTGGGGCGCGACTCGTAAATCACCCCCAGCACGCCAAGCGGCACACGCCTCTGCGAGACCTGAATGCCGCTGGGTTGCGGCTGGGCCGGAGTGGTCTCGCCCACCGGATCGGGCAGGCGCGAGACTGCTTCCACGTCGGCGGCCACCGTTTCCAGCGCGGCGGCGTCCAGGCGCAAGCGGGCGATCATGTGTGCGGGCAGCCCCGAGAGTTGCGCGGCCTGCACGTCCTGACCGTTGGCGTCCAGAATCTGGCCGGACCGGGCGCGCAACTCGGCAGCGATGGCCTGCAGCGCCTGGGCCTTACGCGCCGTGGGCAGGGAGCGCAGCACGCGGCCCGCGGCCCTGGCCCGCACGCCCATCTCGCGGATGCTGGTTGCTGTGTCTTGCGGCGCCGTCATGGGGAACAGCGTAACAGGCCCCGGAGCGTGGGCGCGGGACGGTGGGTAGACGGGTGCGGGCCAGACAGCAGCGCCGCGGCGCGCAGGGCTAATGCTGCATGCGGCGGCGCGGAGCCTGGGTCAGCAGCGCCTGGGCCAGCGCGGCCGGATCATGTCGGGCCTGACCGGGTTGCAGTAGCGGCAGCACCACGGCGCAGGCGATCAGGTCGCTGCTGGCTCCATTCAGGTCCAGCAGGTGGGCCCCAGCCGCTGCGTAACGCTCGGCAACTTCGGGAGGCAGGGACGCGTTATTGACCAGCACGCAGTCAGGGGTGCGGCCCAGGTGCTGGGTCACGGCCCGGATGTGGTCTTCCAGGCTCAGGCCGTCGGTCTCGCCGGGTTCAGTCATCAGGCTGGCGACGTAGATCAGCGGGGCCGCCGAATGACGCACGGCGTGGGCGATCCCGGGGACCAGCAGGGCAGGAATGATGCTGGTGAACAGGCTGCCCGGCCCCAGCACGATCTGCTCGGCGTCGCGGATGGCGTCCAGCACTGGGGGTAGCGCCGGCAGATTCGGCGGGTCCAGCGTGACCTTCAGAATGCGGGCGTTGCCCACCGACGCGGCAAATTTGCTCTCGCCGCGCACCGTGCGCCCGTCACTGAGATGCGCCACTAGCGTGGCGGGGGCGGTGGTGGCCGGGAACACCTTCCCGCGAATGCGTAGGACCTCGTGAATGTCCTGCATGGCGGAGGCCAGCCCGCCCTGCTCCTCGCTGAGGGTGGCGAGCATTAAGTTGCCGAAGGTGTGGCCCTCGATGCCGTCGCCGCGTGAAAAGCGGTGGAGGAGTAGCCGGGCCATGACCGGACTGTCGCTGAGGGCCGCGTAGCAGTCGGTCAGGTCGCCGGGGGCGATCATGTCCAGCGACTCGCGCAGCCGCCCGCTGCTGCCGCCGTCGTCAGAGACGGTCACGATGGCGGTGGTGTGGGCGGTGTAGAGCCGCAGGCCCGACAGCAGGTTCGACAGCCCGGTGCCGCCGCCCACCGCCACGATCCGGGCGCCGCGCGACAGGTTGCGCCGCTCGTAGATCATGTCCATGGCTGTTCCGGGGACCGTGCCGGTGCCGCTCAGGATGGAGCGGTTGAGCATGGCGATGCTGAAAAACGCCCCGATTAACGCCAGCCCCATCACGGCCATCCCGGTAATGTGCAGTGGGACCAGGCCCGGCTCGGTCAGGGCATTCAGGTACAGGATCCAGCGCGTGGCGACAAAATGCAGCGGTCCGGTCCAGGTGAAGTGGAGGAAGCCCACGGCGCCGATCAGCGTGCACACCATGAACAGCGCCAGCCAGCGTTTGACCCCCATGCCCGGCGCGAGCCATACGCGGGCGCGGCGGGTGGCGTGCTGACCGCCCTGAACAGCCCGCCGGCGGACTGCCCCTGCCCGTTCTGCCGGGGCCAGGGGCCGATCACCCCGCAGGGGAGGATCGCTCATGCGCTCCCCCCGGTCACTGCCGTCGGCACATGCTGCCATGGGGAGCAGTCAGGCCTTGTGAGAGGCGTCCCGCTCACATCAGCTCGCCTCCAGTTGCATGTCGCGGTGGTCGCCTACCTCCACATTCAGGTCTTTCAGATCAGCGGCCAGTCGCTCAGTCACGGCCACACTACGGTGCTGTCCGCCCGTGCAGCCAATGCCCACGGTATACCCGTGCCGCCCGCTGGCCTGCGCCCGCTCGGCGGCATTGCGGATAAACTCCCGCAGACCGGCGTAAAACCTCTCGGCGTCCTCGTTCTGAAAGACGTAGTCTGCCACATCCTTCTCCAGGCCGGTGCGCGGGCGCAGGGCCGGGTCGTAATAGGGATTGGGAAGCGAACGTACGTCCAGCACCATGTCCGCGTCGCGCGGGGGCGAATGCTTGAAGCCGAACGACACCAGCCGCAGGTGAAAATCGCGTTCCAGGCGGTACAGCTTCAGCACCCGCTCGGACAGCTCACTGGCACTCAGGTCGGTGGTGTCGATCACCGTATCGGCAATCGAGCGCAGCGGGGCCAGCAGTTCGCGCTCACGGGCAAAGTCCACCAGCAGCGTGTCGCCCAGCGGATGTTCGCGCCGGGTCAGGTTGTAGCGCCTGAGCAGCACGTCCGCCGTGGCCTCCAGAAACAGCACCCGCAGGTCCTCGCGGCGGCGGGTCAGGCGCTCGTGGCTGGATTCCAGTGCCCCCAGGAAATCCCGTGTGCGGGCGTCGGTGCTGATCGCCACGCGCTCCAGCCCGCGCGCCGTCGCGAGGTCGTGCATGGCCCCCCACAGTTCCGGCGGCAGGTTGTCGGTGGTGAAGAAGCCCGCGTCCTCCAGCGTGCGGAGCACCGTGCTCTTGCCACTGCCTGACAGTCCCGAAACCACGATAAACGGCATATGACCCAGTCTATAGGGCCGGGGCGGGCTTTGGACGTGAGCGTCTTGACCCGGATCCACGTTTGCGGGCCCACGGCACCCCGCCGTCCTTGCTGGTCCTGACAGGGGTCTGCCAGTCGTGAGATGACGCCACCGACAGACCCTGCTGACAATTCACTCCGCTGCTTGCGTTTCAGCTCCTAGCGCACCTTCGTTCCGCTGGGCAGATCCAGCGTGAGGCCCACCAGATCCAGGTTGCCGGCGTCGTCCTCAGCAGCCAGAATCATGCCCTGAGACTCGATGCCGCGCAGCTTGGCCGGCTTCAGGTTCGCCACCAGAATCACCTTGCGCCCCACCAGTGCTTCGGGTTCGTACCATTTGCGGATGCCGCTGACCACCGTGCGCGTCTCCTCACCCAGCCTGACGGTCAGCTTGAGCAACTTGTCAGCCTTCGCCACCGCCTCGCAGGCGATGACCTCGGCCACACGCAGGTCGATGCGCGCGAAGTCCTCGATGGAAATCAGGGCCTCGGTTTCAGCGGGCGTCTCGCTGGCGACGGGGGCGGTGGGCTGGGCAACCTGGGTCACGACTTTCTTCTCCTTCTGAACGGTCTTCTGAGGCCTGTCCGGCTTTTCCCTGCCCTCTTCCTGTTCTGGCTTGGACACTTCCGGTTTCGGGAAGAGGATCGGCCCGCCCGGCACGCGGGTTCCCGCCGGTGTCAGGCCCCAGGCCCCGGCCAGGGCGTAGGTCTGGGTGCCCAGCCCCAGCTGAGAGCGCAGTTCGCGGGCCTTGCTGGGAATCACCGCTTCCAGGCACACCGAGGCCACGCGCAGCCCCTCGGCGGCGGTATACAGCACGGTGTCCAGGCGGCGGGCCGTTTCCTCGGACTTCGCCAGATTCCACGGCGCACTCTCGGCGAGGTAGCGGTTCAGGTCGCGCACGAAATTCATGGCCGCCTCAATCGCCATGTTGATCTTGAGGTCATCCACCAGGCCCAGGATCTGTCCGGGCAGGGCGAGGGCCGCCGCCTCGATCTCGCGTTCGCGCTCGTTCGGCTCGTGCGCGGCAGGCAGAACGCCGCCCCTGTACTTGTGGATCATGCTGACCGTGCGGGACAGCAGGTTGCCCAGATCGTTGGCCAGATCGCTGTTCAGGCGCGACACCAGAATGCCCTCACCGTAGGGACTGTCCGCGCCGAGGGAAGCCTCCCGCAGCAGCGTGTAGCGAATGGCGTCCACCGGGAAGTCGCTGACCAGTTGTTGCGGGTCGATGGCGTTGCCCAGCGATTTGCCCATCTTGCGCCCGTCCTCAGCCAGGATGTGACTGTGCACCACCAGTTTGCGGTACAGGGGCAGCCCCGCCGCTTTCAGCATGGTGGGCCAGAACACCGCATGGGGCTTGAGGATGTCCTTGCCGATCACGTGCCAGGCCAGCCCGCTGACCGTCGCGGCGTCGCGCCCGCTCGCCACGAAGGGGGTCAGGTACGACAGCAGCGCGTCGAACCACACGTACGTGACGTGGTCGGCGTCCCACGGCAGCTCGATGCCCCATGGCACGCGGCTTTTCGGGCGGCTGATGCTGAGAGGACCAATCGGCTCGGACAGCATTTCCAGCACCTCGTTGCGGTATCCGGCAGGCTGAATCAGCCCGGGATTGGCCTTGAGGGTGTCCAGCAGCCAGTCCTGGTATTTCTCCATTCTGAAGAAATAGTTGGCCTCGCGGCGCAGTTCGGGGGCGTCGCGGTCACCGGGGTAGCGGCGCACGCCGTCCGTGCCCTCCACGAGTTCCTTTTCGGTCACGTAGCGTTCCGCGCCCACCGAATACAGGCCCTCGTACTCGGCAAAATAGATGTCGCCCGCGTCGTACACGCGCTGTAATACGTCCTGCACGAACTTCTTGTGGCGCTGGGCCGTGGTGCGGATGAAGGCGTCGTAGCTGATCTCCAGCCTGTCCCACAGTCCCCGGAAGGCGCGGTCACTCAGGTCGTCCACCAGTTCCTGCGGCGTGACCCCGGCCTTGGCGGCGGCCTTGCTGATCTTTTCGCCGTGCTCATCGGTGCCCATCACGAAGGTCACGTCTCGTCCGGCCAGCCGCTGATACCGGGCGATGGCGTCGCCCAGGATCTTTTCGTAGACGTGGCCGATATGCGGCTCGCCGTTGGCATAGTCGATGGCGGTGGTGAGGATAAATTCGTTGCTGCTGTCGGTCATGGTGTTCCCTTCCTTTCCGCCCGGCACTTGAAAAGCACGGCGCCCTGATGAGAGGCGGGGCGGACAACCGTGACAGGATACGGAAAAAGTGGCGCGTGGTGTGTCCTCCAGCCTGGAGAAATCGCACCTCACTTCCAGCCCTGAAGCGCTCAGGGCAGCAGGGGCATTCGCATCATCACGGTCTGGCAGGAAGTGATGGTCATGCGGGGAGTTTAGCGCGGGGAGGGCTGGATTCCGGGAGTGGTCTGGTCGCCCCAGGGCCAGGGGTTGCCCTTGGCCCCGTCTGGTGCCCGCACCCCGGATGGGGTGTAAACTGCGTCCACCAAAATCCCGTCCGCGCCGGAGGCCGTTCGCCCCGCCCACTCTTTTTGACTAAAAAGGATCGGTGGTTCAAGAATGCCCGTTCGTATTGTGAGTCTCGCCGCGCACAGCGGCGCTGGGAAAACCACGCTCTGCGAAGCCCTGCTGCACCACAGCGGGGCCATTTCACGTCCTGGTCGGGTGGAGGACGGCACCACCCACAGCGATCACACCGACGCCGAGAAGGCGCACGGCTTTTCCATCACCACCGGCGTCGTGCGCCTGAACCACAACGGCACAGACATCACGGTGCTGGACACCCCCGGTTACGCCGATTTTGTGCGCGAGATTCGCGGGGCCATCCGCGCCGCCGACGCCGCCCTGATGGTGGTCAGCGGCGTGAGCGGCGTTGAGGTGGGCACCGAGCGCGTGTGGGCCACCGCCGACCGTTTCAACATGCCGCGTCTGATCGCCATCAACAAGATGGACCGCGAACGGGCCAACTTTTCTGCCGTGCTGGCCGACCTGCGCTCCAGCCTGCCGGGCAACGTCGCGCCGCTGTACTTGCCCGTCGGCGAGGGACCGGAGTTCCGGGATGTGGTGAACGTCCTGACCGGAGAGGTGGGCGGCGGTGGTGAGGTCCCGTCCGACATGCGCTCAGTGCTCAGGGAGGCGCGGGAGAGCCTGACCGACGCCATCATCGAATCCGACGATGCCCTGATGGAACGCTACCTGGAGGGCGAGCAGATCGGTCCGGATGACCTGCACGCTGCCTTCCTGCGGGCCGTGCACGCAGGGACGCTGTACCCGGTGATTCCCGTCAGCGCCACGACGGGCGTGGGACTGGCGCAACTGCTGGATCTGCTGGTCACGGGTCTCCGAAGCGCTCGCGAACGCGGTCCCACCACTGGTCAGGATGGCCAGAACCGCGAGCCGACGCCCGATGCCCCGTTCAGCGCGCGCGTATGGCGGGTGAGCATTGATCCTTTTGTGGGCAAGCTGGCGTACATCCGGGTATACAGCGGCACCCTGCGGCCCGGCGACACGGTGGTGAACACCTCGCGCGACGGCCTGGAGGTCAGGCCCGCCCACCTGTATCTGATCAACGGCAAGGAGTTGACCGAGGTGCCGGAGCTGAGGGCCGGGATGATCGGCGTCCTGACCAAACTGACCGATCTGCGCGCCGGCGACACGCTGGCCGATCCCGCCCATCCCATCCAGTACGACCCCCTGTGGCTGCCCGACCCGGCGCACACGGTGGCCCTGCACCCGGCCACCCGGCAGGACGAGGACAAGCTGGGTGCGGCATTGACCCGCCTGATGGAGGAAGACCCCACGCTGCACTTCCAGCGTGACGCGCAGACCGGCGAGCAACTGCTGAGCGGCATGGGCGACATGCACCTGACCATTGCCGCCGAGAAGCTGGCCGCGCAGGGGGTGAACGTGAGCACCACCACGCCGCAGATTCCGTACCGCGAGACCATTCATGCCGCCGCACAGGCGCAGGGCAAGCACAAGAAACAGAGCGGGGGTCACGGGCAGTACGGCGACTGCACGGTGCGGATCGAACCCGGCGAGGGTTTCAGCTTCAAGAGTGCCGTGGTGGGCGGCGCGATTCCCGGCAAGTACCTGCCCAGTATCGAGAAGGGCATTCAGGACGCCATGCAGAAGGGCAGTCTGGCGGGATACCCCTTGCAGGACGTACACGTGACCGTGCTGGACGGAAGTTATCACGATGTGGACAGCTCAGACATCGCCTTTCGCATGGCGGGCAGCCTAGCCCTCAGGAACGCGCTGGAAAACGCCCGGCCCGGCCTGCTAGAGCCTGCCGTCCTGCTCAAGGTTCGCGCGCCCGCCTCGTTCACGGGTGACCTGATCAGCGATTTGCAAACCCGCCGCGCACGCGTACAGGGCATGGACACGGGTGGCACCGTCATCACCATCAGCGCTGTGGTGCCACAGGCCGAGTTGCAGAACTACAGCGCCGATCTGCGTTCGCTGACCGGAGACCGGGGTGCTTTCAGCATCAAGCCGCACGGCTACCAGGACGTGCCGGATCATCTGGCGAAGAAGATTATCGAGGAGAGAAGGGCGGAAGTGGCGGCTGGGTAAGGCCTGGGCCGAGATGGCCCGAAGGACACTGGGGGTGGGGGCTGACAATTCGCTCCTTCCCGTCTTAGCATGGCGATTCTTCCCACCTGAGCTTCAGCCCAAAGTTTCCTTGGCCTGAACGGCCCAGGCCTTACCCAGCCGCCACTTCTGAGGTGCCGTATGAAAGGAACCGTCCGCCTGCTGTCGCTTCTCCTCTGTGGTGCGTTTCCGGCGCTGGCTGCTGGCCCTGGCAGCACCCTGGTTCCCGCCACATTCAACGAGGGCGCGGTGATTGTGACGGACCGCGCCGCCGTCGCGGATCTGGCCTCGGCCCTGCGCGACGCGGCCAGCGCGGCCGGAAGCAGTTGCACAAAGAGCGAGTACGTAGTCTGGACGCAGCCCGATGACGATCTGGAAGAGACCTTCAACAGTGGAGTCAAGTCGCTGGGTTACACCTACCGCCTGCTGGACCGCAACGATGAGGCTGATGGCCGGGCGTCGGTCTTCGCGCTGAGCGGTCCCCAGCAGTCATTGGCTGGCCTCTGGGTGGAGGCTCAAGGCAATGCCGTGCTGGCGTGGTGCGTGCTCAAGCCTGTGACGGGCACGGCTCCGGCCAAACCTGCGCCCGCTCTGCAACCCACCGCTCCTGCAGCCAGCGTGCCCCGGCCCACCCCTGCACCAGCCCCGGCGAAGCCTGCCGCCCCGGCCAGCACCGCTAAAGTCCCGGCCATCAAGCCCGGCTACGTCACCGGACTGGTGCTGGACACACAGGGCCGTCCGCTGGCAGGGGCGCGGGTATTCATCAACGGCACCACCTTCACGCAGGGCCAGAAAACCAGCTTTGAGACCGAGACCAAGGCCGACGGCACCTACAGCCTGCGCGTGCCAGACGGACGCTATCAGGCCAAGGCCTCTTACACGACCACCTTCGAGGGCCAGACCTTCTCGTTTTTCATGGATCCGGCCAGTGGGAACCCCAACACCAATGTGGACTCCAGCGAGGGCGGCAACCTCAATTTCCGCTGGAAGCTGTCGGGCCTACGGGCGGGCAGCGGGGCCGGGGCCAGCAGGGACACGGATTTCTACGGCTCAAGTGTGGATTTCAGTTACTGCGGCCTGCCCGCGAGCGCATACTGCGACTCGAGGTATAGCGCCGTCACGCCCGGAGCCGCTCCGGGTGGCAGCGTCATCACCGTGACCTTTATCCCGCAGGGCAAACTGGTGGACGGCAGCACAGGAAAACCCATCGTGTACACCTTTAAAGCCGCGCCGCTCGCCCCTCCCGGCGGCTATCCCTATTCCGATCCCAACGGGGGTGGCCGCACCACACTGGGTCAGGACTGGCCGTACCACAGTACCAATTTCAATGATCTGCCGCTTGGAAAGTACATCCTGACTGTGACCGCCACCCTGCCCAATGGCAGCAAGAAACCACTCAAACTTGGTCTGACCGACGGCGACGTGGAGCATGACAGCGTGACGGTGCGCTGGGTGCCGTGGGACGATTTCAATCCGGCGAACTATAGCGGCGGCGGCATCAAGCAGATGAAAGTGTACGTGCGGGACTGACCTTGCCCGCTGAGAGATTCTGGCAAGAAACGCCGGACTAGGCTGCTGGCCTGATGACCGTCCTCGCGTCGCTTCCGGCCACGACATCTACGCCTGCTCGCCTTTCCCGTGAAGCCCTGCGCGACTTGCTGTCTGACAGGAACTTTGAGGCACTGGAAACGCATTACGGTGGTCTACACCATGCCTTTTCAGTGCAGCAGTTGTCTGAAAAAGAGCTGCGCCGGGCCTACACTCTGGCTGAGTCCTACCGCCCCGAGTTCACGAAGCCGTTTCGGGCCTGGGTCAACGCCTATCCCCAGTCGTACCCAGCTCGGGTGTCACTGGCGTCGCACCTGTTCGCCCACGGTTGGCAGCTACGGACCATGCGTCTGGCAAAAGACATTCCCGAAGAAAACCGGCAGGAACTGGCCGAGGTCATGGCAGAAGCGTGGTCCTACTTTGTGGAAGCTGTGGAACTTGACGCGCAGGCGACGCTGGCCTACTGCGGCCTGATTTGCTTGCAGATGCAGCAGGGAGAACAGGGCTGGGACGCTTACCTTGCAGGGCTGAAAGCCGCTCCAGGCTCAATGCAACTGCGCCGAACCATGCTGAGCAATTTAAGGACTGAATGGGGCGGTAGCCATGAAGCTCAGGCGGCGTTTGTCAAACGTCCCGAGCATGAATCGCTCCCGGAGCAGGAACGCGCCAGATTGGAAGCTCAGCGCCTGTGCCAACTTGGACATCATCTCGGCCATTTTGCTAATGACCATGCAGGCGCGAAAAAAGCCTTCCGGCAGTCGTTGGCCCTGAGCCGAGAGGCCGGTGCATTGAGTGGGCTGGCCAACTGGGTGGGGCCATTCGCCAAACGCCGCCTGCTGAACGAGGCGCTGGCGCTGGAACCAGACGACGATCATATCCGTGCCCTCCACGCGATTGGACGCCTTGAAAACTTCGCTCCTGCCGGGCCACAGCTTGAAATTCTGCGCGATTGCGCCGAGTGGGGCGAACCGTTTGCTACCGATATTCTGGGCGCGCCTTTATGGGTCATCCGTCTGCGTCCCGTCCTGATGCGATTGATGCGTCGCTGAGCATCACGCGTTGCTAGCATGGTGGGCATGGCTCCTCCTGTGATTGCCGACCTGCGCTCCGACACCGTTACCACGCCCACTCCCGAAATGCGCGCCGCGATGGCGTCGGCAGCGGTAGGCGACGACGTGTACGGCGAAGACCCGACCGTCAACGAACTGCAAGCTGAGGTTGCCCGCCTGACCGGTTTTGAGGCGGGCCTGTTCATGCCGTCCGGCAGCATGACAAATCAGGTGGCGATTGCCGTGCACACCCGCCGGGGCGAGGAAGTTGTCTGCGCCGAGGGCAGCCATATCTACGAGTGGGAACTGGGCATGATGGCGGCGTTCTCCGGTGTCGTGCCGCGCTTCGTGCCCGCGCCGCTGGGGGTGCCCGCACCCGAGGCCGTGCGGCTGGCCGTGCGCCACAGCGTCCACCAGTCACCCACCGGACTGATCAGCCTGGAGAACACCCACAACAAGGCGGGCGGCACCATCATTCCCATCGATACCATCAGGGAGATCCGCGCCGTGGCCGATGCCGAGGGGCTGCCCTTGCATCTGGACGGAGCGCGGGTCTTCAACGCGGCGGCGGCATTGGACGTACCGCTCTCCGAGATCACGCGGCACTTCCACACCGTCAGCGTGTGCTTGAGCAAGGGGCTGGGTGCACCGGTGGGCAGCGTGCTGGTGGGCAGCGCCGAGGCCATGAAACAGGCCCACCGTTACCGCAAGATGCTGGGCGGCGGGATGCGTCAGGCTGGAATCCTGGCGGCAGCCGCGCTGGTGGCCCTGCGGGATGGCCCGACCCGGTTGAAGGAAGACCACCGCCGGACCCGCGAACTGGCCGAGGCGCTAGTCAAGGCAGGTTTTGACGTGAATCTGGCCGCCGTGCAGACCAACATCATCTACGTCACGCTGCCCAACGCTGCCGGGCAGGTGGCGAAGTGGGCCGAGCAGGGTGTACTCGCCAGTGCCCTGGGGCCAGATTCGGTGCGCTTTGTCCTGCATCACCAGACCGGGGATGGGGCGCTTGAGCAGGCCATCGAGGTGCTGACCGCCTGAGGGAAAGGCGTTCCTCCCGCTGCGGAACCGGGGAGAGCAGGGGAGGGTCCCCCAACGGCTAAGCCTCAAGAAAGTCTCCGTCTTTCAGCGGAGGCGCAGGCCGGGGGCCGCGCAGTACCCTCTGAACCATGACCGCGCCGGACACCGACACCCCCGCCTCCCCGCCCTGGCCCCACAAGACGCAGCCGCCCGCCGGCATCCGTGCGGTGAACGGCAACCGCGCCGCACTCAGTCTGCTGGTGATCCAGAACGTGGTCTCGGCGCTGCTGATCGCGCAGCGGGTGCCGCTGGGGGTGACGCTGCTAGCCTCTTTTGCTGTCGTGGTGCTGGCGGCCTTCGTGTTCTTCCGGTCCACTGTGCGGGCGCTCCTGGCAGACACGCGCTGGCGCACGCCGCCGTCGTGGGGCCTGGCGCTGGCGGCCTTCGCGCTGGCCTTCCTGGCCTCGCGGGCCTTCGTGCTGGCCTACATCACCTTTTTCCCGTCGGCGGCGGATTCGGTGCCGCAGTTTCTGAGCAGTGGACCGGACCTGTGGGCGCTGCTGCTGGCGGCAGGAATCCTGATTCCCTTTGCCGAGGAAGTGGCCTTCCGGGGCCTGCTGATGCGCGGCCACGAGCGGGCGGCGGGCTTCACCGTGGCCGCGCTGACCTCCACCTTCGCGTTCTCGGTGGCGCATGGCGTTCCGGCCAGTATCGCCGGGATCCTGCCGCTGGCCTACGTGCTGGCGCGCCTCGTGCAGCACAGCGGCAGCTTGTGGAACAGCGTGATCGTCCACGCGCTGAACAACACGCTGGCGGTGGGGCTGGGCGCATTTGTTGCTGGCAAGAACCTGGGCGATCCGGCGCAGGCCACCGAACTGCTGGGCAACCCGGCCCTGAAAATTCCGCTGGCGCTGGGGGCACTGCTCTTTGGCGCCGTGGTCATGGTGGTGCTGCACCTGTGGCTGACCCCGAAACCCGATCCGCAGGAGCGCTGCGCTCCTGGCCCGTGGCTGAGCCTGAGCTACGTGGTCATCGTGCTGTTCGGCGCCGTGGCCGTGGCCCTGACCTTCCCGCAGGTGGGGCTGTGGGTCACCAATCTGAGAAGCGCGCTGTTCTGATCCTGCCGTCTGTCCCGCGCCGCAGCCGCTAGCATGGCGGGGTCTATGGCCTCACCCCGTAAGTCCACCGCCCGCAAGCTCAGCCCGCCGGCCCCATTTCCGGATCCTCCGACACCGGTCACGCTGCTGGCCAGCCCACGCAGTTTCGTTGGGCAATTGCAGGAGTTGGATCTGGTGTGGTGGCGCTATGTGTGGGTGCCGGTGGTGGCCGGTCTGCTGGGCGGCCTCGCCTACACCCTGCTGGTGCGCCACGCCGCCGTGTTTGCGGCGGCCCACAGCGAGGCGGCAGCCCCCAATTTCGCCACCTATGCGGTCAACACGCTGGGCACCACCTTTCTCAGCGTGTTCGTCTTCATGCTGATGTGGGGCCTGGGGCGGGTTGGCGCGGGTTTCAAGGGCCGCGCGGCAGAGGTCTACGGGGCCAGCTTCGCGTTGCTGCCGCCGCTGTATCTGCTGGTGATCGTGGTTACGCTGCTGACGCCCGCCGCCGCCTTCGTCCCTAAAGGGGCCACCGTGGATGCCTTCCCCCCAGGCGGCGATCCGCGTGTGCTGGAGCGCCTTGCTCTGGCGCAGACCTTCCAGACCTCTGCCGGATTTGGGCTGGTGATGGTCACGCTGCTGGGCACGCTAGCGCAGTTTGGCTTCGTATACGCCGCCTTTCGCCACCTGACTGAGCGCCCCGTTCAGGCGGTGATGGGCACGTTGCTGCCGCTGTTGCCTGCGCTGGTCATCGGGTTGATCGGGGTGTCGCCGCTGCTTTTCGCCAGATAAGCGAGGATCTCACAGGTGGTGGGGCTAGCCCCCCGCCACGCTCCGCGCCGGTTCCCACAGCCGCCACAACTCGTAGATCCCCATCAGCAGGTGCAGCACGAGCTTGGCAGCCAGCCCGGTCAGCAGACCCACCAAGGTGCCCCAGGCCGAGCGCAGCGCGTCGGGGAGCGTTCTGCGGACGACAAGCAATTCGGCCAGCAGCGCCCCGGCCAGCGGCCCCACAAGCAGGCCGAAGGGAATGAACAGGCCTGCCAGACCGCCGATCAATGCCCCCCACACCGCCTGTTTGCTGCCGCCGTAGCGGCGTGCGCCCCACGCCGAGGCCAGATTGTCCACAAAGCCGATCAGCACTGTGATGGCCCCGAAAGTCAGCAGGAAGGGCAGATCGGGCCAGACCTGAAAGCCGTCCAGCAGCGTGGCGCCCAGCGCCCCCAGAAAAATGATCAGCGTGGCGGGCAGGACGGGAACGAAGGTCGCCACCATCCCCACGATCCAGGCGACCAGAAAAATCAGAAAGGCAAGGCTCATCTTGCTCCACAGTACGGCCTGGAGGGTAATGGAGTTCCAGCTTGCCTTCCACAAGAAAAATCCCCCACTATGAAGTGGGGGACTTTCGTTTTGGTTGCAGGGACAGGATTTGAACCTGCGACCTCCGGGTTATGAGCCCGACGAGCTACCAGACTGCTCTACCCTGCGTAACCTTCTTTCCTCGTGCCTTGCGCTGTCCTTCTTGTCTCAGCGCTTGGGAATAGTACAGCCGATAGCGCAGGCTGTCAACTGTGCCTGCGGTCGCCAAGTGCCGTGTAGTGCGGGAATTCACCCGCTGGCCCCTTGCGGCGGGCGTTAGGCTGTGGCCATGACCCCAGCGGTGCCCCCCGACATTGCAGCGCGCAAACTGCGCCATGTGGAAGCGTGCCTGCTGCCTGAAAGCCAGTACGCCGGCGTGACCACCAGGCTGGAAGCCGTGCCGTGGCCATACCGCGCCCTGCCGGAGCGCAACCTGAGCGACGTCGACCTGGGCACGGCCTTCCTGGGCCACCACCTGAGCGCGCCGGTACTGATCGGCGCGATGACCGGTGGGGCCGAGCGGGCCGGGCGCATCAACGCCAATCTGGCGCGGGCGGCGCAGACCCTGGGGCTGGGGCTGATGCTGGGCTCGCAACGCGTGATGCTGGAACGTCCCGACACCGCTGCCACTTTCCAGATTCGTGGGGCTGCCCCCGACATCCTGTTGATCGGCAACCTGGGCGGGGCCCAGTTCCTGCTGGGCTACGGCGCCCAGCAGGCCAGCCGCGCCGTGCAGGCGGTGGGGGCCGACGCCCTGGCCATCCACGTCAATCCCCTGCAGGAAGCCTTGCAGCGCGGCGGTGACACCAACTGGGCCGGATTGACGGCGCGGCTGGCCGAACTGCTGCCGGAGCTTCCCTTCCCGGTGATCCTGAAAGAGGTGGGGCATGGCCTGGACAGACATACGGTGGCCGCCGTGTCCGGTCTGGGCTTCGCCGCGCTGGATGTGGCTGGGGCCGGGGGGACCAGCTGGGCGCGGGTGGAACAGCTCGTCGAACACGGCGCGGTGATCAGCCCGGACCTGTGTGAGGTGGGGGTGCCGACGGCGCAGGCTCTACGGGACGCGCGGGCCGCTGCTCCGGGGGTGCCGCTGATCGCCTCGGGCGGGATTCGTACGGGGCTGGACGCTGCCCGCGCGCTGAGCCTGGGTGCGGGGGTGGTGGCGGTGGCCCGCCCGCTGCTCGCGCCCGCACTGGACAGCGCCGAGGCCGTGGAGGACTGGCTGGCAAACTTTATTCAGGAGCTGCGCGTGGCCCTCTTTGTCGGCGGTTACGCGGACGTGTCGGCGGTGTGGGGATCGGGCAACTGATCCAGAGCGTCCTCCACGGAGTCGGGCTGGTTGCCCTCTTCGAGCTGTTCCAGCACCCGCTCCTCCAGCCGGCCCATCCGCTGCGTGACCGGATCGGTGGCGCTGATCAGTGCCACCAGAACAGTCAGCCCAGCCACGGCCAGATGCACTCCCCGGGTGTCCAGATCAATCAGAAGAAGGCCCGCTGCCAGCCCTGTCCCCAGCAGCAGGGCGGGAACGCTACGGTCCGGGAAGAACTGGCCTGTCACCCGCAGCGAGTTCCAGCGCAAGAAGGCCAGCGTCAGCAGCGCGAGGGCCAGCGACGCGCCTACCATGCGCTGGTCTCCGGCCGCCTTAGCGGTTCCGGCAGCGGACAGGCCGTGGCCCAGCCCCACGCCCAGCACCACCACCGCCAGGGTGAAGGGCAGGTGGCCGTAGAGCCACGCCAACATGACCCCCACCCGGTGATCCACCCGCGCCCCCAGCAGGGGCAGCGAGCGCGCCTGGTCGAAGTACAGCCGCCACAACGCCACCGAAGTCACGATGGCCGCGAGCGCTGGAATCAGGTTGTTCGCATCCAGGTCCTGCTGGCGACTGCCCGCCACGATCTCGGTCACGATGGCCCCCAGTGCGATGATCTGGAGCAGCCCCACACGCTCTGGCAGGTGACCCTCGTGGGGGAGGGCGTCATGGCTGTGGTGGCGGATCACCACCGGGGTCAGCACATCAAGGACCAGGGCGGCGCACCACAGCCCGATCTGCGTCCCGGAACCACTCTGCAAAAGCGCAGACACCAGCCACAACGCCGCCACGAGCCCAAAAGACAGGGTCATCCGCCCGGCGAAGTCAATGCCCCCTGGCCCCCGCCGCGCCACCGCCGCGTACATTCCCGCCTGAATGATCCGGCTGGCGCCATACGCCAGCGCGAAGGCCGCGCCCGTGTCCGACAGGTCGCCGCGCAGTGTCAGGGCGATCATGGCCAGCGACACCAGTTGTGCCAGGGTGCCCCAGCGGTAGACACGGGTCTCGTTGCCATAGCGGGCGGCGAAGGTGGCATTGCCCGCCCACGCCCACCACACCGCCACGAACAGCAGACAGAAGTGCAGGACTGCAGCCGCCTCCGGCGACTGACCCAGCCGCTTGGCGAGCTGATCGAAGGCCACCACGAAGATCAGGTCGAAGAACAGTTCCAGCCAGGACACCTTCTGCTCCTGGTAAACCGACTCCTGGCCGTCCGGCGTTCCAGCGTCCTGATCTCCGGTCTGTTCGATGTGCAATTCGTCGGGCTGGCCGTGGGTCAAAGCCGGCGCCTCATAGCCGGTGGGTCCTCATCGCAGGCGGCCCAGACCCTTGCGGATCAGGGCGTCGGCGTTCAGGTCCGGCTCGGCGGAGAGCAGTTCGGCCACCACGGCGCGCACCCCAGCCTCGCGGAACCCTAGGGCCAGCAGCGCGTCCACCGCGTCGCGGCCCGCCGTCGTCGCCACTTTCGCGGCCCTCACGCCGCCCACCGTGGGCGCGGCCAAGTGTTCGGGCACCTTGCCCTGCAGTTCCAGGACCAGCCGCTCGGCGGTCTTCTTGCCCACCCCGGAGACGCTGGAGAGCAGTTTGGCGTCGCCGCTCAGCAGGCCCTGGGCCAGCGCAGAGACTGGCATGGCCGACAACAATGCCAGCCCCAGTTTTGGCCCCACGCCACTCACGCCAGTCACCAGATCGAACAAGCGCACGCTGTCGGTGTCGCCAAACCCGAACAGCAACTGGGCGTCCTCGCGCACGATGAAGCGGGTGTTCAGTTCGGCGGTTTCGCCCACCACCAGTTTTGCCAGGGTCCCTGCCGGACACTGGACCTCGTAGCCCACGCCGCCCGCCACCACCACGGCGCTGTTCTCGCGCACCTCGCGCACCACGCCGGTCAGGTATGCAATCACGCCGTCGATTCTAGTGGTTCGCGGTCATGCAGGCTGTGGGAGCGGGCAACATTGGCCGCAACGGACTGAACCTATCCACTCAGGTTAAATCATTCCAGGATGTCGGCCCTTTCCGGACCTCAAGCAGCGAGGGCGATTAATGGCCGCCGCCCTGCCTTCAACCGATTTTAGGGCCCTCTCGCTTCAGTCCCGCTGGCCTTCTACCACCACGCCGGGCGCCAGTGCCCCGGACATCAGCAGGCTGAAGCGGTCCTGCCAGTCGCGCAGCACCTCGCGCTGATCGCGGTGCCCGCCGTGCATCAGGGCCAGCAGGCAGGCGTCCACCAGTAGGGCGCTCAGGCCGGCGACGTTGACTTCCGGGCGCAGTCGCCCCTGGGCCTGCATGGCCAGGAGCACGGGTTCCACCAGGGCACCCAGGGTCAGCGCCGTCCCCAGGCCATCGGCGGGGGACAGGCGGGTTGGAAATGACAGCGGGTTCTTCGTCCGGGCGCCCGTGTTGCCCTGCTCCGGCTCACCCAGGGGAGACGCGCCCAGCACCGCCTGCGCCACCGCGCCGACCAGGTGGCGGTAGCGCACGCCCAGATCGGCCATGCGGGCCATGACCTTTTCCCAGACCTGCTGCGGGTTGGCCCCGGCGTGCAGGCGCTCCAGGGCGTCGTCGCGACTGGCCTGCACATCCTTATTGAAGTGGGCCAACAGCATGTGAATCTTGCTGGGGAAATAGCGGTACAGGTTGGTGCGGCTCACAAAGGCCGCTTGGGCGATGTCCTGGACGCTGGTGGCTTCCAGGCCGCTGCGGGCGAACAGCTCGAAAGCGGCTCGGGCAATGCGTTCGCGCCGGGCCTCGTCCTGCTCCTGCCGATCCACCTTCATGGCCGATCCACCGTCATGGCACCATGATACCGCCCCTGGGGAGCCCCAAATGGTCTGCTGGATTGCCCCGTTCCTGGGTCAGTCTTCATGGTGGTGGGGGGGAGGGGCCTCCACATGCCTTCCCCACGCCTGCGCCCCTCATCATACCCCCAGCATGGGTGTAGGCGCCATGAAGAGTCCGCCGGACAACGCCGCGCGGGGCGGGCTACAGTGAGGAGGACCGGAAGGCCACTTTCTACCCTTCCGGGAAAGGATGGGTGAAAGCCGTGCATATCTACAAACTGTCAGGCCGGAACGTCGACGTTACAGACGCCATGCGCGATTACGTCGAGGAAAAACTCACGCGACTGGACCGTTACAACGACTCCATTACAGACGCGCGGGTCACGCTGACAGTGAGGGATGTAAGGGACTCAACGCGCCGCAACCGCGTGGAAGTACAGCTCAACGTGCCCAACGGCATTATCCGCGCCGAGGAGCACCACGCCGACATGTACGCTGCCATCGACAAGGCCAGCGATGTGTTGGAGCGGCAGCTGCGCAAGTTCAAGACCCGCTACATGAAGGCCCGCCATGAGGCCGTGCCAGTGCCGGAGCCCGGTCCCGCCGAGGCTGCCGTGGAGGCTGGCCTCGACGACGTGACCGAATTCGTTCCCGAGATCGTGCGTCAGAAGCGTTTTGACCTGCGCCCCATGAACCCGGAAGACGCGGTGGTGCAGATGGAGGCTTTGGGTCACGATTTCTACGTGTTTTCCAACATGAATTCGGGCGTGACCGGAGTGGTGTACCGCCGCAAGGATGGGCATTACGGACTGATCGAACCGAGTAGCTGAGCGGCTGCACGCTGGGGTGGAGGCCGGGCCATGCGCCTGCGCCTCTCCTCTCCCTGGAACCGGGACATCTCCCGGCGGGGCTCTGCTACTCTGCGGCGTTGTGATCGCCTATGTGATCAATCCAGGAACCAGCGGCATCAAGCTCGCCTGCGCCAGCATTGAGCCGAGTCTGAACTCGGCGTTGCCGGGGCAGCTGGAGTTGTCGCTGACCCGCAGCGAACTGAATCTAGCCGCTCCGCCCACTGCCGCAGACCTGCCGCAGCTGTCGGCGCAGATCCGGGAACTGACCGCCGACTGGCCTGCCCCGGACGCTGTCGTCGGGCGCGGCGGCCTGATCGGGCGGGTGGCTGCCGGCACGTACCGGGTCACCCCGGAGATGGCTGAATTTGCCGTGCAAGGTGAGGGCGCACAGTATCCGCCGAATCTGGGTGGTCCGCTGGCACTGACGCTGGCGCTGGACTACGGCGTCCCCGCTTTTGTGGTCGATCCCCAGAGCGTGGACGAGCTGCTGCCTGAGGCGCGCGAGACCGGGATCAGGGGCCTGCGCCGCCACGCTCAGTTTCATGCCCTGAACGTGCGCGTTGTGGCCCGCCGCGCGGCGCACGAGGTGGGCATGCGCTTGCAGGATGCCCGCATTGTGGTGGCCCACCTGGGGGCCACCGCCAGCGTCACCGCTTTCGAGAAGGGCCGCGCGGTAGACACCACCGGCACTGGCCCCGACGGTGGCCCGCTGGGCGCGATGCAGAGCGGCCCGTTGCCCGCCCGCATGCTGTTGCGGCTGGTCCGGGAGAAGGGTGAGGCGGCGGCGCTACATCAGCTGTCCGGGGGGGGCGGCTTCCTGTCACTGACGGGCAGCGCCAACCTCAAGGATCTGGAGGCGCGCATGGTCAGCGATCCTGCCGTGCAGGCCGCCGCCGCCGCCTTCGTGCATCAGGTGTGCAAGGGGCTGGGAGAGCAGACCGGCGCGCTGACGGGCCGCCCCGACGCGCTGGTGATCACTGGCGGCATCGCCCGCTGGGACGAACTGGTAGACCGCATCGAGCGCCGGGTGGCCTGGATTGCCCCGGTGCTGGTGATTCCGGGTGAACTGGAACTCGAGGCGCTTGCGGAGGGCGCGGGCCGGGTGCTGCTGGGCCTGGACACCGCCCGGGAATGGCGGCACCCCCAGGTGGCCGCCCCGGAGCTGTGATGTGCGGGAAACCTGTGCTGGTCAGCGTGCTGGGAGCGTGAAGGGCTGATGCCCCGCCGCCGCCCCGTCCGTTCCGCCGCCGAGCCCATCCGGGCCACCAGCATGTGGCGCGTGGATCAGGTGTTCCTGGCCCGCAAGGGCATGCGGGTGGAGGTGACCTCGTCCCTGGTCAACGATCAGGGTGGGCTGCGGAACCTGAGCGTCACTGCGCCCACCGACGATCCTCTGGAGGCGGTCCGCCACGCGGCGCGTTTCATCGCCGGGAAGGGCAATGTCAGCGGGGCGCGTCAGGCCCGCGTGCGCTGGACCCGCGAACAGGCCACCACCGAGCAGGACGCCCTGATCCGGGACCGCCAGCTGGAAGACGAGTTTCTCGACGAGTTCGAGGAAACGCTGGCGGCGGTGCGCGACCAGCAGCGTTGACCCGGCGTTACAGCTTCAGCCCCAGCGTCAGCGATCCTCCCGGCCACCGTTCCAGTTCCTGAAACCCCAGATGGCGGTAAAACCCGATGGCCCGCGTGTTGCGCCCCCCCACGCCCAGATGCACGCCAGGGGAACCGGCTCCTCTCAGGGCGGCAAACAGCCGCTCCATCATCTGCCGCCCGTTGCCGCCGCCCTGACCACGGGGCAGCAAATCGATGTGCAGGTGCGAGGGATAGGTGTCCACAATTTCCTGTGGGGCGGTGTGCGGGTGGTGAATCAGGTGGGCGAGGCGCTGGTCCGGGGTGCGCTCGGCGGGAGGTGTACTGGCCGGATCGGAATACTGGCGGCGCAGGGCAGGCCACCACTCGCGCTCCAGCGTCGCCTCAAACCTGTGCGAGTCGAGCGCACCGATGACGTAGCCGCAGACGCCCGCCTCATCCTGCAGCACAAAGGCGAAATCGGGCGCGTAGGCCAGATACGGTCCGGCGTAGATGTGCCCCACCAGCAGCGGATCGCGGTACAGGTATGTGGCGTCCGCGCCACTGTCCGCCGTTTCCAGGCAGATGCGGTAGAGCGAATCCTGGTCACTGGGCCGGGCCGGGCGGATCTTGAACATGGGGGTATTCAAGCAGATTCGGTCGGGAGGATGGGAGAGGCAGGGACGCGAGAGGAGAGGGGCTGACCCCCGGACCAGCCCCCGGTGCCCTACAGTGACGGTCATGACCGTGACCACCGAGACCGAACTGCAGGGAATGAAACGCGCGGGCTTCGTGGTGGCCGAGACGCTCCGTGCGCTGCGGGCCGCCATCGAGCCGGGTGTCACACCCGCCGAGCTTGATGCCCTGGCTGGGCGGGTCTTCAGGCAGTACGGGGCCGAATCTGCCCCGCGCATGACCTACAACGCGCCGGTCAACGTCTTTATCAGTGTCAACGACGATATCGTTCATGGGTTGCCGACACGGCGTCCGCTGGCCGCAGGAGATGTGGTCAGTCTGGATGTCACGCCCTTCGTGGACGGCTACGTCGCAGATGCCGCCGTGACTGTGGCGGTTCCCCCGGCGTCGCCTGTCGCCACGCGGCTGATCGAATGCACCGAGGCGGCGCTTGAGGCGGCCCTGGCCGCTGCCAAAGCGGGCCAGCCCGTTCATGCCATCGGTCGGGCCGTTGAAACGGAGGTCAGGCGCCGCGGCTTCACGGTGCTGCGGGAGCTGTTCGGTCACGGGGTGGGCCGCGCCATCCACGAGGATCCCAACGTGCCGAACTACTACCGCCCGGTAGACCGCAAAAAGTTGCACGAGGGGCTGGTGATCGCCATTGAGCCGATGGTCTCGACCGGCCGGTCCCCCCGGGTCAGGACCTTGCGTGACGGGTGGACTTTAAGCACCACCGATGGTGGTCTGGCGGCCCATTTTGAACACACGGTCATGATTACCGGGGGCAGGCCGCTCATCCTGACCGCCTGAGCGTCCTCAATGCTCCAGCCGGATATGCGGCAGGCGTTTGTCCAGCCAGCCCGGCAGCCACCAGTTCCACTTTCCGGCCAGCTTCAGAAAGGCGGGCACCAGCACCAGACGTACCAGCGTGGCGTCCAGCGCCACCGCCACCGCCAGACCCAGGCCGATGCTCTTGGTGGCGACCACGCGCCCGAACATAAAGGCCACGAACACGATGAACATGATCACGGCGGCGCTGGTGATGATGCGCGCGGTGTGGCCCACTGCCAGCACCACGGCCTCGTCGTTCCTGGCCCCGCGCAGCACCTCCTCTTGCACGCGCGAGAGCAGGAAGATCTCATAATCCATGCTCAGGCCGAACATCACGGCGAACAGCAGCACCGGCAGCGAGGCGTCCAGCACACCTACGTCAGCGGGAATGCCCAGCGGCGCGGCCAGGAAGCCGCCCTGCACGACCAGCGTGACCACGCCCACCGCCGCGCCCACGGTCAGGGCGTTCATGACGATGCTTTTGAGGGGGATCAGCAGGCTGCGGAAGGCCACCATCAGGAGGAGGAAGGTTCCGGTGAAGACCACGGCGATGACCCCCGGCAGCGTGCCGATGATCGCGCGGCTGAATTCCTCGCCGCCCACCGGGGCGCCACCCAGCAGGTACGCGTAGCCGCTGGCGTCCAGCGTGGCGCGCACACGGGCCTCGAACGCGGCAATGTCCTGGGCGCGCAGGGTATCGTCTGGCACCACCGTCAAGCGCAGCAGCTTGCGGTCCGCGCTGAAGGAACGGCGGGTCAGGACGCTCAGGGCCTCCAGCCCTCCACTGCCCACTGCGGCCAGATCAGCGGGGGTCAGGAAGGGACTGATCACTGCCTTCACACCGGGCAGGGCGCGCAGCTCGTTGACCGTCCCCTGAAAACGGTTGCGGTCTGCCGGGGTGTAGCGCTGCCCCTGCAGGTCCAGGATGACCTCGAACTGGCTGAGAAGTCCACCCGCGCCCAGCTCTCGCACGTCACCCAGGGCGTCGCGGCTGGGCACACCGGGAACCAGGCCCCACGCGCCCGCGTAGCCGGTCTTGAGGCCCAGGGCAGGCACGGTCAGCGTCAGCAAAAAGGCAGTGGACAGCACAACCCCCAGCACGGGGCGGGCGGTGACGCGCCGCGCGAAGGCAGTCCAGGCCACCGACGCCGCGCCACTCTGCGCCCAGGTCACTTTCAGCAGACGTGGGCTGTTGACCCGCTCACCCAGCAGGGCCAGCAGCGCGGGCAGCGCCGTCAGGCTCGCCAAGACGGTCAGAATGACGGCCAGCACACCACCGATGCCGATGCTGCGAACAAAGGCCACCGGAGGCAGGATCAGGCCCGCCATTGCAATGCCCACCGTGGAGCCGCTGAAGGCCACGCTGCGCCCCGCCGTCATCACGGTGCGGGCGGCGGCGGCGCGGGGATCCGTTCCGTGCCTCAGCTCCTCGCGGAAACGGTTCACCATCAACAGGGCGTAGTCGATGCCCGCGCCCAGCCCCAGCATGGTGATCACGCTCTGGGCGAAGGTGCTGACCGGCATCAGGAACGTCAGGCCGTACAGGGCGGCCATCGCCACGGAAATACTCAGCACCCCCACCGCCAGCGGCAGGCCCGTGGCCACCAGTGCTCCAAAGACCAGCAGCAGCAGTCCGGCGATCAGCGGCAGCGCCGTGAACTCACTGCGTTTGGTGTCGGTCTCGGCAAATTCGGTGAAGTCGTCGGCAATCGCCTGCCCGCCGGTCACGCGAATGGTCAGCGCCTCGCTCTGGACGCCGCGCACGTAATCACGCACCCTGGACAGCGCCTCGGTGCCGCCCTCCTGTAAAGGAATCTGGGCCACCGTCAGGGCCAGCACGCCGTCTGTCGCCTGCGTGGGCACAGGGCCGCCGGGGGTGGCGGGCACGACGCGCGAGACGCCCGCTACCGTTTCCAGACCGTCCACGAACGCCCGGTAGATCTTCTGTCCCTGGGGCGTGGTGAGCGGCGGAAGGCTGCGCGTGACCAGAATGGCGGTGTTGGTGTCGCGCTCACCAAAGCGTTCGCGCAGCAGCCCGCTGACCGTGTTGGCCCCCGAATGGGATAATCCCCCGGCCGGATCGGCGTTCAGGGCGGCTGGGGCGCGGGCGGCCAGGGGCAGGCTCAGGGCGGCGGCAATCACCCAGACCGCCAGCACCGCCCAGGGGTGTCGGGACGCGAGGCGGGCCAGGAAGTGCACGCCCCGGACTGTAGAGCATCAGTCCAGTTGGAAGCGCCGCCCTTCGTCCGGTGCAGGAGCGGCCCCGATTCGCGGCGGCGTTCCATTACGTCCCACACAGAACGCGCTATCCTATCAGGAATGTCCCTTGCCGCGTCCCAATCCCTTCATTCTCCCGCCGATACCGACGCCCGCGCTCTGGAAGTCCTCAGCCGCGTCTGGGGGTACGGGGCGTTCCGGGACGTGCAGGCCGACATCGTGCGGACGGTGGTGGAAGGAGACAATGCGCTAGTCCTGATGCCCACGGGGGGCGGCAAGAGCCTGTGCTATCAGGTGCCCAGCCTGCTGCGCCCCGGCACCGGCATCGTGGTCTCGCCGCTGATCGCGCTGATGAAGGATCAGGTGGACGCGCTGCGGCAACTGGGCGTGCGGGCCGCCTTTCTGAATTCCACCCTGCCGCCCGAGGGCGTGCGCGAGGTGGAGGCGGCGCTGCTGGGCGGGGCACTCGATCTGTTGTACGTCGCTCCCGAACGTCTTTTGCTGGGCCGCACGCTGGAGCTGCTGGCACGCTCCCCGGTGGCCCTGTTCGCCATTGACGAGGCGCACTGTGTCTCGCAGTGGGGCCACGATTTCAGGCCGGAGTACGGGCAGCTGGGCGTGCTGCCCGCGCGTTTCCCCGATATTCCCCGCGTGGCCCTGACCGCCACCGCCGATGACCGCACACGCGCCGACATCCTGCGGGTGCTGGAGCTGCGCGGCGCGGCGCAGTTCATTTCGAGCTTCGACCGCCCCAACATTCAGTACCGGGTGGCGAACAAGGAGGGGCCCAAGACCCAGCTGCTGGACTTTATCCACGCCGAACACCGGGGAGACGCAGGCATCGTGTACTGCCTGTCGCGCAAATCGGTGGAGCAGACCGCGCAGTGGCTCGTGACTCAGGGCATCGACGCCGTGCCGTACCATGCGGGTCTCTCGCCACGTGAGCGCAACCACGCCCAGGAACGCTTCCTGAATGACGAGGGCGTGGTGGTGGTGGCGACGGTGGCCTTCGGCATGGGCATCGACAAGCCCAATGTGCGCTTCGTGGCGCACTTGGACCTGCCCAAGAGCATGGAGGGCTACTACCAGGAAACGGGCCGCGCCGGGCGCGACGGCCTGCCCAGCACCGCCTGGATGGTCTACGGTCTGGCCGATGTGGTGAACGTGAAGCGCATGCTCTCGCAGAGCGACGCCCCAGAGGAGGTCAAGCGTGTGGAGGCCGCCAAGCTCGATGCCCTGTTGACGTACTGCGAGGCAAGTGGCTGCCGCCGCAACCTGTTGCTGGCCTACTTCGGCGAGCAGCGCGACGAGCCCTGCGGCAACTGCGACATCTGCTTGAATCCGCCCCGCGTGCGTGACGCCACCCGCGAGGCGCAGATGGCCCTGTCGGCGGCCATTCGAACCGGCAACCGCTTCGGCGCCGCCCACCTGACCGACGTGCTGCTGGGCGAGCCCACCGAGAAAGTGGTGGGCATGGGACACCACCTGTTGCCCACTTTCGGCGTCGGGAAGGGGCACGACGAGAAGATGTGGCGTGGGCTGATCCGCCAGCTGGTCAGTCTGGGCCACCTGGCGGCGGGCGAACACCATGGCCTGAGCGCCACCGGCAAATCCCGTGCCCTACTGAAGGGCGAGATAACCCTGACGCTGCGCGAGGACAGCCTGCTGCCCCGCGAACACGTGCGCAAGCGTGACCGCGACGCGTCCAGAAGCGGCCGTGCCCCGGTGGACGCGCAGGACACGCCACTGTTTGAGGCTCTGCGGGCGTGGCGGCTCCAGCTGGCCCGTCAGAAGGCGGTGCCGCCCTACGCCATCTTCAGCGACGCCACCCTGAAGGCCATCTGCGAATTGCGCCCCAGCAGCGGTGCCACCCTGGGAACGGTAAGCGGCGTGGGTCAGCGCAAACTGGCCGAATACGGCGAGGACGTGTTGGAGATTGTGCGTGAACACTCCAGCGGGGAAAGGGGAGCGCCTCGGCCTGCGCTGCCGGCTGAACGCGGGGCTCGGGAGAACAGCGCCGTGCTGGGCCTGCTGCGTGGTGGGAGAGAGGGAACGGCGTCTGTGCGGGAGCCTGCCCGCCCTGTCTGGGCTGAGCCGCCCCGCCCCGTTCCGGCAGCTGACCCGAATGAGGGTGTAGCCCATCCGGAAATCGCCGAGGCCCTGCGGGAACTGCGCCGGGAGCTGTGCCGTGAGACCGGCCACAGCGCCTTCGTGATCTTCCCCAACGCCACGCTGGAGGCCCTGGCCCTGGCCTGCCCACGCAGTCTGGACGAGTTGCAAGGTCTGCCCGGCATGGGACCGAAGCGCATCGAGAATTACGGCGAGCGCATCGTGGACGCGGTGCGGGCCGCGCTGGGCGACTGAGCTAAGCGCCCCCCTTCTTTCTAGGCTTCCTGCTCCATGTTTCCGCCCACTTTCCGCTTGCTTTTTTCGCGGTTGTTCGCGTCGATCTCACGTTCTAGGAAATAGTTCAGCGCCGTGCGGATCAGCGCAATGGCCCCCAGCTTGCCGATATCCTCCCAGGTGGGGGCGATGGCGGTCAGCAGGATGTCGGCGGCCAGCAGGAATTCCAGCGCGATGGCCAGCCAGCGGCCCAGTTGCAGGCGCAGGTTCTGCTTGGCCTGATCGTTGGCACCAGGATCGCGTGGCAGGAACAGGGCGTGCAGCGAGCGCCACAGCGCCTGCACGATTGCGGCAGCAATCACCGCCGCTGCCGAGAACTCTGCCAGCGAGGCGATGGCCCGTGCGCCCACCTGCACTGTTTTTTCGACGGTGTCCAGCATGTCCCCGCAATCTAGGCGATTACAAGGTCAGCGCCAACCCCACGGCCTCCATCAAACCGCCATCATCGACGTGGCCCACCGTGTAGCGGGCCGCGGCGCGGGCAGGAGGGTCCGCGTTGCCCATTGCCACCGGATGGCCCACCACCCGCATGGCGCTCACATCGTTCTCTCCGTCGCCCACCATCATTACGCGGTCCATGTCGAGCCCGTATTCCGCCGCGATGCGCCGCACCGCACTGCCCTTGCTGATGCCCGCGCGGGTAATGCTGATGAACATGGTGTCCGGCATGGCTGGGCTGCCCGCCGGGTGCAGGTCCAGCCCCGCATGCGGCTCCGCCGTCACCGCCGACTCCTGCTCGCGTGGCACGACCCACTGCGCCCGTACCCGCGTGCCCACCAGTGACTCCGGGGTGCGGGGGTCATACGGTACGCCCAGCAGCGCAGAGTGGCGCTCGGCCAGCGTGCCGGGTCTGGTCACGCCGAATTCGGTGTCGGTGTAGACCTCCAGCAGGCGGTCCTCGGCGTGGGCGCGGCCAATCAGCATGGGCAGCGCGTCCTCGGGCAAGGCCTCGGAGAGGCTTTCCCCCGAGTCCACCCTTACCACGCTGGCCCCATTCTGAAAAACGTGCCAGCCGTCGGCGTCCAGCCGCCGCGCGTAGCCCAGCGCGTTGCCGATGGCTGGCCGCCCACTGCACAGCGCGATGCGAATGCCGCGCGCCCGTGCGTCCGCCAGCGCCGCCCACACATCGTCCCGCACGGTGTTGTCTGTGCCGATCAAGGTTCCGTCCACATCCACGCAAATCAGTCCCAGCATGGGCGGCAGTCTATGGGCTGGGCGTCAGGGCAGGGTGGGGGAGGATAGATGGCGGGCGGAGATGACCTGGGACAGGACGTGCGCTCTGAGCTGACGGCTCAGCCCTCTCGCGTTGCCCCGCGTTTCCACAACCCCTCGCGTTCCAGCACCGCGCAGCCGCCGACGTGCACGGCCACCACCGCGTCGCCGCGCATTTCCACCTCCACTTCCACCTCGCCGGGAGTGCCCAGCGCGTGGCCCTGGTAGATCACGCCGCAGGCCCGTCCGGCGCGTACCGGCAGGCGGCCCCCCTGCGCCAGCAGGGCCATCAACGCGCCGCCTGCGCTGCCGGTCACGGGGTCTTCGGGAATCCCCAGGGCGGGGGCAAAATCGCGCGCCGCAAGACGGTTGACCCCCATGGGGGCGTAGGCGTACACGCTGCCCACCTCCAGGGCTTCACTGAGCATGGCGATCTGCTCCAGATCAGGTTGCAGGCCGTCCAGGATCATCGGGTCCAGCAGCGGCACGAAAGCGCTCCACAGCCCCGTGCTGGCGGCAGCCATCGGCAGGCCGCGGTGGATCATGCGGGCGTCGATGCCCAGTGCCTCGGCCAGTTCGGCACGCAGGGTGGTGGGCAGGGGCCGGACCTCGTGACGCTGCTGCTGCATCCAGACCTGCTGCGGCACGCCCGCCTCGCTGATCAGGCGCAGAGGCACGCGGCCTGCCAGCGTTTCAAGTTCCAGCGCCTCGCCACGCCAGTGGCCCGATTGCGCCAGCATCAGCCCCAGGGCCAGCGTGGCGTGGCCGCAGAACTCCACCTCCTGCGTGGGGGTGAAGTAGCGCACCCGCACGGCAGAGCGGCCCAGGCGGATGACGAACACGGTCTCGGGGGCCCCCAGAAAGGCGGCCAGCTCGCGCATCTCGGCCTCGCTCAGCCCGGCGGCGTCCAGCACCACGCCTGCGCGGTTGCCCTGGCCTGGCGTGCGTGTAAAGGCGCTGACCTCACTGTAGGCGATCATGAAAGCCAATTTAGCGCGCCGCCTCGTGAAAGGCGGGCACGGGCGTTGGAAGCGACGGTCTACTCTTGCCTTTTAGTGGATAGGGCACAGCACACCGGAGGAGGTCAGCCCCGGTGTGCTGCGTCTCAGATCCGCTTACCTCAGGCTGGCCAGGGTCTTCTTCGCCGCTTCCAGGTCACGCTTTTGCCAGAAGGTGTCGGCGGGCATGCCGATGGCTTTTTGCAGTTCGGCAGCGGCCTCGGCCTTACGCTTCTGGAGGATCAGGGCATTGGCGTACTCGATGTGGTGGACGGCCACGTTGGGTTCCAGTGCGAAGGCTTTCTCGAAGTTGGGGGCGATCTGGTTCTTGTCTGCCCCGGTAGCGCGGCGGGCGATGAAGCCCTTCTCGTCCAGGTTGGCGTGCCACAGGCCCAGCGCCACGTAAGCCCCGGCCAGTCTGGGGTTCAGCTTGATGGCCTGATCCAGGTTCTTCTTCATGTCCCCGGCCAAGCCCAGGCTCTGCAGGATGCCCGAGAACTGCGCCAGGCGCCCCTGTGCGCGGGCCAGTTCAAAGTAGGCGTCGGCGTTGTTCCTGTCTTTGGCAATCGCGCTCTTGGCGTAGTCCTGGGCTTTCTGGAACAGGGCCTTTTTCTGGGCGTCAGCGACCAGACCTGCCCCGGCTGTGGTGGCCTCGGCGGCCAGGGCCAGGCCCGCGCTGGTGTTCAGGGCAGCGGCGGCCAGGGCCGCTTCCTGCCACTTGCCCGAATCGTAGAGGTCCTGGGCCGCGGCCTGGCTCTGGGCGTAGGCGGAGGGGGCCACAAGGGCGGCGGTCAGGGCGGCGATCAGCATGGGGGTGCGCATAGGGATTCTCCAGAGGGGCCATAGAAATGGCTGAAAGGGGGATTGGTTTAAGGGCTGCGCCGAGTATACACAGCCGCGCGTCACGATGCTGATGCCCCCGTCAGGTACGTCAGCCCGGCTCTTTTCTGAACCGGGTCCAGATTGCGTCCAGGGGTGCTACGCTGGGAGGCATCGTGAACTACAAGGCGGTGCTGGCCGACCTGCGCGCCCACCTGCCCCCGGATGCTAGCGGTGGGGCTGCCGGGGTGCGGCGCGGCAGCCTGCGCTGGCTGGAGGGCGAGATGCGGGCGCGTGGGACCGGGGCCGCGGCGGTCCGGAACATCATCTACCGCGATATCGGCACGTCGGCGGACCGGGAAACCCTGCGCGCCATTCTGACCGAACTGGCCGCTGAGGTGGGCCGCCCGCTGCCCGCAACTCCCACCGCTCCGGCTCCGGCGCCGACGCCGCTGCCCGCCGAACTGGAATTGCTGGGCCGCAGCAAGAAACGGGCCTACCGGCAATTCCTGGCCGGGGTGCGGGCGGGCCGTTGTCCCCGGTTGATCGTGACGGGCCGGGCCGGGGCTGGCAAGACCGTGCTGCTGGACAGCCTGGACTTCGCCCTGCGCGAGGCGGGGCTTCCCGTGAAGCGGCTGTTCCTGTCCGGCGACGTGTCCGGATTGCTGGGACTGGGGGCCGCTCCCGGTACGGCTTACGCGCAACTGGCGGCGGCGCAGTCGGAGGCCGCGCGCCGTCAACTTCCGGCGTCCGGCACGTTGCTGGTGCGGGTGACCGATGACCTGAATTTCGCGGCCAGTTCGCCCCGCAGCACGGAGGGTTCGGCCATTTCCCCGGCGCGCTGGGCCGTCGAACACCTGCTGAACGCGGCGCCCCCTGGGCTGGCGGTGCTGCTGGCGCTGGAGGACGCTGCCCCCGCTGACCTCCGCTCTCCATCTCCCGGCGTGCCACCTCCCGAGACCATCGCGCTGCACCCGCCCACCCCGGCCGAGGCGCGCGGCTACCTGATGGCCCGCTTGGGCGTGCCGCGCGCCGAAGCCGAGTTGCTGGTGGCCGAGACCGGACGTCACCTGGACCGCCTGAGCCTGCTGGTCCGCCTGCGTGGGGGAGAGGCCGGGGCGGACACGCCCGCTTTGCTGGCGGACCCGGACATCCGGGGGCTGGCCGGGGCGACGGCGGCGCTGGCGGCCTGCACACCGCATCTGTCCTCGGCTTCCTGGCCACCCGAACTGCTGCGGGCCGCGCTGCGCAGAGAACTCCGACAATTGCCACCCCATGCCCGCGCGCTGCTGGCCGGTTCGGATGCGCTGGGCTGGACCCCCACGCCCGCCCTGCGCGCCGCCTGGACCGGGGTGGAGCCGGCAGACCGCGCCGGAGCGGTAGGCAGACTGGCCGGACTGCTCTCCGGGGAGGGACGCCCCGTCCGGCTGGCCGCGCTGGCCGCTCTGGAAGACTGGCCTGCCTTGGCCGCCCAGGTCCGCGCGCAGCCGGACGACGCCCGCTGGCTGCCACCCTTGTGGCCGGCCATCCGCCACGGCGCGGTGGGGGAGATCCGTGACGAACTGGCCGGAGCAGTGGTGCGGCACTTTGCAGGCCGGGGCGACTACCACGACGCGAGGCTGCGTGACGCGCTGTTCACCCTGCTGGAGGCCGCGCAGCCCCCGGTGCGGGCCTGGGCGCGCGTCAAGCTGGCCGAGAGCAGTCTGGAAGCCGGCAACATGACAGCGGCGGCGGAACAACTGGCCCATCCGGAAGTCTGCGCCGCGCTCTCGGCCCCCTCACCTGCCCGTGACCCCTGGACGGTGGCCGCCTGCGCCGATGCGCTGCTGGTGCGGGCGGCCCTGGCCCGCTGGGGCGGTGACCTGGAGGCAGCCACCTACGCGGTCTCTGACCCACGCGTGGCGGTGGGTGGTCCCCGCGCGGGGTTGTGGCGCGGCCTGATCGCCAAGGATGCGGGGCGCTGGGACGAGGCACTGTGCGCCCTGGCCTCGGTGCCAGTTTCCAGCCCGCTGCTCTCGGCCCGCGCCCGCTATCAGGAGGGGGACCTGCGGCTGCGCCTGGGCCAGCCCGCCACCGCACTGGAGGCGCTGCGCGACGCGGCGGCCCGCCTGGAAGCGGCGGGAGCGGGGGCGGAGGAATGTGCCCGCGTGCTGACCCGCAGCGCCACCGCCCTGCGCCGCCTGGGGAAGGTGCAGGAAGCGCAAGTCACTCTGGACCGCGCGCTGGCCCTGTTGCCCCCGGATCCGCGCCGACACGCCGATCACGTGCCCCGGGCCCGGTTGCTCTCGGAGGGCATTCCGGTGCTGCTGGCGCTGGGCCGTCCGGACGACGCGCTGATGGCCTCGATTCAGGCGTTGGCCCTGCTGGCGGGCCGCAGCGCCCGCCCTGCCGAGGTGCGGTACCGTCAGCGCCGTACCCGCTACCGGGTGGCGCTGGCCTACCTGACGCGTGGGCTGGGCGGCGCATACCTGCAACCCCTTCTCAGCCCGGCGGTGGACCATCCCGACCTGCAGCGGGCCCGGGCGCTGCTGGACGACCTGATCGCCCAGCAGCGCCCGGGCAGTCCGGGAAAGGGCAGTGACCGCGACGGCATCCTGCTGTTCGACATGTACCTGAGTCGGGCGCTGGCGGACCCCGATCCGGCGGCGGCCCTGGATTTGGTGGACCGTGCCCTGGCCCTGGCCGCACATCCCTACGAGCAGGCCCAGGCCCGCGCCATGCGTGCCGAGGTGCAGGTCCGCGCCGGGAGCCCTGCCGACGCCCTGGCCGAACTGAACCGCGCCCACGCCCTAATGCGCCGCGTTCAGCCGGGGCTGGGTGACGCCCCCGATCCCGGCCTGCAGGCGCAGTTGCTGACCCTGGAGGGGGCCGTGACCCTGGGCGACGGCGCGCAAACGCTGGACTGGCTACGCGTGTCCCTGGCGGACCCGGCTCTGGCCCCCTTTCGCGCGGGGGTGTGGCGGGCGCTGGGTCGGGTGCTGGAGGAGCACGGGCAGGGCTGGACCCTGCTGCGCAGTATGTACGGCGTCCGTGCCGACGCTCTGGCCCACTTGCGCCCGGGCGACGCCCTGTGGTTGCTGGAAATGGGAGGCGGTGGGATGGCGTGACCGTGAGACGGAACCCGAATTCCCCTGCGGAATTCAGAGAGGTGCGGCCCTGGCCTCTAATGTCCCAGAATCTTGCCTAAAAACTGCTTGGCCCGCTCATGCTGGGGGTTGTTGTAGAACTCCTCGGGGGTGGTGTCCTCCACCACGTTGCCCTGATCAAAGAACAGCAGCCGGTCCGCCACCTCGCGGGCAAAGCCCATTTCGTGCGTGACCACCAGCATGGTCATGCCGCCGCGTGCCAGATCCTTCATCACGTCCAGCACCTCCTTGATCATCTCCGGATCGAGGGCGCTCGTCGGCTCGTCGAACAGCATGACCTTGGGGTCCATCGCCAGGGCGCGGGCAATGGCGACGCGCTGCTGCTGGCCGCCCGAAAGCTGCGCGGGGTACTTGTGGGCCTGCTCCTCGATGTCTACCCGGCGCAGCAGCTCCAGCCCGCGCCGCTCGGCCTCGGCCTTGCTGGTCTTGCGGACGCGGGTGGGGGCCAGCGTGATGTTCTCCAGCACCGTCAGGTGCGGAAACAGGTTAAACGACTGGAAGACCATGCCTACCTCACGGCGAATGGCGTCCAGGTTGCCCTTGCCGTTTAGCGGAATGCCGTCCACCGTGATCTGTCCCCCGTCGTGTGGGTCCAGCGCATTGATGGTGCGGATAAAGGTGCTCTTGCCGCTGCCCGATGGGCCAATGATCACCACCACCTCGCCCGCGCGTACGCTCAGATTGACACCCTTCAGGGCCTGAAAGCTGCCGAAGTGCTTCTGGACGTTCTCGGCCTGGATGATCGGCGCACCTGATGGGCTGGCTTTGGCGAGAGAGGTCATGCGAACAACTCTATCCGAGGGAACGCGCCCAGACCAGCAATGACCCTCCAGAGGGTGTCAGCCACGGTTGTGCCGCCGCCAGAACAACCTGACCTGCCTTCATGGAAGCGTGTCCAATTCAAGGCATGTGATAGGATTTCACAACTTTCAACTTTTCTGCGGCCTGCTGTCATGCAGGACTGCTCCCACGGAGGAATCACATGAAAAATCGTAACAAGCAGTTCATGACCGCCGCCGTTCTCGGCACCGCCACCCTGCTGGCCGGCGCAGCCCTGGCCCAGGGCACCACCTTCCTGACCATCGGCTCTGGCAGCACCACGGGCGTTTACTTCCCGGTGGCCACCGGCATGGCGAAAATGATCAATGATTCGGGCAGCGGCATCCGCGCCAACGCCCGCTCCACCGGCGGCAGCGTGTTCAACATGAACGCCATGGCCAGCGGCGAGTTGAACGCCGCCGTGGCCCAGAACGACGTGGTGTATTACGCCTACACCGGCACGGGCCTGGACGCCTTCAAGGGCAAGGCCGACAAGAAGATCCGCACCATGGCCGTGCTGTACCCCGAAGTGCTGCACGTTCTGGCCCGTAAGGACGCTGGCATCAACTCTGTTGCTGACCTCAAGGGCAAGAAAGTCGTGATCGGCGACCTGGGATCGGGCACCGAACAGACGGCGGCGCAGGTGATGGAAGCCTACGGCCTGAAGTTCGACGACCTGGGGCAGGCGCTGCGCGTCTCGCCCTCGCAGGGCATCAGCCTGATGCAGGACAAGCGCGCCGACGCGCTGTTCTACACCGTGGGTGTGGGGGCCAGCGCCATTGCCCAGATTGCCCAAACGGTAGACGTGAAACTGGTGCCCGTGGCGGGCAACCAGGCGGCCAGCCTGCTCAAGAAGTACCCCTTCTATGTCCGGTACAACATTCCGGCCAAGAGCTACAAGGGCATTGACGTCACCGTGCCCGGCGTGGCGGTGCAGGCCACCTTGGTCACCACCACCGACGAGAGCGAGGACACCATCTACAAGGCCATGAAAGCGGCCTTCGGGGACGAGAAGGGACTCAAGGCCATTCATCCGGCTCTGGGCACCAACTTCTCTTACGCCAAGGCCGTCAAGGGGCTGCCCGCTCCACTGCACCCTGGCGCGGTCAAGTTCTTCAAGGAACAGGGTTTGAGCGTCAAGTAAGATCACGGACCGGAAATGAAGGGGGCCAGCCAAACACAGATCGGGAGGCTGGTCCCCTCCCTTTGAAAAGGAGATGAGCAAGCAGTGAGTGACCCCACAAGACCGATCAGCAGTGATCCCAGCCTGGAGCCGCCGGGGACCGAGATGACCGAGGGCGAACGCCGCGCTCTGGAGATGGTGGAGGCCGCCGAGACCGGAGGGCGCAAGCTCTTTGGCTGGCAGAGGACGCTGGTGACCGTGATCGCCGTGGCCTGGTGTGTCTACCAGATGTACGCCGCGCAGGTGGGCGACATCGATACGTTGACGCTGCGGGCCATCCACCTGGCCTTCGCATTCAGCCTGGCGTATCTGGTCTTTCCCTTTCGCAAGACGCCGGGCGCCGCCCAGACGAGAGTGCCGTGGTACGACTGGGTTCTGGGCCTGCTGGCAACCGGCACCGCTGTCTACCTGATCGCGCAGTATCCGTCGATTGCCACCGTGCAAGGCGGGGTGCTCACGAACGTGGACGTGTGGGTCGGCAGCGCGATGGTGGTGCTGCTGTTGCTGGCTGCGTGGCGCACCATCGGCATCGCCATGCCCATCGTGGCCTCGGTGTTCATGCTGTACGCGCTGACCGGGCCGCGTGGGCTGATCCGGGGCGATCTGGGGCCGCAGCTTCAGCTCCACGCCGGGCAGACATGGCCGCAGGTGGTCGGCCAACTGTTCGCCAACACCGAAGGCATCTTCGGCACGGCCATCGGTGTCTCGGCGCAGATCGTCTTTCTGTTCGTGCTGTTCGGGGCCATTTTCGACAAGCTGGGCGCGGGCGACTGGTTCATGAATGTGGCGCAGGGCGCGTTGGGCGGTTTCCGGGGCGGCCCAGCCAAGGCCAGTGTCCTGAGCAGCGCCCTGAACGGCATCATCAGCGGCTCGGCCGTGAGCAACGTGGTGACTGGCGGCAACATCACCATCGGCACCATGAAGCGGGTGGGCTACAGCGCCGAGAAGGCCGGGGCGATCGAGGTGGCCAGTTCCAGCAACGGTCAGCTGATGCCCCCGGTGATGGGCGCAGCGGCCTTCATCATGGCGCAGAACCTGAACATTGAGTACCGCACGCTGATTCTGGCGGCGGCGATTCCGGCGTTCCTGTGCTACGGCGCCCTGCTGGTGGTGGTTCACCTTGAGGCGCTGAAACTGGGTCTGAAGGGCCTGCCGCGCAACGAACTGCCGCGCGTGCGCCAGACCCTGGTGAAGGGCTGGTACTACCTCGTGCCGCTGGGCTACCTGATCGGCACGCTGACCATCAATCCGGAGGCCACGCCCGAGCGGGTGGCCCTGAACACCATTTTCATGATGATCGTGATGATGTTTCTTCAGGAGGTCTATTTCGGCAGAAAGAACGGCCTGAGCGTGGGCCAGGGCCTGCTGGATGGGGGCAGGAAACTGATCGACGCTTTCGAGGGCGGCGCCCGCAGCATGATCGGCATTGCCATCGCCACCGCCGCCGCCGGGATCATCGTCGGGATCGTGACCATTACCGGATTGGGCTTTGGGCTGGCCGATATCGTGCAGCTCGTAAGCAACGGCGTTCGCGACCTGCTCACCACGGTGGCGGGCCTGATTCCAGGTGTGGATGCCGGGGCGGTGGCGGGCTTCGGGGCCATCCTGATCGTGCTGATGATGGCGCAGCTGATCGCGCTGATCCTGGGTATGGGGCTGCCCACCACCGCCAACTACATCCTGATGAGCGCCCTGATCGTGCCGATCATTGCCAAGATTGCGGGGCTAGACAACACCAATCCGGTGCAAATGCTGCCCGTGCACATGTTCGTCTTCTACTTCGGCATCATGGCTGACAGCACGCCGCCGGTGGCACTGGCGGCTTTTGCGGCGGCGGCCATCAGCGGCGGCAATCCGGTGGCGACGGGCGTGCAGGCCTTCAAGTACGAACTGCGAACGGCGCTGCTGGCCTACATGCTGTTCTTCAACCCGCAACTGCTGTTGATCGCCAACAATCGGCTGAGCGGGCTGGGCTTCGGCGACGCGGTTTTCATGATCCTATTCGCTTTTATCGGGCTGGTGGCCTTCAGCGCCGCCACCATGCGCTTTCTGCACCGCAAGACCAATCCCGTGCAGGCGCTGATGCTGCTGGTGGCCTCGTTCATGCTGATCATTCCCAGTCACCTGCTGGTCAATCTGGCAGCGCTGGGCCTGATCGCCGCTGTCTACTTCTGGCAGAAGGCAGGAAGCCGCCGCGAGCCTCCGACAGCGGTGCCAGTAGCGGCCTGATCTTCGACAGTCTTCATGTCCCCCGCCCCCCACGGCGGGGGCACTGCTTTTGGCCTTCCTGAAGTGGCAGGATAGGGGCATGACCCGGCCGCCACCCTCTACGCCGCGCAGACCCGTGGGCGACTGGCGCTCGGCGAGCGACGTGCGTGATCTGATCTGGCGGTTGTGGGCTATTCCGCTGGTGCGGCTGATCCTCTACGCCGCACTGATCGTGGTGGCCGCCCGGGCGCTGATGTGGGGCAGCCAACTGCTGGCCAGCGTGGTGCTGACCGTGCTGACCGCCTACGGGCTGGCCTTTCTGGTCAACCCGATTCTGGAGTGGCTGGAACGCCGCCGCGTCGGCCGCATGGTGGGCGTGCTGCTGCTGATCCTGGGGGCGCTGGGACTGGCCACCTTGCTGATCGTGACCCTCAGCCAGCAGATTACAGGCTTGATCGCTGGAATTCCGGTGATCGCCATCAACCTCAAGATCACGCTGTTCAACGTGCTGGACAGACTGGACAGTATCCAGGGCGTGCAGGGTCTCAAGGCCAGCGTCAGCACCTACATCGACGAGCAGACCGACAACATCACTCAGAACGCCGGGCCGCTGGTGGAACGGCTTTTGAATTCCAGCCCCAGCGTTCTGAGTACGCTGTCCAATCTGGTGGGCTGGCTGGGGCAACTGGGCTTTATCGTGACGCTGGCGGCGTATTTCATGCTGGACTTCGGCCGGGTGGGCCGCAGCCTGCTGCGCGTCTTTCCGCGCCAGTCGCAGCCCACCGTGCTGCGGCTCTCGGAGGACGTGAGCCAGAGCTTCGGCGGCTTCCTGCGCGGGCAGTTGCTGCTGATGCTAACCGGCGCGCTGCTGTCCACGCTGGGCCTGCTGGCGCTGAAGGTCCCCAACGCGCTGGCCCTGGGCGCCCTGAGCGGCCTGTTGAGTCTGGTGCCGTACATCGGGATCGTGCTGGCTGCCGTGGCGGCCATGTTGCAGGCCATTCCCCAGGGCGGGCTGACCATTGCCCTGGTGGCGGCGCTGTTCTTCATCATCAACCAGTTGCAGGGCAACGTGCTGGGGCCGCTGATCATGGGCCGGGTGGTCAGCCTCAGTCCGGCGGCCATCCTGATCGCGCTGCTCGTCGGGCTGGCGCTGGCGGGACCGGTGGGAGCTATCATCGCCATTCCCACCGCCACACTGCTCAAGCGCTGGCTGGAACGGTACTGGATGACCAGCGCCGCTTACCGGGGTGTGGGGGGCGCGGTGCCGGAAGACGTGCAGAATGGGGGGCCAAAATGATGCCTTGTGCCGAGGTGCTCCCGTGAGCGGCCCCATCTGGGTGCTGTCCGGGAGTCCGGGTGCAGGCAAGTCCAGCGTGGCACACGCCCTGCTCCAGCACTTTCCACGCGGCCTGCACCTGCCGGTGGATGACTTGCGGGAACTGGTGGTGTCCGGTCTGGTGCACCCCAGCCTTGATCACCCGCCGGAAGCGGTCCAGCAGTTCGAATTGGCCCGCCGCGCCGCCGCCTTCCACGCCCGGCTGTATGCCGAGGCGGACTTCGCCGTGGTGATTGACGATGTGCTGTGGCCCGCCGATCTGGAAGCGATGCGCGTTCATTGGGATGGACTGGACGTTCGCCCGGTCTTCCTGTCCCCCTCGCTGGAGGTCGCGCAGGCGCGCAACGCGGCCCGCACCGGCAAGGCATTCGACACGCAGAATCTGGTGCCGATGATTGCGGCCCTGCATCCGTCCATGCCGCCGGCCGACTACTTGGCGGCGGGCTGGCGGGTGCTGGACACCTCCAACCTCAGCGTCGAGCAGACCGTTGCGCGCCTGCTGACCTAACCGATTACCCTCCTGACCGTTGCGGATAACTTCGGCGGGTACAGCAGCGCAAACTGGCCCCGGTGGTCCGCCCACACGCGGGCGAAGTCGTCGTAGCCCATCGCCACGTAGCCCAGCAGCGGGTCCATCAGGTAGGTTTGCCGGGCAGTGTCGTTGTAGCCCACCACCACGCGCCAGTGGGGAATGGGCCGCCCGCTGGGGCTGACGTAGGTCTGCAGCGCAATGACGGGCACCCCGTTCTTGATCGCGGCCCGCACAGTGTTAAGGGAGCCGCCCGCGTACAGCCGCGCCTCCATGCCCACGCGCGGAGCGAAATCCAGGATGGCCTGGGCCGTCATATACGACGTCTCCGACGTGCGGGTGTAGCGGCTGACCATCGCCATATCGGCGTTTAGACCGTAGTACCGCAGCACCTGCGTCAGGCTGGCGGGACCACAGGCGTTATAGCTCTGGCGGATCAGCGGCATGCCGGAGAGCACGTAACCGGGCGGGGTGGGGGCCGCCAGTGCCGGGGCCGCCGTCAGCAGCAGGGACAGGAAAAGGAGGCGGGCGCGCACCGGGGCAGTCTGCTGCGCCGGCTGTCACGGCCCTCTTTCAGGGCCGCGTCTCTGCTACCCTTGCGGGCGGCCCGCGACCTCTGCAGTTGCCCAGGCCGGAGGTTAGACCCATGAACCATTCCACCGTCCGGGGACGTCCTGCCCCGCTGCCCCTGTTGCTGATCGCGCTGTACGCCCTGAGCATTCTGGCTGCCAACATCACCCTCAACAAGTTCATTCCGCTGCCGGTGTATGGCCTGCTCAGCGTCGGGACCATCTTCTTTGCCGCCGTCTTCACCCTGCGCGATCGCATCCACCGCGCCGGTGGCCTGAGGGCCGTGTACATCGCCATTGCCTCGGCGCTACTGATCAACACGCTGGCGGCGCTGCTGACCGGCACCGAATGGCGCTTTATCGGGGCGTCGTTCCTGGCGATCCTGGCGGGCGAACTGGCTGATACTGCCGTGTATCAGCGCCTGATTCACCGCAGTTGGTGGACGCGGGTGCTGGCGAGCAACGCAGTCAGCGTGCCGCTGGACTCGGTGCTGTTCAACCTGCTGGCCTTCCTGGGCGTCATGTCCGGCAGCGAGATCGCGCAGATCATCTTTGCCGACATCCTGGCGAAGTATCTGATCGCCGCCGTGTTTGCCATCCGTATCCGGCATGCCAGCCGGGCGCTGGCCTGAGCGGGAAGGGCGTCAACGCACCGACAGGGCGACATAGAGGAAATGCGTTCTAAAGAGACGGTACGCCCGACTCACGCCAAGCGGGGGGGCGGGTGCTCCAGACTGGAGGTCATGTGGCGGCGAAGATGAGACTGATTCTGATGGGGGTGTCCGGCAGCGGCAAGACCACGCTGGGCCAGGATCTCGCGCAGAGGACGGGCTGGCCGTTTCTGGACGGCGACGATTTCCACACACCGCAGGCCCGGGCCAAGATGGCCGCTGGGCTGGGCCTCAGCGATGAGGACCGTCAGCCCTGGCTGCTGCGCCTGCGCGCCGAACTGCTGGCGCGCTCCCAGATGATTCTGGCGTGTTCCTCCCTGCGCCGCAGCTACCGCGACCTGCTGCGTGTACCGGACACCCGCTTTATCTTTCTGGACGTGCCGCCGCACCTGCTCCTCACCCGTCTTCAGCAGCGTGACGACCATTACGCCCACGCCGATCTGCTGCCCTCACAGTTGCAGACGCTGGAACCCCCGGACCGGGACGAGGCCGACGTGCTGACCCTGCACATCACGCCGCAGGACTCGCCCTCCGATCTGACGCGGCTGACGCTGGCCGCGCTGGGCCTGCCATATGCCCGCTAAGGCCGCCAGCAAGGCCTTCGGTGGGGGCCGCAAACCCTCCGAGCGGCCCAGCAAGGTCTGTCCGGTGTGCGGCCTCCCCTTCAGCTGGCGCAAGAAGTGGGAGCGCGACTGGGACAACGTCAAATACTGTTCGGACCGGTGCCGTGCAGCGGCGAAGGGTGCCTCGTGAGCGGGAATCCACGTCCTGCTTACGGTCTGGTCTGCCTGACCGTGGGGCCGGAGGTCCGCTTCCGCACCGTGACGCTCAGCCGCTACCGGGCGCTGTCGCCGTCCGAGCGCGAGGCCAAGCTGCTGGACCTATACACCGACAACATCTCCAGATTGCGCGGCGCCGCCGACTTCTGCGCCACGCGGGGCATCCGGCTGTACCGCATGAGCGCCAGCCTCTTTCCCATGCTGGACCTGATCGGCGACGACACCGGGGAGGCGGTGCTGACCTCACTGTCGGCCCAGTTGCGGGAGGCAGGACAGGCCTTCGTGGATCAGGGCATTCGGGTCCTGATGCACCCTGAACAGTTCATCGTCCTGAACAGCGATACCCCCGATGTGCGGGTCCGCAGCGTTCATGCCCTGAACTCGCACGCCCGCGTGATGGACGGCATGGGGCTGGAGCGCAGTCCCTGGAACCTGCTGCTGCTGCACGGCGGCAAGGGGGGCCGCGCCACCGAGCTGACCGCGGTCATTCCCGATCTGCCTGACGCCGCCCGCCTGCGCCTGGGGCTGGAGAACGACGAATTCGCCTACGGTCCTGCCGATCTGCTGCCGGTGTGCGAGGCGACGGGCGTTCCGATGGTTTACGACGGGCACCACCATGTCATTCACGACAAGTTGCCAGATCAGGATGATCCCGCCGTGCGCGAATGGGTGCTTAAGGCACGCGCCACCTGGACCCCGCCCGACTGGCAGGTGATTCACCTGTCCAACGGTATCGAGGGGCCGCAGGACCGCCGCCATAGCCACCTGATCAACCAGCTTCCTGCCGCCTACGCCGACGTGGGGTGGATTGAGGTGGAGGCCAAGGGCAAGGAGGAAGCGGTGGGGGCGTTGATGGGGCTGGAAACGGTCTAGAGGGCCGGGGCGGCCAGTGATTTGTCCTGATCCTCACCCAGCCCCTTTGGGTCACACCCCGTTTCTCGCGCTACCCTACGCGGCGTGAACGTCGTCGTCTTCGATCTGGAAACCACAGGCCTCTCGCCGGAGCGCGACGCGGTGGTGGAGATCGGCGCGGTGCGGGTGGTCGATGGCCGCGTCGAGGAATCGCAGAAGTATGAAACGCTGGTGCGCCCGGTGGGCGAATTCGGCGAGCCGCTGCTGATTCCCTGGCGTGTGGAGCGCATTCACGGCATCAGCAACGAGATGGTCCGCCACGCCCCCACCATGCCCGAGGTGCTGCCCGAATTCCTGGACTTCGTGGGCGACTCGGCGGTGGTGGCCCACAATATCGGCTTCGACAGTGGTTTCATGCGCGCCAATGCCCGGCGGCATGGTCTGGTGTGGAAACCGGCGGCGGAATACTGCACCGTGCAACTCTCGCGCCGTGCCTTTCCGCGTGAGCGTGCCCACAATCTGACCGTGCTGGCCGAGCGGCTGGGCCTGAACTTCGCTCCCGGCGGACGCCACCGCAGTTACGGCGACGTGCAGGTGACGGCACAGGCGTACCTGCGTCTGCTGGAGATGTTGCGGGTGGAAGCCTAATAGGAGTGGTCTGACGGTCAGCAGGCCCGTGCGGCTCACCGCAATAATCCGGTGCTGTGTGAGCAGTTCGGCGTTTTGAAGTCCTCTACTGCGGAGCCTGTACCAGCCCCAGGCCCACGTCCAGCTTGTCCACACCTGCAATCAGCGGTTGACGGGTGGCACTTCCCTTCAGGGCAGTTTCGACCGTATTCCGGGTCAGGTCGCCAGCCTCGATCAACGCCCCAAACCACAGCGCCGCCACCCCCGCGACATGGGGCGTTGCCATGCTGGTGCCGCTGTAGGCCACCAGGCCACCGCCCAGCCTGGCCGAGGTCACGTTCACGCCGGGGCCGCTGAGGGTGGCGCCCGTATTGGAAAACGGCGCGACGGTTAGCCCCTGATCCGGCTTCTGCTCTGCGCCCAGCCCCACTGCCGCCACCGAGATAAACCCGTCCGAGGTGGCCGGGGGCGCGACGCCCACTTCCCAGTCGGGGTTCTGCTGACGGCGGCTCTCGTTGCCGGCGGCGGCGATCAGCAGTGTGGGGGTGGTGTCGCCGCCGTAACTGCGAGCGTAGGCGGCCAGCGCACCGAACAGGTTGAGGTTGGCGCGGTAGTCCAGCAGGGCCTGCGACGTGGCCAGCTCGGCGGGTAGCCCGCGCTTGATCAGTTCGGCCACCAGCCCCGGAAAGTCCATGCCGAGCGACATGCTGACCACATGTGCACCCTCCTGCACGGCCCAGGCCAGCGCCCGCGCGATGCCCTCGCTGCTGCCGCTGCCGTCCGCACCCAGCACCCGCCCGATCAGCGCACGTTCCACGCCGGGGGCCACGCCGATGCGCTGCCCTGCCACATCGCGTCCGAAGACCGTTCCGGCGCAGTGGGTGCCATGCCCCTGCGCGTCCACGCCGCCGTCTGCGTCCCCGCCCTCCAGTGTGAAATCGCGCCGCACCAGGTTCACGCCCGCGAAGGCTGGATGCTCAGGGTCAATGCCCGTGTCCAGAATGGCAACGGTCACGCCCCGGCCGTTCTGCGAACTGGTGTCGGCCCTGACGGCCTGCACGCCCCAGGTGGGACCGGTTGCCGTGGGGCTGGCCTCCGAGCGGCGCACCGGACGGATCAGGCGCATGGGAATGCTGGGGGCAGCCAGTTGCACGCCCGTTTCCTGAAGCAGATCGGGCAACTCGCGGTGATCCAGGGTCTGGATTTCCAGGCTCATGGACGGCGCTGGTGCTGCATCCATGGAGGGCGACAATATGCCATCCGCCTCAGTCCCAACCCGAATCCTGGTGTCCTGTCGCCACACGATGAAACGGTCCTTCTTCATGCCGTCCCCCTCTGGCCCGCCAGCTGTGGCCTGGGCAGCAGTCTAAACCCGGACACGGGATTCTGTCATTGACTTATATAGATAGAGGATTCTGTCCTTGGTAAAACTACTTCCTGCCTGCCACACCGCGTGGGACGAAGACGATCGCGTTTGGCACCGGCTGGCTCCAGATCGTGTTCAGGTAAGCGCCCAGGCCCGCGTAGCCGCCCTGAACATAGGCGGTGGCGCTGCTGCCGCTGTCCATCCGTACGGCGTCGCGCACGCCCGCTCCGACGAGCGCGGCGGCGAAGGCTTCGGGGGTGCCGTGCTCGAAGTAGGCGATGGTGGGCTGGCCGTTCAGGGTGCCCAGCGCCGATTGGCGGGTGGACCGCCAGACGCCAGCGGCGGTGTTGAAGCCCTCGCGGCGCGGATCGATGGCCACCCTGCCGCCCTGCACCAGGAGCGGCCCGGCGCTCAGGGCGTCCACGGCGCTCTCCCAGGGGGCGTCGGTGGCCTGCCAGTTCAGGGTGACGTTCAGGGCCGCGCCCGCCTCGCGGGGCAGGGCCGGAAAGTGCGCCGGATCGAAGGTAAAGGCCAGCGTTCTGGCCGGGGCGATGAACTGCCCGGTTGCGGCCCGGGTCACGCTGGCGCTGCCGGGGGCCACGAGCAGGGTGGTCAGCCCCGCGCCGCCCACCGACGTTTTGCCGTCGCCCACGAAGGCGGTCAGCAGCGCGGCGTTGGGGGCAGAACGCACGCTGTTGACCGTGACGCTGCCAAATGGCCCACTCAGGACGTAGCGCGGACGTGGATAACCGAACAGCGCCTCGCCTCCGGCGGTAAAGCCCACCGTGGCCCGTTTCTCCAGACTGGCCGCCGTCATCAGGCCGCCCACCGCCACCAGATCGACGGGCAGGGCAGTTCTGGGATCGAAATACCCGCCATTGACCCCGGCCACCCCGCCCGCCGACTTCACCAGATCCGGCACCGACAGGGACCGGCCCAGCGGCGCGCTCACTACGCGCGGCTGGAACATCGCCGGATCGAAGCTCAACAGGTGCAGCAGACCCCGGTTGCGGTAGGTCACTCCGGCGGGGAGGTCGTCGGGGTTGATGGGCGGCGGCACGCTGGCGTCGGTGTAGGTGGTGGTGTCAATGACCACGCGGAACGGATCTTCCAGCGTGAAGATCTCGCTGCGTCCGCCCCCGGTGGCCAGCCGCAGGGCCGCGCCCGCTGTGGTCTGGGCCAGGGTCAGGGTGTCGCCGCCCGGCAGCGTCTGCTGGCTGCCGGTCACCGTCACGCCCGGCAGGAACAGGCCCAGCCCGCCCGTCTCGCGCGACACCACCTGCGACGCTGGAGCGCTCAGGTCCAGCACCACCCGCTGGACCTCTACCGTGCGGTACAGGGTCCGGCTGATCCGCACGGTGTCCAGATTCGCCACTTTCGGCACGCTGAGGATGGGCGTCAGGGGCGGCGGTGGCGCGGGCAGGCTTGGAACGGGCTGGAGGCTGGGGGACGCTGCCGCAGGTGGCGTGACTGGAGCCGTGATTGGAGCAGGTGCCGTGGAGGCAGGCGGGGTGGGCTGAAGGGCGGCAGGCTGGGTCTGCGCGGATGTAGGGGGGGACACTGTCACGGGCGGTCTGATCACTGGTCGTTCTGGGCCGCCGTCCGAGGGTAGCAGCGTCGCTGTGGGCACCCTGGCGGGCGTGGCAAAGCCCAGCAGGCCGGGCGTGTCGGTCAGAATCCGGACGCCCAGCAGTTCCAGCGCCCGCAGCGGCACATGCAGGCTGCCGCCCTCAGTCACGGGATCAGGCAGCTTGCCGCTAAGCGTCAACCCCAGCGCCGTCCAGCCCCGGCCGGGTGCATACCGCAGTTCCCGCTTGCCCAGCAGCAGCCGCAGGTCCAGCGGATCGTTGCGCACCGAGACCCCCAGCCGCGGCAGGGTCCACACCGCCAGCATCTCGGTGCCGCCCAGCAGCTTGGAATCCACCCCGGCACTCTGCCTGACCCCACCGATGGCGGTGGGCCGCGCCGTTGCCATTCCGCTCAACAGACCCGCGCCGATCAGCAGCCATAGCCCCAGGGTCCGCGTTCGTCTCTCGCCTGCCATCTTCTGCCCGAACTTCACGCGGGGGAGTCTAGCGTCTGGGTGCGGGACCGGGTGCCCAGGGGCAGGACCAATGGGGCATTTTCGGCACTCACCCACTTCGCCGTCAGGTTATTGTGCTGGCCTCTGTTCATATACTGCATCTCATGATCGAACCCTCACTCGCGTTGTACGGGGAAGCCTACGCCCGCGTGGACGCGCTTATTCAGGAGCTGCTGGACGCCGCCGGCGTGCGTTACGGTCTGCTGGTAGACCGCAAGGGCTTCGTGCTGTCCCACAAGGAGGCACTGTGGGCCCCGCGTCCGCCCGCGCTGGACAGCGTGGCAACGCTGGTGGCCAGCAACGCCGCCGCCACGGCCGCGCTGGCCAACATGCTGGGCGAGCGCACCTTCAGCGAGCAGATTCACCAGGGCGAGAACGGCACCCTGTACGTGGAATCGGTGGGGGATCAGGCGCTGCTGACCCTGATCTTCGACTCCAGCGTGCCGCTGGGGAAGGTCAAGGTCTATTCCAAGAAGACGGTGCCGCAACTCGCCGCCATTCTGGACGAACTCAAGGACCTCCCCGAGATCCAGCTCGACAGCGACTTCAGTGCGGGGGCCACCTCCCTGCTTGACGATCTGCTGGGTTAAGCCTCCACGTCTTGGCTCGGCCCCAGCTGATCCGTCCCTCGCCCCCCTCTTCTGAATCCGCCCAAGGAGGCACCAGCCCATGAGCACCATCAACTTCGCGGCCCGCGAAATCAACTGCAAGATCGTGTACTACGGCCCCGGCATGAGCGGCAAGACCACCAACCTCAAGCAGGTCTTTTCCAAGGTGCCTGGCCACCTGCGCGGAGAGATGGTCTCGCTGGCCACCGAGGACGAGCGCACCCTGTTCTTCGACTTTCTGCCCCTCGACCTGGGCAGCGTGCAGGGCTTCAAGACCCGCTTCCATCTGTACACCGTGCCAGGTCAGGTCTTCTACAATGCCAGCCGCAAATTGATCCTGCGCGGTGTGGACGGCATCGTCTTTGTGGCCGACAGTGCCCCCAACCGCCTGCGTGCCAACGCCGAGAGCATGCGCAACCTGCGCGAGAATCTGGCCGAACACGGCATCAACGTTCGTGACGTGCCTATTGTGTTGCAGATCAACAAGCGCGATTTGCCCGACGCCCTGCCCGCCAGCATGATCCGCGCGGTCATCGATCCCCGGGGCGAACTGCAACTGTTCGAGGCCATGGCCGACAAGGGCGTGGGCGTGTTCGAGACCCTCAAGACGGTCAGCCGTCTGGTCCTGGAACGGCTGTCGCAGACCAAGTAGGAGTGGGCGTTAGGCGGAGCCGGAAATGCGGGGGTGTCCCCGCATTTCCGGTTCTGAGTTTAGCTCCTCTCTTCAATACCTCCGCCCCCATTCAGCCGCGCAAAGCCGCGTCGGCTTCCAGCAGGAGGGCCTCGGTTTCATCCCAGCCCACGCAGGCGTCGGTGACGCTGACGCCGTATTTCAGGTCGGCTGGATTGGCCGGGACGGCCTGCTTGCCCTCCAATAGGTTGCTTTCCAGCATCAGGCCACGGATCGCGTGCTGGCCGCCGGTGCGTTGCTGCACCACGTCACGCCAGATCAGGCCCTGCCTCCTGAAATCGCTGCCGCTGTTGGCATGCGAGCAGTCCACCATCACCGCTGCCTCCAGGCCCGCCGCCGTGATCAGCTCGGCGGCCTCCCTGACAAACTGCGGCGCGTAGTTCGGCCCGTTCTTCCCGCCGCGCAGAATGAGGTGACCGTTGGGGTTGCCCTGAGTCTGCACGATGCACGCACGGCCGTCGTCGTCCACGGTGAAAAAGACGTGCGGGTGCGCCGCCGCCACCATCGCGTCCACGGCCAGCTTGAGGCCGCCCCCGGTGCCGTTCTTGAAGCCCATCGGGGCGCTGACGGCACTGGCCATGACCCGGTGCGTCTGGGATTCGGTGGTCCTCGCCCCCAGGCAGGCCCAGGCCACAGCGTCAAACAGGTACTGCGGCGCGAAGGGATCGAGCAGTTCGGTGGCGACCGGCAGGCCCAGCTCGCCTACCTCCAGCATCAGGCGGCGGGTCAGGGCCAGGCCCCGGCCCACATCGTTCTCGCCGGTCATGTCGGGGTCCATCAGGAAGCCGCGCCAGCCCACCGTCGTGCGCGGTTTGTCCACGTAGACGCGCATCTGGACTTCCAGCGTCCCCGCCACCCGTTCGCGCAGGGTGGCCAGACGGCGGGCGTATTCCAGCGCCGCGCCGGAGTCGTGAACGCTGCACGGCCCCACCACGACCAGCAGCCGCCTGTCCTCGCCGCGCAAGATGGCCTGCGCCGCCCGGCGCCCCGCCAGCACGGTGCGCTCGGCCCCCGGCGTCAGCGGCAGCGCGGTCTTGAGTTCGCGGGGCGTGGGCAGCGGCGTGAAGCTGGAGACGTTCAGGTTCTCAGTGCGGCTCTTTGGGGGGGTGTGAGGCTCAGGACTGGGCCGTTCGCTGGACCGTTCGACGTGGGAAAGCTGGGGCATGGGCGGGTCTCCTTAAATATGGGAAAGAAGCGCCGCCCGGTGGCCTTTGCGGGGCAGCTACCGGGCGGTCGAAGGTGGAAACAGCGCGACGCTAGGCCCGGTGGAAACGGGGCCAATAAAAGTACGCGGCGCTGGGGTGCATGCGGGCAGTGTAATGGGGAAAGGGAAAGGCCGAGGGCCAGCGGTCTAGGCGGGGGAGTGGGGGGGGGGGGGGGGGGCGCGGCCGGCCCCCCCCCCCCCCCCCCCACCCGGGCCGCCCGCGGGGGCCTTCACCGGCCAACAACCCCCACCCCACACCCCCCCCCCCCCAAGAGAATGGCCCCGAAGAGCCCGCC